>SVBZ01000012.1 GCA_015058575.1 Pseudoselenomonas ruminantium
AAGGCATGCAGCGGACCAATACTAATAAGTCGAGGGCTTAACTTAAGCAGCGAGTTAAGTTTGAAGGAACGAAGTGACGCGCAAACTTTTACGAGTCGCTTACTCCGAGCGAAGCGAAAGCGTAGCGAGTGAGTTTCCTTTAAAAGAATTCGTCCTGAAATAGTTCGTAACGAATACATCGCATTTCTTCTGTATAGTTTTGAGTGGACATGGTTCATTCAATTGAATATCCGGTGACGATGCCTGTATGGTTCCACCTGTTCCCATACCGAACACAGTAGTTAAGCATACAGAGGCCGAAAGTACTTGTCTGGAGACGGACTGGGAGGATAGGTAGTTGCCGGTTTCATGGCGGCTTTGGTGAAGCGGTTAACACACTGGATTGTGGCTCCAGCATGCATGGGTTCGATCCCCATAAGTCGCCCCATTTTAACTATTAGGGGTATAGCTCAATTGGTAGAGCAACGGTCTCCAAAACCGTAGGTTGTGAGTTCGATTCTTACTGCCCCTGCCATATATATGGAGTGGTACTCAAGAGGCTGAAGAGGACGGTTTGCTAAATCGTTAGGCTGGGTAACCGGTGCGGAGGTTCGAATCCTCTCCACTCCGCCACTTGCGAATGTAAGCTCTGACAATGGTCAGGGCTTTTTGTTTTGCTCGCATAAAATATCTGAAAATTATTGTTTATTTTTCAAATTGACAAGTGTCCTTTTCTTTGTTATTCTGTATTCCGTCATAATTCTTGTATAAGCCCACTGATATGGTGTGGGTGTTTCTACCAGACAGCCGTAAACTGTCAAAGTCTATGAGGAGGCTAATTTTTTTATGCAAGCACAAACGGGTCAGCCGACCTTCCTGGAGCGCTTTTTCAAGCTGCGGGAGAAAAACACGACGGTCAAGACAGAGATCCTGGCCGGCTTTACAACGTTCATCGCTTTGGCGTATATCATGTTTGTCAATCCAAACATCCTGGCCGATGCTGGTGTTCCGAAGGAGGCAGCAATTGCTTCGACAATTTGGATTGCGGCCCTTTCAACCATGGTCATGGGCGTATTCGCTAATTATCCGGTAGCTTTAGCGCCTGGCATGGGGCTTAATGCATTCTTTGCTTATTATGTATGTGGTGTCCTGCATCTGCATTGGACAGTAGCTTTGGGCGCAGTGTTCTTTTCTGGTGTATTGTTTCTTATCTTGACCATCAGTCATATCCGGCAGGCCATCATCAATGCGGTTCCACAGAATTTGCGTGTTGCCATCGGCGTTGGTATCGGCCTTTTCATTGCGTTTGTTGGTCTTAAGGGTACGGGACTTATCATTAGCGATCCGGCCACTTTCATTACGTTGGGACATGTTACCCAACCGACGACAGCACTAGCTTTGTTTGGGTTGATTTTTACTGGCGCACTGATGGCTCGCAATGTCCAGGGGGCAATCCTGCTGGGAATTGTGGCGACCACACTGTTATCCATGTGTCTTGGGTATTCCCCTGTACCGCATTCGTTTACAGATGTCATTAGCATGTCATTGCCGCATATGGGGGAGACATTCGGTAAGCTCGATATTGCTGGTGCTTGGAACTACGGTATCGTATCAATCATCTTCACGTTCACGGTTGTTGAATTGTTCGATAATATGGGGACGTTGATCGGTTTGACAGCGAAAGCCAAGATGGTCAAACCTAATGGTGAGATTGAGAACATTGACCGGGCCTTGACGACAGATGCTGTCGGTACGATCTGCAGCTCGATTTTCGGTACGTCAACAGTCACTACTTATATTGAGAGTGCTGCTGGTATCGCTGCCGGAGGTAAGACCGGACTTACAGCAGTGACAGTCGCTATCCTGTTCCTGATTTCGTTGCTGTTTGCTCCGCTTATCGGTCTGGTTCCGGGATATGCGACAGCACCGTCACTGATTCTTGTTGGTGCATTGATGATGAGCGAGGTCGGCAAGGTGAATTTCGAGGATTTCACCGATGCACTGCCGGCATTTCTGACCATTATCATGATGCCGCTGACGTCTTCCATTGCTAATGGTTTTGCCTTCGGTTTTATCAGTTTTGCCTTCATCAAAACGCTTGGTGGCAAGGCTCGTGAAGTAAGTCTTATCATGTGGCTCGTCAGTATCGCCTTCCTAGTCAATCTGTTCATGCGTTCGTAACGGAAAATAACTATATTAATGATAACAGGAAACACCATAGATTCCGCTGCGGTGTTTCCTGTTTTTTTGCTGATAGTTTTCCTTGACATTGGGCAGGGGCTATGATAAACTTTTCTACTGTAGACGCGCGATACGTGCGTCTAGATTGGGCTATATGGCCCATCCCCAACCGCACAGCGGGGTTCCGTAAATCAGCTGTGTAACAGCTGTACCGCAGCTGGCGAGTAATCTATAGGGAGGTGTTTTTATGTACGCTATTATCAAAACTGGTGGCAAGCAGTACAAGGTTTCCGAAGGTGATGTTATCACGGTTGAGAAGCTGGCTGCAGCTGAAGGCGAGGCTGTTGTCTTTGACGAAGTCCTGACGGTTGTCAACGATGGTGATGTCAAGGTCGGCAAGCCGGTTGTCGCAGGTGCCAAAGTAACGGGTAAAGTCGAGGCTCAGGGTAAAGATAAGAAGATCCTTGTTTTCAAATACAAGGCTAAATCCAACTATCGCAAACGTCAGGGTCATCGTCAGCCGTTCACGAAGGTTGTTATCGAGAAAATCGAAGCTTAATCGATGATTGAGATTCGCATATTTTCGCAAACAGATGGGAAGATATCCGGTTTTTCAGTTACGGGCCATAGCGGCACGGCTGAGCGGGGACAGGATATAGTCTGTGCTGGTGTTTCGTCGCTGACACAGACCGCTCTTTTGGGTATTATGGAGTACCTGCATCGCGAGGTCGATTACGACATAGCGAGTGGAAAGCTCACAGTGAGACTCAAGAGCGCTCCCGATGATCTCACAGAAGCTATTATGCAATCGATGCTTCTAGGACTGATAGAGATTCAGAAGCTCAGTCCGGAGGCTGTCCGTATCTCAAAGTAACGGAGGTGAATCTAATGTTCATTTTTGATTTGCAGCTGTTCGCTCATAAAAAGGGTGTCAGCTCCACGCGTAACGGCCGCGACAGCGAGTCCAAGCGCCTGGGCGTCAAGGAGCAGGCTGGCACGATCGTAACGGCTGGCAGCATCCTCGTCCGTCAGCGCGGTACGCACTTCCATCCGGGCCATAACGTCGGCATCGGTAAGGATGACACGCTGTTCGCAAAAGTAGCCGGTAAGGTCGCTTTCGAGCGTAAAGGCCGCTACAACCGTCAGGTTAGCGTCTACACGGCTGAAGAACAGGCTATGTAAGCCATGATATAACGACACCTGCGCGCTTTTTGAGCTGCGCAGGTATTGTTATATTGAACATATAGTAACGGCGTTAAGTTGCGTTGTGGTGCATAAAGGTAAGAGCCGGTATTGAACACAATGCCGGCTTTTACTTTTATTCATCACAGGGCAGAGAAAAGGTAAGGTTAAGGAGGATACTATGCAGTTTATCGATCGTACACGTGTCATCGTCAAGGCGGGTGATGGTGGTCACGGAAAATCGGCATTCCGGCGTGAGAAATTTGTGCCGAAGGGTGGTCCGTCTGGTGGTGATGGCGGCCGCGGCGGTGATGTCATCTTTGTCGTTGACCCAAATATGAATACGCTGCTTTATTTCCGTTTTCATCGGAAATTTGCAGCCAAAAATGGTGAGAATGGTGACATCAAGAATCAGTATGGTGCCAATGCACCAGCCTGCTATGTCAATGTACCGCCTGGCACGATTGTCAAGGATGAGGCAACTGGACAGGTGTTGGCTGACCTTACGGAAATTGGCCAGCAGGCAGTTGTCTGCAAGGGCGGCCGTGGTGGCCGCGGCAATGCAAAATTTGCCAATTCTGCCAACCGCACGCCGACTTTTGCGGAGTTTGGCGAGCCGGGAGAGGCACGCAATCTGATCCTGGAGCTCAAATTGCTTGCTGATGTTGGCCTTGTCGGTTACCCAAGTGTTGGCAAGTCAAGTCTGGTGGCAAGCTGTTCGGCAGCACGTCCGGAGATTGCCGAGTATCATTTCACGACGATCACTCCGGTTCTTGGCGTTGTTAAGACGGACTATGAGAAGAGTTTTGTCATGGCAGATATCCCGGGTCTTATCGAAGGTGCTGCTGATGGTGTGGGGCTGGGACATGATTTCCTGCGCCATGTTGAGCGCACGAAGCTCATCTTGCATATTGTCGATGCTTCGGGCTTGGAAGGGCGCGATCCGGTAGATGATTATTACAAAATCAATACCGAGCTCAAGAAATACAGCGAAAAAATTGCTCGTCGTACGCAGATTCTCGTCGCCAACAAAATCGATATTCCCGAGGCACAGGAGAATTTGCCGCGTCTCAGGAAGCTGGCCGAACAGGAAGGGCTGAAGTTCTTCGAGATTTCGGCAGCGACGCGCCAGGGGGTAAGTGACCTGATCAGCTATGTCGGTGAGTGGCTTGATAACTATGTCGAAGAACCAGAGACCGAAGAAGAAGTCAAGGTCTATGATGAGAATGAGGAAGATCCGGAAAAGGTCACGATTACGCGTGATATCAGCGGTGACTTTGTTGTTTCGGGCAAGTCCCTGGAGAAACTCGTAGCGATGACGAACTTCCTCAACGATGAGGCTGTGCGCCGTTTCCAATATATCTGGCGCATCAAAGGCATTGATGCCAAGCTAAAGGATAAGGGCATCAAAGAGGGCGATACGGTTCATATCGGTTCAATGGAGTTTGAATTCCGCGAATAACTTACTAGATAGGAGGAAATATATTGCTTAGAAATTCACTGACTGGCAAGCAGAAGAGCTTTTTGCGTTCGCTGGGCCAGAAACTTGAGCCTGTTGTCATGATGGGCAAGGAAGGTGTTACGCCGACTGTGGTCGAGGCTGCTCGTGAGGCTATCAAGAAACGTGAACTCATCAAGGTCCGTGTCTTGCAGAACTGCATGGAAGAGCCGGAAGATGCAATCATGATGCTGGCAGAGCGTGCGGACGTCAATCTCGTGCAGATTATCGGCCGCAATGGTCTGTTGTATAAACGTAATTTTGACAAGCCGAAAATCGAACTGCCGTAAAACGGGGGCGAGCCTATGAACGCAAGAGAGCGGCTGCGCGATGCCAAGCGCATTGTCGTCAAGGTTGGGACGAGCACGCTGGCTCATGAGACTGGCAAGCTTGATCTTTACCGCATCGATCATTTGATCCGCGAACTCGCGGATCTTCGGAATCAAGGCAAGGAAATGGTACTCGTGTCGTCGGGCGCAATTGCTGCTGGTCTCGGGAAACTGGGATTGGCGAAGAAGCCGGAGTCCATTCCGGAAAAACAGGCTATTGCGGCTATTGGTCAGGGTGTGCTTATGCATATCTATGAGAAATTTTTTGCTGAGTATGGGCAGATCATGGGACAGGTTTTGTTGACCAAAGAAAATTCAGTCCGCCATAATCAGTACATTCATTCCCGTGATTCCTTGCTGGCGCAGCTGGCCATGGGGGCGATTCCGGTCATCAATGAAAATGATGCTGTTGCCGTTGACGAAATAAAGATTGGCGACAATGATAATCTTTCAGCTATGGTGGCGACGCTGGTGGATGCTGATGCTCTTATTATCTTATCGGATATCGAAGGGCTTTATACGGCGAATCCATCCGCGCATCCGGAGGCCGAGCTGATTTCGGAAATCCCTGAAATCACGCCAGAAATCGAGAAGATTGCTGGCGGGGCAGGATCGAAGCTTGGCACTGGTGGCATGATGACAAAAATCCAGGCAGCACAGGTGGCGATGAGCGCTGGCGTAACGATGGTCATTGCCTCAGGTGCGCGTGCTGGTGTTATCCGTGAAGTCTTGGCTGGCAAAACAGTGGGAACAGTGTTTCCTGCACGTGAATCGCATTTGCGTGTCCGTAAGAGCTGGCTGGCCTTTGGCAAACGCCTGGCTGGTGAATTGGTCGTCGATGATGGCTGCGCAGCAGCAATGCGTGAAAAGGGATCAAGTTTGCTGGCTGCAGGCGTTGTAGCTTGTGAAGGTGATTTCCATGCGGGCAATACGGTGCGCGTGCTCAATCTGCGGCAGCAGGAAATTGCCCGTGGCATCGTGAATTATAATGCCGAAACTTTGCAGAAACTGCTGGGCCATAAGACGGAGGACTTCTCGCGCCTGATTGGTGATGGAGGGCCCGAGGAGGTCATTCATCGCGACAATATGGTTCTGATGGTCTGATTACCTGAGGAGGAATTTGGATGGATTTCGAAGCAGAGATGAGGAAGAAGGCCGAGGCTGCCCGTGCGGCAAGCCGCAAGCTCAGCGTTTTGCCGACTGGTATCAAGAACAAGGCGCTGCTGGCCATGGCTGAGGTGCTGGAAAAGCGCAGTTCTGTGATCCTGGCCGCGAACGAACAGGATTTGGAGGCAGCCAGGCAAAAAGGGCTCAAGCGCTCCTATCTTGACCGGCTTATGCTCAATGAAAGCCGTATCAGCCAGATGGCTGAAGGTCTTCGCCAAACGGCACAATTACCTGATCCGGTCAGTCAAGGCGATTATTCGGCAACGCGCCCTAATGGTTTGGAGATTCGCCGGATACGGGTGCCGCTGGGGGTTATCGGTATCATCTATGAAGCGCGTCCCAATGTGACGGCTGATGCAGCTGGTCTTTGCCTCAAATCGGGCAACGCCGTCATCCTGCGGGGGGGCTCTGAAGCAATCCGTTCCAATACGGCAATCAGTTCACTGCTCGCTAAGGCTGCATATGAGAATGGCATTCCTGAGGGCGCTTTGCAGTTTGTCGAGTTTACGGATCGTGCGGCCGTGGATGTCATGACCCATCTTTCCGGTTTGCTCGATGTTATCATTCCGCGCGGTGGTGCCGGTCTTATCAAGCATATCGTTGCGAATAGCTCGGTGCCGGTTATTGAGACAGGTACCGGTGTCTGCCATACTTTTGTCGATGAATCGGCAAATCAGGCCATGGCCGTTGAAATCGCGGTCAATGCCAAGACGTCGCATCCATCGGTCTGCAATGCTATGGAGACTTTATTGGTACACAAGGCCATTGCGGCAGAATTTTTGCCGAAGCTTGCGGCTGCTATGGAAGAACGGCATGTCGAACTGCGTGGTTGTGAGCAGGCATGTGCCATTTGCCCTGCGATGGTTCCAGTAACAGAAGATGACTGGTCAACGGAATACGGCGACCTTATTCTGTCAGTCAAGGTAGTGGAAGATATAACGGCAGCCATTGCCCATATCAATCACTATAATACCGGCCATTCAGAGGCTATCGTTACGGCAGATATCCGTAATGCACACCGCTTTCAGCGTGAAGTCGATGCTGCTGCTGTATATGTCAATGCCTCAACGCGTTTCACGGATGGCTTTGAATTCGGCTTTGGCGCTGAAATCGGCATCAGCACGCAGAAGCTGCATGCGCGTGGACCTATGGGGCTTATGGAACTTACGAGCACGAAGTATTTGATTTATGGTGAGGGGCAGGTACGCGGATGAATTGGCTGACTGGCTATGGCCGGACCATCCGCCAGTATCTGGCAACGCCCAAGGGACGTCATGATGCCAGGGATTATAGCCAGGCCGTGCTTATCATCCTGTTGACGATGCTGGTGGCTTTGCTGGTCTGCTGGAGAGGAGGCGAATTGCTGTCATGACAGAAGTGAAACAATTGCGGATTGGCATCATGGGGGGGACTTTCGATCCAATCCATATGGCCCATCTGGCAATCGCTGAGGCGGTACGTGAGGCTTTTTGCCTGGATCTCGTGCTATTCATTCCTGCGGCTAATCCGCCACACAAGCAGGGGCGCAAAGTGGAACCGGCTTATCATCGGCTGATGATGACCCAGCTGGCAACTTCATCGAATCCGTTCTTTCATGTATCCAAGCAAGAGATGGAGCGGACAGGTCCTTCGTATTCGCTGTTGACGGTACGGGAAGTAAAGCAGAGGTATGGCAAGGCAGCGGAACTTTATTTTATCACGGGGTCAGATACTATCAATGAACTGCACACCTGGTATCATATCGATGAATTGCTGCGGGAATGTCATTTCGTAGGAACCACGAGACCGGGGGCTCCTGTTGATGAAGCTGCATTGGTTCGTCAATTTGGTGCCTTGGCCCGTGAGAAGATTCATTTTCTGGCGGTACCAGAGCTGGAAATCTCTTCGACGGTAGTCAGGGCTCGTGTGAAGGCGGGCAAGAGCATCAAGTATCTGGTGCCGGCAGCTGTGGAGGCATATATCAAAAAAGAAGGGTTGTATTCATGAGTTTTGGCATGAGCTATGAGGCCATGGAAAAGGAACTGGCGAGCCGGCTGAAGGATAGCCGCTTCCGTCATTGCCTGGGGGTGGCCGATACTGCGGTTTTCCTGGCACGCCGTTTTGGTGTTGATGAGGAGCGAGCCCGCGTGGCTGGCCTGCTGCATGACTGTGCACGTGAATATCGTAATGAGGATATGCTGGAAGAGGCACAGCGCCGCGGGATAGAAATCGGCGAGGTAGAGCGGTCGATGCCGCTGCTCTTGCATGCATATATCGGGGCAAAGCGCGTTCGGGAAGTCTACCGTGTGGATGATGCGATGGTGGAGCAAGCCATTTGGCGCCATACAGTCGGTGGCAGAGGCATGACAAAGCTCGACAAGATTATCTGGTTTGCCGACATGATCGAGCCGGGGCGGGAATATCCGGGTGTTAAGGAACTGCGCTGCTTGGCAAAGACGGCCAGCCTGGACGAAATGGTTCTCGCGGGGTTGAGCCAGTCGATTTGTTTCGTTGTAGCGAAGGGCCATCTGATTCATCCCGATACTGTGCTGGCGCGCAACGAGCTGTTATTGCAGAAAAACGATAGCAATGAACCATAAGAGCAATAAAGAAGGTGCGCCAATGGGAAATGAACAGCAAAATATCACGCGCGAGAATATCATGCGGAAAAGGCAGTTGCGTGCAAGACGCCGCCGCCGGGCATTGGCCAGACTTTTTTTTCTGCTGGTATTCCTGGGCGCTGTGCTAGCTGGGGTATTGTTCCTTGGTTATACACTGGTCTCCTGGGGCAGCAATATCTATCATGAGTATCAAGCCATGTACAATGGCTATACAGAACGCCAGCAGGCAAGGCGTGGCACAATCGATCCTAAGTTTGATGGCTATACGAATATCCTGGTCATGGGGCTGGACGATGGTGCTGACATAACCGCGGCAACGGAGAAACATACCGATACGATTCTTGTCGTCAGCCTTGAAAATGAGACGGGCAAGGTCCGGTTCATCAATATACCGGGGGATACTTGGGTGAATCTGCCGGAAGGCGGTACGGCAATGAAACTCAAGAGCGTTTATGCACTCGGTGGGTCGCCGCTGATGGTGCGGCAGGTCAGTTCGCTTTTGGGAATATCTATCCATCAGTACGTGACGCTGGATATGGCGACGTTTGCCGAACTCATCGATGCTTTGGGCGGCATCGATATCTATGTCGAAGGAGATATGCAGTATGAAGACCCCGAGGCAAATCTGTCCATCAAACTGAAGCAGGGCTATCAGCATTTAAATGGCCAGCAGGCACAACAATATATCCGTTTCCGCAGTTCAGAACTTGGCGATGTTGGCCGTGTGCAGCGCCAGCAGCGCTTCGTAAAAGCTCTTTATCAGAAGCTGCTGCAGTTTGAGACGGTGCCTAAACTACCGGCTGTGGCAGAAATTTTCAAGCAGCACGTCGATACCAGCGCAGAAATCTTCGATTCTGCGCATTTGGCCAATGTCCTGCGCAGTATGAGCAGTGATACGCCGGTAAGCGTCATGCTGCCGGGGGCTGTGGCCCAGGATGATGAATCTATTTGGGTACCGGATGAAGCCGGGATACAAAAACGCATGCAGGAACTATTTCCTGCTGATACATGGAACAAACCAGAGGAGGAATAATTTTGATGATACAGGGAATGACGGAAGCCATCTGCAAGGCGGCCAGTGACAAGAAAGCACGTGATATCGTAGTAATGGATATGCAGGGGCTCATGTCCTCGACCGATTACTTCGTAATCTGCTCGGCGAATACGGCTACGCAGGTACGGGCAATCGCAGATAATATCGAAGAGGCAATGGATGCCGCAGGTATCGCGTTCAATCACAAAGAGGGTTATCGTGAGGGTGAATGGGTATTGCTGGATTACGGCGATGTAGTAGCGCATATCTTCATGCAGGATGCCCGTGAGTATTATGCGCTGGAGCGCCTCTGGGGCGATGCAGCGCTGACACCGTATGAAGGCTGATCGAGGTCGGAGATGGAAGAAAGAAAAAAGAGAAAGTACGGGCCGAGTACAGTCGCGACGCTCAAGGTAGTACGTATCGGAGAGATGGGTGCTTTCCTGGATGCAGAGACTGGCAACACGTCGGATGATATCCTGTTGCATAAGACGCAGCAGACCGGGCCGGTAGCTGTAGGCGATGAAGTTACGGTATTTTTGTATCTCGATCCGAAACGCCGGCTGACCGCAAGTATGCGTGTTCCACGCATGAAAGAAGGGCAGATTGCCCGCCTCAAAGTCATCAATACGAGCCGGGATGGTGCGTTCCTGGATGTTGGTGCTGAGCGTGGTATTTTCATGCCTTATGCGGGGATGCGCGGGCGGCCGCAGATCGGCGAGGTGGTATGGGCGAAACTCTATACGGATAAATCCGGCCGTTTGGCAGTTACTATGGAAGTTGAGGACGAAATGCGCCGTGCCTCGCAGCCTGCGACGAACGTTCATGTAGGCGATGCGGTTACTGGTGCGATATACAATTATACGGACAGCGGCGCATTCTTGTTCAGCAAGGAGCGCTATATCGTCTTCATCGATAACAAAGAGATGAAGACGCGGCCGCGTGTGGGTGAAGTCGTGACGGCGCGGGTAACGTATGTGCGTCCGGATGGGCGGCTCAATGCGTCCTTGCGTGAGGTCAAGGAAAAGGCCTTGCTCACGGACTCACAGCGCATCATGGAATTGTTGGCAAGCCGCAATGGCAAGATGCCGTATAGTGATGAATCGTCGCCAGAGGTTATCCGTGACAAATTCCAGATTTCGAAGGCGGCATTCAAGCGCGCTTTGGGACATCTTTTGCGTGAAGGACGTGTAGTGGAGAAAGATGGCTGGACTTATCTGAAAGAAAAATGATAGTGATGGTGGACTTTTTTCTGGAAAGCAGAAGGAATTTGTTGCTTTAAGGCGAATAGAAACATCATAGATGAATATTAAAATGGGATAATACGAATCCAAGTATGGGGGCGAATTGAATGGCAGCAGAAACGAGTGGAGATAAAAAAGGAATCCTGCTTGAGACAGGTACCAATGAGTTTGAGATTGTTGAATTCAGCATTGGCCATGTAAATTATGGTATCAATGTAGCGAAAGTTCGCGAAGTTATCACACGTACACCGGTGACGACTATGCCGCAGGCACATCCGTATATCGATGGATTGTTCACGCTGCGTGGCAAGGCGATTCCGTTGGTCAACCTGCCGCGTTGCCTGAATGTGCAGACAGGGACGGAGCCGAAGAATATCATCGTAACGGAAATCAATAACTACAATATCGGCTTCTTGGTCGAGAATGTTTCGCGTATCCATCGTATTTCCTGGAAAGACATGGAACCAGCGCCAGAAGTCGGGGATCAGTCGCGGGTAGTCGGTATCGTCAAGATGAAGGATCGCATCGTACTCTTGCTTGACTTTGAGACGATCATCGCAGAAATCAATCCGGAAATCAATGCGAAGCTGACTACTTATGAAGAAGCGACCGAGGATGTCAAGGTCAAGCGCTCCAATGTACATGTCGTTGTGGCTGAGGACTCTCCTATGCTGCGTGATCTCTTGGTCACGACGCTGCATGAGTCGGGCTATCGCTTTGTTCGTGATTTTGGCAATGGTCAGGATGCTTGGGATTATCTGCGCGGCCTGGCTGAGCGTGATGGCAAGATCGAGGAGCATGTCGGTGTCATCGTGTCAGATGTCGAGATGCCGAAGATGGATGGACATCGCCTGCTGAAGCTTGTCCGTGAAGACGAGCGCCTGCAGAGTGTGCCGCTGGTACTCTTCTCGTCGCTGATCAGTGATGAGATGCGTCTCAAGGGTGAGCAGCTTGGGGCATCGGGGCAGATTGCTAAACCGGAAATCAATCAGCTTATCGGATTGCTCGATAACCTTATTTTTGGGACACCGCTTCATAAAGAACATCCGGATGCTTGATAGAGCCGGAAATCAGAGATTCTGTGGGACTGCCGCTGAGTTGCGGCGGTCCTTTTCTTATGATAGAATGGTACTGATTAGTATTAAGTGGGAGAGGTATCATCCATGAGAAGGTATACATCTCTTCTGTTGACGTCGTTCCTGCTTCTTTTAGTTGTGGTAGCAGGGTCTGCTTATCTGGCCGGGGCTGGACATGATGAGCAGCAGCGGCCAAGACAGGAGATTACTGTCTATACGACGCTGCCAGCCGAACATGTGACTATTTTGACAGCGGCCTATGAGAAACAGCATGGTGTGCGTGTAAACTTTGTGCCATTGCCAGCAGACAAGGTCTTGAGCCGCTTGCAGGAGCAGGCGTATGGCAGCAAGGATGGCGAGGCGGCCATGGTGTTGGCGGATCGCGAGACATTGGCAAAAGCTGCGGCTGCAGGGTATCTCGTGCCGTATCTTTCTGAGGCTGGCGATCAGGTTCCAGAGGAGTTTCGTGAGCAAGATGGGTATTGGGTCGGTGTCTGGTACGATCCGGTTGTCTTTTGTGTCAACAAGGATTATCTGAAGACGCAAGCGCATATCCCCGACACTTGGCAGAGCTTGGCTAAGCAGTCCCAGGTGCGCGTTGGTGTTACGGATTTCCTGGCAGCTGATGCATCTGCCAATCTGCTGCTAAGCATGATTGCACAGTTTGGCGATGCGGCTGCCTATGATATTTGGCGGCAGATACATCCCAAGATCGTGCAGTATGCGCGGTATTTGTCTACGCCGGTCCGTCAGGCCGGTATGGGCGAAGTGGATATTGCTGTGGCTGTGGAGAGTGAGACAATCCGCTACATGCAGGATGGTTATCCCTTGCAGGTCGTGTATCCAGCCGATGGTACGGCAGCACTCGTGACGGGCACTGGCATGGCTTACCGGGCTGAACCAAAGGCCCAGCGGGCTGCCAAGGATTTTGCAGATTGGCTGCTAGGGGATGACGCGCAGCTGGCACTGCAGGAGCAAAGCTTCTATTTCGTGCCGACTAATCCGGGAACGCTGGCTTATAAGATGTTTGCCGGCAAGAATCTGGTGTTGTTCAATCAGTCGATCCGTTATACGGCGCAGCAGAAGCATGATTTCCTTGACCGCTGGGTCAAAGAAGTCCGTTTCAAATAACAGGGATTTGTGATATGAGGGGACAGAGGATACCGCCTGTGATTGCAGGTTGTATCCTCTGTATCTTCTTGTAATCCTTTGCTTTGTGTAACATGGCGGGAAGATTTTCCGAATTATTATAGGAGGTTTAAAGTGAAAGCAGGTTTTATCAGTCTTGGCTGTTCCAAGAATCTTGTCGATACAGAGGTCATGCTCGGCGAGCTTACGGCGCATGGCATTGAGATAACGCCGGAGCCGGCAGAAGCTGATATTCTTATCGTCAATACGTGTGCTTTTATCCAGTCAGCCAAGGAAGAATCCATTACGACGGTTCTCAATATGGCGGAGTACAAAGAGACCGGGCGCTGCCGCAGCTTGATCGTAGCTGGCTGCCTGGGACAGCGTTATAAGCAGGAGCTCTTGGATGAGCTGCCAGAGGCCGATGCTATTCTCGGTACGGGAGCCTGGGGGCGCATCATGGAGGCCGTTGAGGAGACGCTCAAGGGGCATCGTGTCGTCATTGCGGGTGAGGATGATACGCTCTATGATGAGAAGACGCCTCGGATTACGACGACACCTGACTATACAGCGTATGTCAAGATTGCCGAGGGCTGCGATAACCGCTGTGCGTTCTGTGCCATTCCGCAGATCCGTGGCCGTTTCCGCAGCCGCCGCATGGAGGATATCTGTGCGGAAATCGAGCACCTGACAGAAAAAGGGGTGCGTGAGGTCGTGCTGATTGCGCAGGATAGCACGCTTTATGGCAAGGATATCTATGGCAAGCCGGTACTGGCGGAGCTTTTGCGCAACATCTGCAAGGTACCGAAACTCAAATGGGTGCGTACGCTTTACTGCTATCCGAAGTTCTTTACCGATGAACTCATCGACGTCTATGCCAATGAACCGAAGGTCTGCAAGTATGTAGATCTGCCGTTGCAGCACGCAGACAACGACGTGCTGCGTTCGATGCATCGTCCGGATACGCGTGAGGAGATGGTGGCACTTTTGGACAAGCTGCGTGCGCGCATCCCCGGTGTCACAATCCGCTCGACATTCATTGTCGGCTTCCCTGGCGAGACCGATGCGCAGTATCAGACGCTGCGCAAGTTCCTGGAGGAGCAGCGTCTCGACCGCGTCGGCGTGTTCACGTATTCGCGCGAAGAGGATACGGCTGCATATGATATGCCGAATCAGGTGCCGGAGGAAGTCATGCAGGAACGTTATCATGATCTCATGAGCCTGCAGAGCAAGATTTCGGAGGAAGTCAATCAGTCGTTTGAAGGCAAGGAACTTGAAGTACTCGTGGAGGGCCGTGATGAGGAGCAGCCGAATATCTGCGTAGGACGCTCGTACCGTGAGGCCCCGGAGGTCG
This sequence comes from Pseudoselenomonas ruminantium, assembly GCA_015058575.1. Classification (GTDB taxonomy): domain Bacteria; phylum Bacillota; class Negativicutes; order Selenomonadales; family Selenomonadaceae; genus Selenomonas_A; species Selenomonas_A ruminantium_O. Next base: position 14,772 of record SVBZ01000012.1, read on the forward strand.
ATGGTCAGGTTTATGTTGAAAACGATACGGACAGCAAGCCGGGCGATATCATCAAGGTCAAGGTCCTGCAGGGCTTTACGTATGATGTGGTCGGCGAGAAGCTGGCAGACTGACGAGGCGGGCTATGAAGAGCATGGAAGAGGTGGTCGGCAATCTGCTGGCCAGCCAGCAAAAGACCATTTCCTGTGCTGAGTCGTGCACCGGGGGACTGCTGACGAGCCGGCTGACTGATATTCCCGGGAGTTCGGCTTATGTCATGGGGGCTGTGGTCTGCTATACGAATAGAATCAAGGAGCAGCTGGTTGGCGTGCAGCCGGCAACGATTGCCCGCTATACCGAGGTGTCGGCGCAAACGGCATGTGAGATGGCTGAGGGCATCGAGCAGCGTATCGCTACTGACATCGGTGTGGGCATAACGGGGCTGGCGGGGCCTGGTGGCGGCAGCAATGGCCAGCCAGTGGGGCTTGTTTACATAGCAGTGGCTGGCTGGAAGGGGACGGTAGTCTCCGAGCAGCACTTCCGTGGGACTCGTAAGGAAATAAAACAGCAAAGTGCAGAGACAGCTCTGCAAATGATACACGATTATCTATCAGGAGGAACTTTTTGAAACACGAAATGAAAAAATTTGGCGAGATCGATTTGAGCCGCAAGATCCTGCAGGCCGTGACGGAGATGGGCTTTGAGGAGCCGTCTCCCATTCAGGCGCAGACGATACCATTGGCACTGGAGGGGCATGATGTTATCGGACAGGCGCAGACAGGAACGGGCAAGACTGCAGCATTTGGCATACCGACGGTCGAAAAAACTGTTGAGAAGTCGCGGCACGTTCAGGCACTGGTATTGACGCCGACCCGCGAACTGGCTATCCAGACGGCCGAGGAGCTCAATAAGATTGGCAAATTCAAGCGCGTGCGCACTTTGCCTGTCTATGGCGGACAGTCGATTGAGCGTCAGATCCGGGCCCTGGGGCGTGGGGTACAGATCATTGTCGGTACGCCGGGCCGTTTGCTCGATCATCTGCATCGTGGTACCATTAAGCTTGATCATGTGCAGACGCTTGTGCTTGATGAAGCCGATGAAATGCTTGATATGGGCTTCATCGATGATATTGAAAGCATTTTGGAGCTTATACCATCTGAGCGACAGACATTGCTGTTCTCGGCGACGATGCCTGCACCTATCGAAAAGCTCTCGCTACGCTATATGAATCATCCGCAGCGTGTGACAATCACGCGGGAGAATCTGACTGTACCGCTTATAGATCAGGTCTACTATGAGACGCGGCAGAAATTTGAAGGCCTTTGCCGCGTGCTCGATGTCGAAGAAACCGGTAAACTTATCATTTTTTGCCGGACCAAGCGGGCTGTCGATGACCTTTCTGCATCGCTTGATGCGCGTGGCTATTCGGCTGGCGGTCTGCATGGTGACCTGTCGCAGGTTCAGCGTGACCGCGTGATGAAGAAGTTCCGTGAAGGACGCATCGATGTGCTGATTGCAACCGATGTGGCTGCGCGCGGTATCGATATCGATGATATCACGCATGTTATCAACTACGATATCCCGCAGGATCATGAGTCGTATGTGCACCGCATTGGACGTACGGGCCGTGCCGGGCGCACCGGCGTGGCGATGACGTTCATCGAACCGAAAGAGTATCGTCAGCTGCGTCTCATCATGAAACTGGCGCATACGAAAATCCAGCGCCGTGAGCTGCCGACGGCATCAGATATTCTTGAGAGGCAGAAAGATCTCGTGCAGGAGCGGCTGGTAAAGACATTGCAACAGAATCGTTATGATGATTACCATACCATCATTTCGGATGTGGCTGCAGAAGGATTTGATTTGGTCGATATCGCTGCAGCTGCACTCAAGCTTTCGCTCGAAGGCTTCCAGGATGAACCGAAGCGTTCTGCCGATGGCTTTGGGGATACGGGCGGCGCGCCAGGTATGGTGCGTTTGTTCCTCAACATTGGCCGCAATCAGAAGATACGTCCGTCCGATCTTGTCCGGGCGATTGCCGATGAGGCAGATATTCCGGGCGACACGATTGGCGTTATCAATATCTATGACCGCTTTACCTTCGTGGAAGTACCAGAAGATGTGGCAGAGCGCGTCATGAATATCATGCACCGTAATACGGTCAAGGGGTATAAGGTTAACGTAGAGCCAGCACGCAAGCGCTGAAGCTCAGTGGATCAGGAAAGAAGGTATTCGGATGAATTGGAACAAGAATATGGCAATGGGCGTTATGGCGGCAATCTTGCTGGGAAGTACTGCGCCGATAGCTCTGGCAGCAGAGTCTGCTCCGGCAGCCGGTACAGTACAAGAGCAGCCGGCAAAGCTTGCTTATACGTATACGAGCAAAGAGTATGGTTTTACCATTCAGTGTCCGCAGCGCCCGAATGTTATCCCAGCTAGTCTGCTCTATGAGGGCAAGAAGGGCGAAGTGCTTGTTTTTGACAACGATGGCTACAATATCAAAAATGCCTGGGTCGTCCTGATGGATGCTTTTGATGCTAAGAAGACGCCGGATTTCAATAAAATCAATGAAGAAGAAGCAAAGAAATATCTCAATGACCTGATGAACAGCAACGCGTATGAGGGCATTATGCTTGTGAATCTCAGTGCGACGAACAAAGCTGTTTATGCGGTAACGGCGAAGGAAATCGAAGTCGATACCAACGGGGATGGCAAGTTCGATGCCAAGGCCACGGCTGATACGCAGATGGCGGTGACGTTCTTCCGTGGGGCGAAGGGTGGCTGCTATTCACTCCAGCTGATTGATAATCCGGTGCTGCGCGATAGTGCCATCAAATTGTTCCAGCAGGGTGTTGCTAGTTTCCAGGAGAAATAAAGCAGGATTTTCCTGTATGGTGCAGAATTACATATAATGTTATGTAATTGCAGCTAAGAATACATTGGGGGATTGCGGGATGAAGCGTAGCAAGAAACAAGGGGCGGCCTTGGCGGCTGCCGCTTTGCTGATGGTGCAGAGCATGGGGATTGCCAGTGCCGGAATGGGCGAGGTAGATTATAGCGGGTTGCCGGGCAGGAATGCAAGGCTCCATTGGGATGCCGTCGGAACGGCACCGCAAGCCGATGCTGAAGCGGATAAAGCAGCTGCTGTGCAGGCACCAAAGGCTGTGCCTATCATCATCACGGCTGCGGACATCGATGCGCAGAAGAAGGCGGGGAAAAAAGCTACGGCAGACGTAAAGCCTTCACAGCCGGCAGTAATGCCACAGCCACCTGCGGCTCCAGCTGCGCCGGCTGTTCGCCCGCAGCCAGTTCCGGCTAAAGAGGCAGTACCGGCGGAAAATGTCGTGGAACTGCCGCCAATCCAGGCGGTGGAAGTCAAGCTGCCGCCAGCGGCAATACCTGCTGCTAAGCAGGTGGTGGAGCTGCCACCTATCGAGAAGGTGCCAGCAGCTGTCGCGGCAAGCAAATCGCAGACCGTGGAACTGCCGCCGATCCAGCCAGTGAAATAGACGACAAAAGACGCGCAATCAGCAAGGCAGCTGGTTGCGCGTCTTTTGTCAGCAAAAAGGGCACAAAAAACCGCTATCTGAACAGATAGCGGTAAAATATACAATGGCAGGGGTAGCTGGACTCGAACCAACGCATGCGGGATTCAGAGACCCGTGCCTTACCAACTTGGCGATACCCCTGTTAGGTTTCTGACTCAGTGAGCCATCGACATTTATATATTATATAGGGGGAGTGAGAGATTGTCAAGGATTTTTTATTGATTTTTTTCGCTGCTTGCGGGCAGGGCAAAATATGGGGTCGTTTGCAGCCAGATCTCGAAGGTGCGTGGCCAGGGATAGCTGAGGTCGGCGGTCATGTCCTGCAGCATCAAGGTGAACGGTCCGTATGGAGATTGAAAGGTTACGGGCTGCCGGAAAGCGCGGGTATTTTTGTAAGTTGCCAGGTGCTCGCTCATGGCACGTTGCAGTGTGCGGTTGGCCCAACGGTAGTTGTGTTCAAGGTCAAGGTCGGCGGTGTTCGTGTAGCCGGCTTTTTGGAGGGTCTGGTTGACGAGGTCGATGTCTTCTTTTAAATAGAAATAGTCTTCGAGCAGGCGATTTTGCAGGAAGGTGAGATTAGCTGCCGTCAGGCCAATCGTTTCCGCAAGGCTGCCCGCTTGTTGGCGGGAGACTTCATAGAGGCTGGCCTGCGATAGAGCAGTGCCAATGCTGTTGCTCGTGGTATTCCAGCCAGCATAGGCGTCAAGCGCATTTATGGGATAATCACTGGCGAGCAGCAAGGGCAGGACGGTTTCTTGTGCGGTAAAATGTTTGCTGAGATCGACAAGTGCGACAGGCTGGCCTTTTTTTTGTGCTGCCTGCAGATAAGCTGTAGTTTGGGCCCGGCTGTCCATATCGTCTTCATCGCTGTTGCAGGTGGAAACCAGCAGTGTGAAGTCAGCCGCGTCAGGGGTATTGCTTTCCTGGCCACCGAGCAGGGCAATCTTTTCATGGACAGTCTCGGCAGTGCTGATGGCCATATATGGCATGACACGGTCGGGGGTGGCAGGCGAGTTGTAATGTACGAAAATGCGCGGACAGAAGCCTGCCTGGCGGTTTTTGATGCTGGCCAGCAGCGATAGGGCGATTTCATCAGCACCATGTGTCAAAAAGACTTTGCCTGCCGGAAGGTTTTGCCTTGCGAGATATTCCTTCAATTCATTCTTTTCGATGTTGGGAATGCTGAATGGTTCGCCGTCGTCCTGACCGAGAACGAGCTGGGCAAGGATACCTTCGTGTACCAGACGGATAAGTGCTTCATTGAGCTGCTTGTTCTCGGCAAAGTGTGCGAGGTAGCGTGTCATGCTGTCGGCGGGAATCGCCTGCTCAAGGCGTGAAAGTTCCTGCTCGTCGATGGGCAGGCCTTCGGCCTGCCGTCCTTTTAAGCGCGAGTAGGCTAATAAGTCTTTGCGTTCCTGATAGCCGTCGATGGTATCCTGGGGTGTCTGACGTGGCAGGATGCTGAAAGCGTAGAGGGGAATGCCGGGATGGGCAGCGTGGAGTTCGCGCAGATATTGGAGCAGATTGTCGATTTCTGTGGGGGATACTTCTTTTTCGCGGGCGGCCAGAAGTCCGCCGTAGAGCAGCTGGTCGATAGATAAAATGACGGCCTGGCTGTTAGCGATGTTCTGGCTCAGCCATTGGCGCATGCCCTGTGTATCGCCAGGCTGTGAGTAATAGTCCTGTATTGTGGAAGGCGGTACTTCGATGCGTGTGCCAGCGATGCGTCCCGCATCAATGACGAATTGGCGGCATGGCGGTCTGCCATCGAGCGGGACGAGCAGTATCGTATGGTGCAGGGGACGCTCTGGAGTGAGAGGAACTGCTGGCTGGAATTGGCGCAGATGGTGCCAGATTCCGAGCATGAGGATAAGGATAATGAGCAAAATGATATAGCGATAACGTTGTTTCACGATAAACTCCTATGCAATAAAGATTCTTTGCATATTATACCATACGGGCAGTTCACTATTTGAATAAAATATGGTAAAATAAATTTGTTTACTGTGAAGTAAATAACAGCACAGGATGGAGTGGATGATATGAGAATCATCACGGGTACGGCCCGGGGATGCCGGTTGAAGACACCGAAGGGGCAGGACACACGGCCCACAGCGGATCGTATCAAAGAGTCGCTGTTCAATATCCTGGGGCAGAAGGTGCTGGATCGTAAGGTATTGGATATATTCGCTGGTACGGGCAATCTGGGACTGGAGGCGTTGTCGCGTGGGGCGAAAAGTGGTACGCTCGTGGATAAGGCCACGGCTCAGCTCATGCAGGAAAACGCACGGCTGACACGGCTGCAGGATAGGGTTACCGTGCGTGGCAGCGATGTTTTTGCCGAGCTTAGCCAGTTAGATCGCAGCCAGGCGGCGTTTGATTTGATTTTTTGTGATCCGCCTTATCATAAGGGCCTCTGGGAGCGGGCGCTCAGACAGATTGACCAGTCAACGGGAATCATGGCATATAATGGGATACTGGTCGTTGAGCATGGTGCCGATGAAAATGATATTCCAGGCCTTGAACATTTGGCTGTGGTTATGAACCGGCGGTATGGGCATACCACGCAGCTGACGATTTTTCAGTGGCGGAGGTATGTCGAGGAGGTGGAGCTGTGACGCGGGCAGTGTGCTCCGGCAGTTTCGATCCAGTGACTAACGGGCATGTCGATGTTTTCGAGCGTGCCAGCAGGATGTTCGATGAACTGATTGTCTGCGTGTTCCAGAATGCCAGCAAAAAAGGATTCTTGCCAGTGGAACAGCGGGTAGAGCTTCTGCGTCAGGCGGTCAGCCATTTGGACAATGTGCAGGTTATGTCTTTTTCCGGACTTATAACCGAGTTCATGCGTGCGCATGATGCACAGGTTATCGTCCGTGGCATCCGGTCAGTAAAGGACTTGGAATATGAGGAGAATGAGGCGTATATGATTCGTCATATCGCGCCAGAAATCGATACAGTTTTTTTGTTGACGCGGCCGGATTACTCGTATGTGAGTTCATCCGGCGTCCGGGAACTGTTCCATTTCCATGGCAGTGTCCATGGACTGGTCCCCGATTGTGTTGAGCAGGCGATGATAGAGTTAAAGCAGAGAGAAAGGAAGTAAACGGTATATGTCAGTACGCGATACCTTGGATAAACTTGAAAATATGGTGGTGGGAGCTTCACATTTCCCGTTTACGGAGAAGACCCTGATTAATGATAACGAACTCATCCATTATGTCGATGAGCTGCGCAATGATTTGCCAAAAGAGCTCAATCGGGCCGATGAAATCATGCGCAATCGCGAACAGATTTTGGAAGATGCGCGCAAAGAGGCTGAACAGATCAAACGCGATGCCAAAGAGTATGCAGAGCGTATTACGGATGAGAACGAAATCGTCCAGCAGGCTAAGGAAAAAGCTAAGACCATCCTGCAGCAGACGCAGCAGCAGGAGCGTGAAATCATGGAGCGTACGCAGCAGAATGCCACGCAGCTTCAGAATGATGCAGATGCCTATGCCAATCAGGTATTTGAGCAACTGATTGCGCATGTGACGGGAACCTTCCAGGGGGTACGTCAGGCGGAACAGGGCTTGCAGCAGGCACTTAATGTCCTGCAGCAGGCAAAGGCGCAGATGAATCAGCAGGCAGCACGTCAGGCGCAGCAGGCCGCTGCGGTAACGGCAGCCTCGGCAACGCAGCTTGCCGAGCAGCAGGAAAACGAATAAAGTGAACATAAAAAAGCAGCCTTGTCCATGCGGCAAGACTGCTTTTTTATGTTCTTATTTCAGCAAGACTGAGTTTGTTTGGTGCGAATCTGGGTCAAAAGCTCGTGGAGCAGCTCCCATTCGCGAGGGTTGAAAGCTGTGTGGATGGACAGAGAAAGATGTCCGGGCGGCTGGATGGGGGCTGGCAGATTGGTAATCAACAAGTCGTAGTCAACATGTGTAGCTACAAATTGCAGATGAAAGTTATCACGGAAGCGGGAGATGATTTCTTGTTTGATTTTTTCTTCATAAATGGGTCCGTAGTCAGTAAGTAAGGCGAGATGGATGACCGGTTCGGCAGCAGCAAGGTCAAAGTATTGGCTGCAAAGCAGGATGTAATGCGGCAGCAGATAACAGGTATCGGTGAAGCAGCGGCCGCAGGGATGGGGGGCCAGTGCTTCGTAGAGTTTCTGTATATGGCAGGCAAAGCGGGGATACGTTGCCTGGTAGGTCTTGAGAAACGGATAACGTTCCAAAAGGTCGGAACTGCCACTGAGCAAGGCGCCATGAAAGTGGAGACGATGCAGCTTTTGGCGGAAGCTCGGGGCTCCCATGCCAATCCAGTTCGGGAAATAGCGGGCAAAGACGGCCATAAAGTGATCGGTGGCTGTAAGCGGCAGGCAGTCAAACCCACGGGCATCGCGGGCGGCGGCAAACAGGCGCTGCTGCACATTGGCGCCGAATGGGAAAGCGTACAGCAGGTAAAAGACAAATTGGCATTCCGCCGTTAGAACCGGCAAGCGGAAGCGCTGGAAAAAGCGCTCGATGGCGGGCAGGCAGGCATGATACGCTTCGTTGTCAAGACCGAGCTCATCTGGCAGCGGAGATGACAGGCTATGACGCAGGCTCATGCGGTGGGCGATGATGGCGAGCCAATAGGAGAAATGTTTGCGATCGCTGATGGACATAGGGAAGTCGAGTGCGCCAAGAATGTCTTCGATGGCGTTCATGATGCGCTGGCGTGAAATGCCAGGAAAAGGCCAATCGTAGCCGCGGTAGATTTGCAGGTAAAAGTTATTGAAGAAATAACGGAGCTGCATTTCGTTGCCGGAAAGTTTCATGTCGGCTACATCGAGTATCAGGGAAAAGGCAGCGACAGCATCGCGCATTGGTGCGAGGGCACGGTACAGCGAAGCCTGGCTCAGATAGTGTGTCAGGCAGAACGATGTGGTTGTGTCTACGGTTTCGAGAAACATGGCATGGAAAAAGGAATAGGTAAGTGACTGCTGGGCAAATTGCGCATAGATGACGTGGATATTGAGCCACGGAGCCCGCCGCAGACGGATGCCAAGCGCGGTGTTGCGTTCGATGACAAAATCTTGCGGGCACATATCGTTCAGATGCAGTGTAAGGCTTTGCAGATATTTATGGATGGTACGCTCCGATAGCTGGAGTCCGGCTGCTAGCTCCTGGCAGGAAAAGCAGCGGTCATCGGAATCGAGCAGGCTAAGCAGTGCGTATTCTTTTTGCAAGGGTTTATCGAGAATGGGGAGCAATGTAAATCCTTCTTTCTGGCTTCGTTTTAGTTCGCAGTTTTTGCCGTGTTTGGCGGCAGGAATTGATGCAATAGGATGGCGCGTTTGTGTTACGCTATATGCGTCTCGTGAAAGGCAATATATGTTATGGTTTATTGTACTGGAAATAGGAGGATTTGGAAAGAGAGGTTTTCAAGATGAAGTTTTCTTTACCTTATGACAAGGGGACGGTGGCTGCAGAGGTGGCTGATGCGAATCTGCTGGCGGTATTGGAATCCAAGGCGGCTGGGTATAAGGCGGCTAAGGGACAGCAGGAGCTGGTCGAGGAGTCGCTGGATCATCCAATCGGCTCACCGCGTTTGGAGGAGCTGGTAAAAGGCAAGAAAAATATTACCATCATCAGCTCGGATCACACGCGGCCGGTACCGTCGCATATCACGATGCCGATTCTGCTGCGCCGTATCCGTTCGGTTGAACCGGAGGCAAATATCAGCATCCTGGTGGCGACAGGGTTCCATCGTCCGTCGACGCATGAGGAACTGGTGGCTAAATATGGCGAAGAGATTGTCAACAATGAGAACATTGTCATGCATGTTTCGACAGATGATGCTTCGATGGTCAAGATCGGTACACTGCCGAGCGGTGGCGAATGCATCGTGAATCGTACTGCGGTCGAGGCAGACCTGCTGATTGCTGAGGGGTTCATTGAATCGCATTTCTTTGCTGGCTTTTCGGGCGGCCGCAAGGCTGTGCTGCCGGGGGTAGCATCGTACAAGACTATCATGGCCAACCATTGTGGTGAGTTCATCAATTCGCATCATGCGCGCACGGGCAATCTGCTCGACAATCCCATCCATCGCGATATGGTTTATGCAGCGCGTACTGCTGGCCTGAAATTCATCCTCAATGTCGTACTCAATGAGGATAAAGAAATCATTGGTTCGTTTGCTGGCGAGCTCGAACGCGCCCATGAGAAAGGTTGCGAGTTTGTGGCTGATTTGGCGCATGTCCCGCAGGTGCAGGCAGATATCACGGTGTCGACCAATGGCGGTTATCCGCTCGATCAGAATATCTATCAGGCCGTCAAAGGCATGACGGCGGCTGAGGCTGCCAATAAAGAAGGCGGCACTATCATCATGGTGGCCGGCTGCGCAGATGGCCATGGCGGTGAGGGATTCTACCATAATCTGGCCGATGCCAAAACGCCGCAGGAATTCCTGCAGAAAGCAATCCATACGCCGCGGCTGGAGACGATTCCGGATCAGTGGACGTCACAGATTTTGGCGAGAATCCTTGCCCATCATCGCGTTATCATGGTATCGGATCTGGTTGAGCCGCAGCTTATTACCGATATGCATATGGAATTGGCAAAGAGCTTTGATGAGGCCTTGCAGAAAGCTTATAGCTATGAAGGCCGCGATGCGAAGGTGGCCATTGTTCCGGATGGTTTAGCGGTTATCGTAGGTTGAGAAACAAGAGAAGATAGATAGGAGAACGAAATTAATGGAACATCAATTGTTGGCAGAGTTCATGGGCACCGCCCTGATGATTATCTTTGGTATTGGCGTGCACTGTGATGATACGCTGGTACATACGAAATATAATGGTACGGGGCACATCTTTGCGATAACGACTTGGTCATTCGGCATTACAGTATCGCTGTATCTGTTTGGCGATGTCTGCATCAATCCGGCTATGGTAGTGGCGCAGGCTGTGCTCGGAAATATTTCCTGGGGGATGGTTTTGCCGCTGTCGCTGGCAGAGCTCGCTGGCGGCTTCTTTGGCGCAGCCATCATGTGGTTCTGCTATGCCGATCATTTCAAGGCATCGGTGGGAAAAATCGATCCGGTGCGGATCCGCAATATCTTTTCTACGACGCCGGGGATTCGCAATCTGCCACGTAATTTCTTCTGTGAGTTTTTTGCAACGTTTGTATTTATTTCGGGTATCCTGGGAATCCTGCATGCCTGCCAGGGACCAGCGACGATGCTGGCACCGATAGCCATTGGCCTGCTGGTCTGGGCCATTGGCATGGGCATGGGCGGTACTACGGGATTTGCCATGAACCTTGCTCGTGATATGGGGCCGCGCCTGGCGCATGCTGTGCTGCCGATAGAGAATAAGGCAGACAATGATTGGCAATATGGTATCCTGGTACCGGGTATTGCCCCATTCTTTGGTGCTGCGGTGGCAGCAATCTTCATGCGCGGCTTCTTCAACATTTGAATGACCGTCGCAAGCCTTCCCTGCGGGGAAGGTTTTTTCATTAAAAGGATTTTTTCCTTTTAACGCGAACTTATTATAATTGGTTGGATATGGAATTGAGGTGGCCAGATGACTGAGGAGGAGATTGCGCGCCTGTTGCGCGCGTATAAGCAGGGGGATGTCGCCGAAACTGAAGCTGTGAAGGCGATAGCAGAGGCTCCCTTTGAGGAAATGCGGTTTGCAGAAGTCGATCATCATCGTGAATTGCGGCAGGGAATGCCCGAGGTTATTTATGCAGCTGGCAAGACGCCAGAGCAAGTACGGGACATTTTTTATTCGCTATACACGCATAGCCAGGGGAATCTTCTGGCTACCAGGGCAGACCGGTCACATTATGAAAAGGTTCAGGAAAAAGTACCTGCGGCTGTATACGATGAGACGGCACGGATTATCTACCTTGACCGGGATACGCGTGTCACGCGCGACGCGGCACATAAGATTCTCATCCTGACGGCCGGAACCAGCGATATCCCCGTTGCTGAAGAGGCCCGGCTGACGGCCTATCTGTTCGGTAATTGTGTGGAGACCTGCTATGACTGCGGGGTAGCTGGCATCCATCGCTTGTTTGCTCATTTGCCAGCAATCAAGGCTGCGAATGTCATCGTGGTCATCGCTGGCATGGAAGGGGCGCTGGCAAGCGTAGTCGGCGGGCTTACCGATAAACCTGTGATCGCCGTGCCGACGAGTGTCGGCTACGGGGCATCGTTCCATGGCGTGGCTGCGTTATTGTCCATGCTGAACAGCTGTGCTATGGGGGTATCGGTCGTGAATATCGATAATGGCTTTGGCGCTGGCGCACTGGCCAGCAAGATAAATAAATTGAGGTGAAACGATGCGGGCGATATATTTGGATTGCTTTGCCGGAATCAGCGGTAATATGTTTTTAGGGGCATTGCTGCAGGCGGGCGTACCAGTAGCAGTATTAGAAAAAGAGTTGGCCAAGCTGCCACTGCAGGATGAATTCCATTTGGAGATTTCCACGGTTGTAAAGAATGGTATCCATGCAGAGTATGTAGAGGTAAAACTTACGCGGGCACAGCCGGAAAAACATGAACATCATCATGGACACCACCATGAACAGCATCATGCGCATCGGACGATGCGCGATATTCGTGCGATGCTGGAGCAGTCGGCGCTGACGATGCCGGTAAAGCAGCAGGCGCTGGCTATTTTCACAGAAATTGCCAAGGCGGAAGGCAAGGTGCATGGCAAGCCGGCCGATGATGTGGCCTTCCATGAAGTGGGGGCTGTCGACTCCATTGTGGATATTGTCGGAGCGGCAATCTGTCTGGATTATTTAGGCGTGGAGCGCATCTTTGCTTCGAAGCTGACGCTGGGCAGCGGCTTTGTCGCCTGTGCGCATGGGCTGATGCCCATCCCCGCACCAGCAGTCGCGGAGCTTCTGCTGGGCTGGCCAGCTGAGCCAGGCACAGAGAAGAAAGAGCTGGTGACTCCGACTGGGGCGGGAATTGTCAAGACCCTGGGCGTATACAGCGAGGGGATTCCGCAGGGCTTCACGGCAGAATGTATAGGCTATGGTGCGGGCAGTCATGAGCTGGAAATTCCGAATGTCCTGCGCGTTTACCTGGGCGAATATCAGGGTACGACCAGCGGGTCCTTGGAAATACTTGAAGCCAATATCGACGATATGAATCCTCAGATATATGGCTATCTTTTTGACCGGCTATTGGCAGCTGGTGCCTTGGATGTCTGGACAACGCCGATTTTTATGAAAAAAAACCGACCAGCACAGAAGCTGTCGGTACTTGTCAATGAAGCAGTGAAACGCGAATGCGCGAATCTTATCTTCAAGGAGACGAGCAGCATCGGCCTGCGCATCATGCCGGTAGCCAGACGTTTGGAGGCATCGCGGCATATTGCGAAGGTCGAGACAAAATATGGTGTGGTGGACTGCAAGGTGAGTGCCTGGAATGGCAAGTTATGCAGTTTGTCGCCGGAGTATGAAGATTGCCGCCGGCTGGCTGAGGAGAAATCCGTACCGCTCAAAGTGGTGCAGCAGGAGGCGGTAGCGGTACTCAAGGAACGGCTGGGAGAATGAGCAGGCCGTTTTTTCACCTGTTGACAAATAGAAAACCTCTCGTTAAAATCAAAGTATTATTTAATGATGGAAACGGGAGGTTTTTTCATGAAAATAGCAATGGCAAACGATCATGCAGGTACGAGCCTGAAAAATGAAATCAAAGCTTATCTGGAAAGTGAAGGCCATGAGGTCAAGGATTTTGGTACATATGATGCTGAATCCTGCGACTTGCCGGATTTTGTCTATCCGGCGGCAATGGCTGTAGCCAAAGGAGAGTGTGAACGTGGCATATTCGTCGATGGCGTTGGTTACGGAAGTGCGATGATTGCCAACAAGTTAAACGGCATTTATGCCGTAGTCTGCCAGGATCCGTTCTGTGCACAGCTGGCCCGTCAGCATAACGACAGCAATGTCCTGTGCCTGGGCGGCAAGATCATCGGCGGTGCCATTGCGATGGAAACGGTCAAGACTTGGATGCATACGGATCCGTTGACGGCGGAGAAGTATGTGCGCCGTGTCCAGAAGGTCAAGGAAATCAATGCCAAACATTGTGTGCCGGTAAAGTAAGCGCCGTGCTGGCCGGTAAAGGAGATTTTCTTGACAAACGAAATGACGGTCGCTATAATGGATTGAGGTTGATGCTGAATGATGAATATTAATATTGCTGAATTGAAGACCGATTTAGGCAGGGAGCTTCCCTTTTCCTTTACGACGACTGCCGAAGAACTTGATGCTGTAAGTGAGGATTACCAGTTCGAAGGGCCAATCAAGGTCACAGGAACGGTGGTCTATACGGGCTCATGCTGGCGTGTGGCTGGAAAGATTGAGGATGTGAAGACCTTTGTCTGTGGTCGGTGCCTGGCTGAGTGCCGCGAGAATCAGGTCCATGATTTTTCGGAGGATTTCAGCCGGGAGGCAGCGGAAACAGAAGACTTAGTCAATGTGTTTGAGGGAGATATGCTGGATATCCAGGATATGATCCGGGATACCCTGCTTGCGGCCCAGCCGCTCAGTAATATCTGCAAGCCCGACTGCAAAGGGCTTTGTCCGGTGTGCGGGCAGAATCTGAATGACGGCGATTGCGGTTGTGATCGTTTCGTTCCAGATCCGCGCATGGCAGCATTACAGCAATTATTGAAAAAGGACTGAGTTCCCCGCAGGAACACAAAGGCTTAAGGAGGTGTATCCGACATGGCAGTACCAAAGCGTAAAACTTCCAAGGCTCGTCGCGATCAGCGCCGTGCTAACTGGAAATTAGAGGCTCCGGGTTTCGTTTCTTGCCCGCAGTGCCACGAGCCGAAGATGCCTCATCATGTATGCTCGGAATGCGGCTACTATGATGGCAAAGAGGTTGTCAAGGCAGCAGAGTAATAGAAGCTGTATAAGCAGGACTCGTTTTGTCCTGCTTATTTTATTGTTTTCAGACAACTGGCCCTTGCATTTTTAGTACATACCATTTATAATAGACCATTATATGAGATTGTAGTAGCAGGTACTAAAGATTGAAGCGAAGGGAGGTGTTCGAATGGCAAGGGTGAAGAAGAAGGAACGTCAGGAGATGCTGCTGGCACAGGTACGGGAGAAGCCGTTCCTGACCGATGAGGAGTTGGCTAAGAACCTGGAGGTCAGCGTCCAGACGATTCGCCTTGACCGTTTGGAGCTAGGCATTCCTGAGCTCCGCGGACGCATCCGCAATATGGCGGAAAAGGCGCAAAATAAGGTCAAATCCATTCAGAGCGGTGAGGTCGTCGGTGAGCTTATCGATCTGGAGCTGGGGCGTTCGGGCATTTCTCTGCTCCGTATAACGGAAGATATGGTTTTTGCCAAGACACAGATTGCCAAGGGACATTATATGTTCTCGCAGGCAGATTCGCTGGCCATCGCCATTATTGATGCGCCAATGGCTGTTACCGGTGTGGCCAATGTCAAGTATAAAGTGCCGGTGCATGTGGGCGAAAAGCTTATCGCCAAAGCTGAAGTGGTGAAGGTCAGAGGCAATAAATTCTTTGTATGGGTGAAGACCCATAATGAAACCCAGGAAGTTTTCCGCGCGAAGTTCATCGTAGTTTCGTGGGGAGATAAGTTAGGGGGTAAAACTTCGTGAAGATTGCAGTTGACGCAATGGGCGGTGATTATGCACCGGAACAGATTGTGTTCGGTGCCGTCCGTGCGGCAAAGAAATATAAATGTGAGATTGTGCTGGTCGGTGATGAGCCGCGTATCCGGGAAGTACTCAGCCGCGAGACAGGCTGGGAAAAACTCGGTATAACGATTCATCATACGACAGAGGTCATCGGTATGGACGAGCATCCAGCTCGTGCGGTTAAGAATAAAAAGGATGCCTCAGTGGTGGTAGCTACGCGCCTTGTTAAAGATGGTGAATGTGATGCAGTACTTTCAGCGGGGAGTACTGGTGCAGCAGTGGTAGCTGCTCAGAATATCCTCAAGCGCATCCGAGGAATCGGACGGCCGACAATCGCTACGCCGATGCCGACGTCGAAAGGCGTCACTTTGCTTCTGGATTCTGGCGCCAATGTGGATTCCAAGCCGGTCCATCTGGTGCAGAGCGGCCTGATGGGCTCTATCTATGCAGAGTATGTATTTGGCATCAAGAATCCTAGGGTAGGACTCCTCAATATCGGTGAGGAGGAGACGAAGGGCAATGAGCAGGCAAAGGAGACTTATGCCTTGCTTAAAGAGATGCATACCATCAATTTTGGTGGCAATGCGGAGGGCCGTGATGTCCCCAAGGGCAATTTCGATGTGGTAATTTGTGATGGATTTGTTGGCAATGTTGTGCTAAAATTTGCAGAGGGCCTGGCCAAGACCATCATGAAACTGATAAAAGAGGCTATCAAAGATGGCGGTATATTGGCGAAGCTCGGTGCGTTGCTGCTGATGCCGACACTCAAGAAACTCGGCAAACGGCTGGATGCATCGGAGTATGGCGGTGCGCCGCTATTGGGGGTCAATGGTGTCTGCATCATCAGTCATGGTTCGTCAAATGCAAAGTCGATCTGCAGTGCAATCGGCGTGGCCAATGACTATGTCAACGGCAATGTCATGGAGCATATCCAGGAGGCTTTGAGTCAGGAAGAGGTCTTGACAAACGACAGCGAGAAGAAGTGAGGTCGTATCCTGCATCGCGAAATGGGCTAAGGAGGACTAATTTTAATGTTTGAGAATAATGAAATCTGTAAGTTGCTGAACATAAGGTACCCGATCCTGCAAGGTGGTATGGCCTGGATTGGTACGGCAGAGCTGGCTTCGGCTGTATCGAATGCCGGTGGCCTTGGCATCATTGGTGCTGGCCATATGCCGCCGGATATCCTGCGCGCGGAGATTCAGAAATGTAAGGGCTGGACGGATAAGCCGTTTGGCGTCAACATCATGCTTATGAGCCCGTTTGTCAAAGAGGTCATGCAGGTGGTTATCGACGAGCGCGTTCCGGTCGTTACGACTGGTGCGGGCAATCCGGGTGAATATGTTCCGGCCCTCAAGGAAATTGGCACGAAGGTCATTCCGGTTGTTGCTTCGGTAGCATTGGCAAAACGGCTGGTCCGTAGCGGTGCTGATGCGGTTATTGCTGAGGGCACGGAATCCGGTGGTCATATCGGTGAAATCACGACAATGGCGTTGCTGCCGCAGGTTGTAGATGCGGTTGATGTTCCGGTTATTGGTGCTGGCGGTATCGGTGATTCCCGCGGTATGACGGCTGCCTTTGCACTGGGCGCAAAGGCGGTACAGATGGGATCGCGCTTTGTTATGAGTGAGGAATGCATTGCGCATCCAGACTATAAGAAGATGGTATTGCATGCCAAGGATCGCTCGACGGTGGTTACGGGCCGTAAACTCGGTCATCCGGCGCGTGTACTTGCCAACAAGCTCACGCGTAAATTCGAGGAGCTGGAGGCAGCTGGTGCATCTAACGAAGAAATTGAGCAGCTCGGCGTTGGTTCGCTGCATCGTGCTACTCACGAGGGCGATGTCCAGAATGGTTCTGTCATGATCGGCGAAATCTCTGGCATGCTTAACGATATCAAACCGGTAAAACAGATTATTGAAGACATCGTCGCTGGTCTGCCAGGTGTTATTGACACGATCCAGCAGGATTGCAAATAATTGGAGGTAGTTCATAGTGAATAAACTTGCATTTGTATTTCCCGGTCAGGGTGCTCAGACTGTTGGTATGGGCAAGGATTTTTGCGAGCAGTATGATGTGGCGAAAAAGCTCTTCCAGCAGGCAGATGAGGCGCTGGGCTATTCCATCAAGGAGATGTGCTTTGAAGGTCCGGCTGAGGATCTGAAGCTGACGGCTAATACGCAGCCGGCAATCCTTACGATGAGCGTCATCGCTAACGAAATCCTCAAGGAGCATGGCATCCAGCCGGATGTGACGGGCGGTCATAGCCTTGGTGAGTATTCGGCACTTGTTGCAGCTGATGTACTGGACTTCCAGGATGCTGTACTGCTCGTGCACAAACGCGGCCAGTTCATGCAGGAGGCTGTTCCTGTTGGTCAGGGTGGCATGGCTGCTATCATCGGCCTTGCGGATGAGGTTATTGTGGATGCTTGCGAAAAAGCTACGAAGAATGCAGGGGAAGTCCAGGCAGTCAACTTCAACTGCCCAGGCCAGACGGTTATCGCTGGTACGACAGCAGGGGTTGAGGCTGCTGTTGAACTGCTCAAGGAAGCTGGTGCGAAAAAGGCTGTAATCCTGCCAGTATCGGCACCGTTCCATTCCACGCTGATGAAGCCGGCAGCTGAGAAACTTGCCGCTGAGCTCGATAAAGTTACGATTCGCGATGCTAAGATTCCGGTGGTTTCGAACTTCACAGGCAAGCTTGAGACCAAGGCTGAGGAAATCAAAGCAAACCTTGTTGCGCAGGCGGATCATCCCGTCAAATGGATTGACTGCGTCAATACGATGAAAGAATTTGGTGCGGATACGTTTGTCGAGGCTGGCCCGGGCAAGACGCTTTGCGGCTTTAACCGCCGTATCGACAAGGCTCTCACGAGCATGAACGTAGAAAATCTTGAAAGTTTGCAAAAAACGCTTGACTATTTCAAGGAGGTTCGCTAATATGCTTTTAGACGGAAAGGTTGCGCTGGTAACTGGCGCATCGCGAGGCATTGGCCGCGCCATTGCTATCCGCCTGGCCAGCGAGGGAGCCAAGGTTGCTATCAATTACGCCGGCAACACGGCTAAGGCAGAAGAGGTCAAGGCGGAGATCGAGAAGAATGGCGGTGAGGCCATTCTGGTTCAGGCGGATATCTCGAGCACCGAGGCTGTTGACGCAATGGTCGGGAAAGTTGTTGAGGCTTTCGGGCAAATCGATATCCTGGTCAATAATGCAGGCATCACGCGTGATGGTCTGCTCATGCGCATGAAGGAGGAAGATTTCGATGCAGTGATCAACACGAATCTCAAGGGCGTGTTCTACTGCACGAAAGCGGTTTCCAAGCTCATGATGAAAAAGCGCAGCGGCCGCATCATCAATATGGCATCGGTAGTCGGCCTCATGGGAAATGCTGGTCAGGCAAACTATGCAGCTGCTAAGGCTGGCGTCATTGGCTTTTCGAAGTCGGCAGCCAAAGAGCTGGCGGCACGCGGAATCAATGTCAATGCGGTTGCACCGGGCTTCATCGCTACCGATATGACGGCGGCGATGACCGATAAAGCTAAAGAGGCTACGCTGGCAGGCATTCCGCTCAAGCGCATGGGCCAGCCGGAAGACGTGGCCAACGCGGTGCTTTTCCTCGCATCGGATTATGCATCCTATATCACGGGTCAGATCGTCAATGTAGACGGCGGCATGGTTATGTGATATAACTATATAGGAACTTTGTTTAAGGAGGTGAAACTTCATGTCGACTTTTGAAAAAGTAAGAGATATCGTTGTTGCGCAGTTAGGTGTTGAGGCTGACGAGGTTGCACTCGAGTCTACCTTCATCGATGATTTAGGTGCTGACTCCCTGGATATCGTTGAGCTGATCATGGCTTTCGAGGAGGAATTCAATATTGAAATCCCGGACGAGGCTGCTGAGAAGATCAAGAGCGTTCAGGATGTAGTTACCTACATAGACCAGAACAAATAAGTTTGAGCGTCTTACCTGTTTGAAAATCCCGTGAAACTTGTTTCGCGGGATTTTCTCAAGGTAAGATTGATTGGAGGAGTAACATTGAAACTTCCAGAGCTGAAAATTGGCAATAAGATCGCAAAAGTTCCAATCCAGCAAGGTGGTATGGCGATTCGTTTGTCAACGGCCCGTCTGGCGGCAGCTGTAGCTAACGAGGGCGGTATCGGCCTCATTGCCGCATCTGGTATGAGCCATGACGAACTGCGTTATGAAATCCGGCTCGCACGTTCGCTTACATCTGGTATCATCGGCATCAATATCATGGTAGCAGCCGCAGATTTTGCTGAGGTTGTCAAGACAGCGATTGATGAAGGCATCGACCTTGTTGTTGCTGGTGCAGGTTTTTCCCGTGATATGTTTGCGCTCGGCAAGGAATCCGGAACGCCAATCGTTCCGATTGTTTCTTCCGTTAAATTAGCTAAAATTTCAGAGCGTCTTGGTGCGGCTGCTATTGTCCTTGAGGGCAAAGAGGCAGGCGGACATCTCGGCACGGACACGTCAGTACGTGACCTTATAGCCGATGTCAGCGCAGCTGTGAATATACCGGTGATTGCAGCCGGGGGCGTATTGCACGGCCAGGACATCGTTGATTTGATAAAGATGGGCGCTGCTGGCGTCCAGATGGGGTCGCGTTTTGCTGCTTGTGAAGAATCCAATGCAGCACCGTCCCTCAAGGAATACTATCTGAAATCGAAACCAGAGGATATCGTGGTAATCCATAGTCCTGTAGGGCTTCCAGGCCGTGCGGTACGCACGCCGTTCTCGGCCAAGGTCATGGAGGGGCCTGTACCGCCGAAACAGTGCGACGCCTGCCTCAAGGCATGCAAGCACAATTTCTGCATCATCCGTGCACTCACGCGGGCGCAGCAGGGCGATGTGGAGACCGGGTTGGTTTTCACAGGTGAGTATATGCCGAAGATCGATAAGATTCTGTCGGTACATGATATCTTTGCGCAGCTCAAGGCTGAGGCCGAAGCTGCGGATTGAGCAGACGTTCTAGAAGACGACTAAGATAATTGAGAGGAGTCATTCGTTTTGAGTAATCGTGTAGTAATCACTGGTCTGGGTGCCATTACCCCGATTGGTACGGGTAAAGATGAATTCTGGAAAGGCCTGATGGAAGGCCGTAATGGAATCGACAAGATCAGCCGCTTTGATGCGTCTGAGTATGGTGCACAGATTGCTGGTGAGGTCAAGGATTTCGATCCGACGGCATACATCGATAAGAAAGAGTCCAAGCGCATGGATCGTTACACGCAGTTCGCTGTAGCTGCTGCTGGTATGGCCATCGAAGATGCAAAGCTGGATCTTGAGAAAGAGAACCTCGACCGCATCGGCACGTTCGTTGGCGCTGGTATCGGTGGTATCGAGACGATGCATGCACAGTATGAGAAACTGTTCGCCAAGGGGCCAGGCCGCATCAGCCCGTTCTTCATCCCGATGATGATCGCTAATATGGCAGCTGGCCAGGTTTCCATCACGTACAAGCTGCATGGTCCGTCCAGCTGCATTGTGACGGCTTGCGCTACGGGTTCCAACTGCATTGGTGATGCATTCCGTGTCATCCAGCGCGGTGATGCTGATGTCATGGTTGCCGGTGGTACGGAGGCTGCTATCTCGGAAGCAGCTGTTGCCGGCTTTGCCGCTATGAAGGCTCTTTGCATGGATCACAACGATGATCCGGCACATGCTTCGCGTCCGTTCGACAAGAACCGCAGTGGTTTTGTCATGGGCGAGGGCGCAGGCCTTGTCGTTCTCGAAAGCCTTGAGCATGCGAAGGCTCGTGGTGCGCATATCTATGCTGAGGTTGTTGGCTATGGTGCAAACTCTGATGCGTATCATATGACGAGCCCGGCTCCTGGCGGTGAGTTCCAGGCAAAATGCATGCAGGCAGCACTCGATGATGCTGGCATGAAAGCTGAAGAGGTCGACTATGTCAATGCCCATGGTACGTCCACGCATCTGAATGACGAGGGTGAGACGCTGGCAATCAAGGCTGTTTGGGGCGAGTCGGCTAAAGACGTTTCGGTTTCCTCCATCAAGTCGATGACTGGCCATCTGCTCGGTGCTGCTGGTGGTGTTGAGTGCATCGCTACGGCACTGGCTGTCGAAAATGACATGCTGCCGCCGACGATGAATTACGAAACGCCGGATGAGGGCCTGGATCTCGACTATGTTCCGAACAAGGCCAAGGCTAAGACGGTTCGTGCGGCTATGTCCAATAACTTCGGTTTTGGCGGTCACAATGCCTGCCTGTTGCTCAAAAAGTACGCAGAGTAATGGAGGCTGGCGATGGAAAACATCCTGTCGGAGAAACGCGAGCATGAGCTTTGCGAACTTGCAGCGGCTCTCGGTGTGAAGTTTGCCAATTTGAACTTCCTGCAGCAAGCGCTGACGCATACTTCTTATGCGAATGAATCCAAAGGGAACATCGTCCATAATGAACGTCTCGAATTTTTAGGAGATTCTGTGCTGGAGCTTGCCTCCAGCACTTATCTTTATCAGCACTTTCCCCAGATGCCGGAAGGGCAGCTGACAAAAACAAGAGCGAGCATCGTTTGTTCGGCGACGCTTGCCAAGCTGGCGGCCAGGCTGCATCTTGGTGATTATCTGCTGCTTGGCCGTGGTGAGGAAATGGGCGGTGGCCGGACGCGGCAGACGAATCTTGAAGATGTGTTCGAGTCGGTCATTGGTGCGATTTACCTTGATCAGGGCTGGGAAGCGGCAAAAGATTATGTCATCCGCCAGCTCACACCGGAGTTCGAGCGAGTCAGAAGCGGGGCAATCCTCAAGGATTACAAGACAATCCTGCAGGAGGAGGTCTATCAGCATGAGGGGCAGAGTGTTGCCTATGAGCTGGTGGCCGAAGAAGGTCCTGACCATGATAAGCGGTTCACGTTCCAGGTCCGCATCACCGGCAAGGTGATGGGGCAAGGGACGGGGCATAGCAAAAAGGAAGCTGAGCAGCATGCAGCACGTGAGGCGCTTGCAAAGCTCAAGCAGAAATAAGCAAAGGCGCTGGCAAATGCCAGCGCCTTGTTTTATAATGTAGACAAACGAAAGGGGAGAGTGCTATGCGCAAGTTGGTAATTTTGGGGACAGGTTTTGCAATGGCAACGAAGTGTTTCAACACGTGCTTCTATCTCGAAATGGAGGATGGAAGCCTTTTTCTGACGGATGCCGGTGGTGGCAATGGTATCCTGCGCCAGTTGGAGGTAACTGGTTTTGATTATCAGAAATGCCAGCATATGTTTGTGACGCATGGTCATACGGACCATGTACTGGGGGTCATCTGGGTGATCCGCAAGGTGGCAGACCTCATGAATAAGGGAAAATACCAAGGGAAATTCCACATCTATTGTCATGATGTAGTTCGGGACATGCTGCTGGCGATGACCAGGATGACACTTAAAAAGAAGGACTTTGCCCGTGTGGGTAGTGATATTCTGATCCATGAGGTTACGGATGGCGAATCTGTAGAGCTGCCGCAGTTCAAGCTCACGGCGTTTGACATTCTGTCGACGAAGGCCAAGCAGTTTGGCTATTGCCTGCAGTTTGAAGATGGGATGAAGTTTACCTGCCTGGGCGATGAACCGTACAATGAGCATGACCGTGACTATGCAGCGCAGGCGGACTGGCTGCTCGCGGAAGCCTTCTGCCAGTATAAAGATCGCGAGATATTCAAACCGTATGAGAAGAATCATAGTACGGTCAAAGAGGCAAGTGAGCTGGCAGAACTCTTAGGAGCCAAGAATCTTGTCCTCTATCATACCGAGGACAAGCATTTGGCGACGCGCAAGCAGGAATATGCAGCTGAGGCCAGAACGTATTATCATGGCAATGTCTTTGTGCCGGATGATTTGGATGTTATCGAACTGGACTGAAGACAAGAAAGGGAGTGTTCAGTGCGAACACTCCCCTTCTATTTAAGGAACATTTTCTCGAGCAGTTGGTTGAACGTAAGGATGGAATGGCTCAGCTGAGTCGTTTCTTCTTGATTGAGCTGCTGCATATGCTGGTTGAAAAGCTGCCGGACACGCTCATTCTGATCGTCAATGATTTTCTGGCCGGCCGGGGTGAGCGTGATGACGCTGCGGCGGCGGTCCTTGGGGTCCGGGTTTTTTTGTACCATACCGTTGCAGACAAGCTTGTCGATGACAGTGGTCATCTGTTGTTTGGAAATATTCAGTATGTGACTGATATCTGTAATGGATACGGACTCTTCTGTGAATAAGACCATCAAAGTACCGAATTGATTCAAGGGAATGGGCAGGTTTGTCTGACGGTAAAAATTATTGTGAATCAGAATCAACGTTTCGATGAATTTTTGTGAGACATTTGGCGTTGACAGATTGTTCATAGATACAGATTACTCCTTTTATTAGAGTGTGATTAAATATCAAGCATTTAATCCTGCATAAGCGGCATTATCTTGACTTTTATTTGAATATAATATACTATATATTTCATCAATAGTAAACATTTATTTACTATTTCAGCGCAGCATGAAGCTGATAGAAATGGGAATGGAATGTTATAAGGAGGTTTAACGATTGTTTTTGACGAAAAACAAAAAGACAAAGGCGCTGGTGATCGGCATTTCGCTGGCTATCTCCGCAAGCTTTGCCGTTGCTGGCTGCGGTTCTAACGGACAGCAGGCACAGCACCAAGGCGCCCAGGTCAAGGCCATGCAGGTCATCCAGCAGGACACGCCGTTGACCAGTGAGTTTGCCGGCCAGATTGTGGGTAAGGACGAGGTAAAAGTTCAGTCCAAAGTATCCGGCAATGTCGTCGAAAAGTATGTGACGGGTGGTCAGTTTGTACAGGCGGGCCAGCCGCTTTACAAAATCGATTCGCGCCAGTATGAATCGGCAGTTCTGCAGGCCCAGGCAAATCTTGCGCAGTCGGAAGCGACGCTGAGCAATGCGGAAACCGACCTCAACCGCTATCGCCAGCTGCTATCGTCGCAGGCGATTGCCGAGCAGACGGTTGCAACGCAGCAAGCACAGGTAAATTCCTACAGTGCGCAGGCTTCGGCGAATGCAGCACTGCTCCGCAAGGCGCAGCAGGATTTGGCTGATACGGTTATTTATGCGCCGATGAGCGGCCAGTTGTCGGTTGATGATGTGGCAGTAGGTACATTTGCTGCTGCGGGCAATACCAATCTGGTCACGATTGGTTCATCAAATCCGGTATTTGCGCAGTTTAGCATTTCGGAGTCAGATTATCTGAAATTCATGAACAATGCTGCGCTTCAGGGGGACAATGGGATGTCGCCAACCGTGTCGATTACCTTGTCGGATGGCACGGTTTATCCGATTGACGGTCAGATTGTCCAGTCGGACCGTGCACTTTCGAACAATACGGGTACGCTGACCGTCAAAGCTCTGTTTGACAACCCGGATGGGCTGCTGCTGCCGGGCATGTTTGCGCGTGTGCGCCTTTCGGGTGAGATCGTCCCGAATGCAATCCTCGTTCCCCAGCGTGCTGTACAGCAGCTTTTGGGCAAATCTTTCGTCATGGTAGTAGGTGAGGATGGCAAGTCCAAGGCGCAGGCGGTAACACTTGGTGACAAGGTCGGCAGCTATTACATCATCAAAGATGGCCTGTCAGCGGCTGATGTGGTGGTTGTTGAAGGCCTTTCGAATCTGCAGGAAGGTGTTGATCTGACGGTTACGATGGTGACTGCTGATGATATGGGCTTCTCGCTGACGTCCGATCCGACGCTGTTTGATTCGAATACGATTGCAGCTGCTGATTCGAAGAAGTAAGGAGGCAGCATCTTGTCAAAATTCTTTATACACCGGCCGATATTCGCTATCGTCATCTCGATTATCATCGTGATTGTTGGTGTGCTCGCGGCAGTGCAGCTGCCTATTGCGCAGTATCCGCAGATTTCTCCGCCGACGGTTTCGGTCAGCACGACCTATACTGGCGCGAATGCTGCGGTCGTCAATGAGACGGTCGCACAGGTTGTCGAGCAGCAGATCAACGGTACGCAGGGCATGGACTATATGTCCTCAAACTCCGATGATACAGGTCGTTACAGTCTTTCCGTTGTATTTGAGAATGGCACGGATGGCGATATGGATTCCGTCAAGGTACAGAACAATGCGGCAACGGCAACTGCGAGCCTGCCAACTGATGTACAGACGGTCGGCCTTACGACGCGAAAATCCTCGAACGATATGGCCTACATGCTGTCGCTTTATTCGCCGGATGGCACTTATGACCGTGCGTTCATGAAGAACTATGCAGACATCTATTTGCTGGATCAGCTTCAGCGAGTCCCAGGTGTCGGTAATGTCCAGATTTTCGGTGCAGATTATGCGATGCGTGTCTGGCTCAATCCGGATAAGCTTGCGGAGCTGGGCCTTACGGTAGCAGACGTGACGGAGGCTATCAAGGAGCAGAATGTACAGGCCCCGGCTGGTACTGTTGGTGCTATGCCTGTGGCCAATGGCCAGGAAAAGCAGTACACAGGTAAGATTTCCGGCCGTCTGGTAACACCGGAGGAGTTCGGCAATGTCATCCTGCGTTCTTCGGATGGACAGTTTGTCCATTTGAAGGATGTTGCCCGTATTGAGACGGGAGAGAAATCCAGTTCGATTATCTCGAAGTTCAATGGGTATCCGTCCGTTGGTTTCGGTATCAATCTGACGAGTGATGCCAATGCCATGCAGACGGTTGCCGGCGTTCGTGCAATCCTTGACAAGGCGAAGCCGAATCTGCCGCCAAATCTCAAGATGGCCCAGATTTTCGACTCGACGAATTATATCAATGCTTCCATCAAGGAAGTGCTTGAAACGTTCTTTGAGGCATTGGTTCTGGTTGTATTGGTCATTTTCCTGTTCTTGCAGAATTGGCGGGCAACGCTAATTCCTTTGCTGGCTGTGCCGGTATCCCTTATCGGTACGTTGGCAGCTTTCGTCGTGTTGGGCTTTTCTATCAACACCTTGACATTGTTTGCCATGGTGCTGGCTATCGGTCTTGTCGTCGATGATGCTATCGTCGTCATTGAGAATGTCGAGAAGCACATGGAAGAAGGCTTAGAGCCAATCGATGCAACGGAGCGGGCAATGGATGAGGTACAGGGACCGGTTGTTGCTATTGCCTTCGTACTGGCAGCTGTATTTGTGCCGGTTGCGTTCCTCGGCGGTATGACGGGTATCCTTTATCGCCAGTTTGCCTTGACGATTGCCGTGTCCATGGCTTTGTCGGCGTTTGTTGCACTTACGCTTACGCCGGCGCTCTGTGCTATGATCCTCAAGAAACATGAGGCCAAGGATGATGAAGGCAAGCTGGGCCAGTTCTTCCTGGCATTCAACCGTTGGTTCGAGCGTACGAAGCGTGGTTATATGGGTATCGTGGCGCAGTTCATCCGCCGTACGCGTCTGGCCTTCCTGTTCATGATTATCGTCTGCATCATTGCGGGAGCAGTCTTTAAGGTACTGCCATCGACTTTCGTACCGAATGAGGATCAGGGGTATCTCTTTGCTGCTGTCCAGTTGCCTGAGGGTACCTCGATGAATCAGACGCAGAAATCTATCGATAAGCTTGCGAAGGCAGCGATGGAAAATGTTCCGGGGGTTGAGAATGTCATGGCCATCACAGGTTTTGATATTCTGTCAAGCGGTGCGAAACCGAGCGCTGGCATGGTTGTCCTCGGCATGAAGGACTGGACGCAGCGTACAGATCGTGCGATGTCTGTCGATTCAGCTGTTGGCATGATGTTTGGCCTGGGGGCCAAAGTCACGCCGGAAGCTACAGTTATTGCGATGAATCCGCCGGCGCTGCCGGGCTTGGGGGCTGTGGGCGGCTGGTCGCTGCAGTTGCAGGATATGTCTGGTCATACGGACCAGGAGCTGGCTGAGGTTACGAACAAGATCGTCGCGGCTGCTAACCAGCGTCCTGAGCTGCAGGGTGTGCGTTCAACGTTCAAGATGACGTCGCCGACCTATGAATTCGAGATTGATCGTGAGCGCGTCAAACAGCTTGGTGTAAAGCTCTCGGATGTATTCACGGCTATGCAGGTCAACTATGGTGGCTCGCAGGTCAATGATTTTAACCAGTTTGGCCGTTCGTACAAGGTCATGCTGCAGGCAGATACGCGTTATCGCAGTGAGGCTGAGTCGACGAAGTTCATCTTTGTCAAGAGCAGCACGGGGACGATGGTTCCGCTGGATACGCTGCTGAAGCCGAAACTCAGCTCGGCACCGACATCGATTTCCCGCTTCAATGGTACGCGTTCCATTGCTATCCAGGGCAATGCAGCACAGGGATATTCGTCTGGTCAGGCCATGCAGGCCATTCAGGAAGTTGTTCATGAGAACACGGACAATGGCTTCAACATCGAGTGGTCCGGCCAGAGCCGCGAGGAGTCGAAAGCATCGAGCTCGACGCTGCAGGTCCTCGGCTTGGCCTTGGCTTTCGTATTCCTTTGCCTGGCGGCGCTCTATGAAAGCTGGAACGTACCATTTGCGGTTCTGCTGACTGTACCGACTGGCATCATGGGGGCGCTTGTCTCTGAGTATGCGCTTTACATGCTGGGGACAATGTCCGGTCATGTAAACGCTGGTTTCCAGAACAGCGTTTACATGCAGATCGGTATCATAATGATTATCGGTCTGGCGGCGAAAAACGCCATCCTGATTGTTGAGTTTGCGAAGGTACGTGTCGATCGCGGCATGGATCCGGTCAAAGCGGCAATCGAGGCGGCAGGCCTGCGCCTGCGCCCGATTCTCATGACTTCATTTGCGTTCATTATCGGCTGTCTGCCGCTGGCTGTCGCCAGCGGTGCCGGTGCTGCTGCGCGTAACGGCATGGGCGTGGCTGTAGTTGGTGGTATGCTCTTCGCTACGGCATTGGGAATCTTCCTGATTCCTGTGTTCTTTGTCGCGATGGAGTGGGTGGCTGCCAAGTTTGGCTTGCTCAAACAACAGAAAAAGAGAACATCTTCGGATTACATGTGATTCCGGAATAAGACTTCCCTTCTCGTTGGAGAAGGGAAGTTTTTGCATGTGGTGGTTTGAAAATAAACCTTGCAAAAAGAACAATTGTTTTATATAATATCTACAGATAAAATCGTGAGTTCGAAAGGAGCTGTTAGTAAGAATGGCAACGGATAAAAAAGAGGCTTTGGCCAGTGCGCTGAAACAGATTGAGAAGGATTTCGGCAAGGGTTCGATCATGCGCCTGGGCGATGCCAAAGCGAATATGAACGTGGAAGTCATTTCGACGGGCATCCTGCCACTTGATATTGCACTGGGAGTAGGCGGTGTGCCTCGCGGCCGTATCATCGAGGTCTATGGCCCGGAATCATCGGGTAAGACGACGGTCACGCTGCATATGATCGCAGAGGCCCAGAAGGCTGGCGGCATTGCGGCTTTCATCGATGCCGAGCATGCGCTCGATCCTGTCTATGCGCAGAAGCTTGGCGTCAACATCGATGACCTGCTGATTTCGCAGCCGGATACGGGCGAGCAGGCGCTCGACATTGTCGATGCGCTCGTGCGCAGTGGGGCGATTGATATCATCGTTGTCGACTCGGTTGCTGCATTGGTGCCGAAGGCTGAGATCGAGGGGGAGATGGGCGACAGCCATGTTGGCCTGCATGCGCGTCTTATGAGCCAGGCGATGCGCAAGCTCACGGGTATCATCAGCAAGAGCCAGACCGTTGCTATCTTCATCAACCAGATCCGTGAGAAGGTCGGTGTCATGTTCGGCAACCCAGAGACGACAACAGGTGGCCGTGCCTTGAAGTTCTATTCCTCGGTTCGCCTGGATGTGCGCAAGATTGACAAGATTACGCAGGGGCAGGATGTCATCGGCAGCCGGACACGCATCAAAGTCGTGAAAAACAAAGTGGCACCGCCGTTCAAGATGGCTGAGTTCGATATCATGTATGGCGAGGGTGTATCGAAGATGTCAAGTATCATCGATATGGGCGTTGAGATGGATATCGTGGACAAGAGCGGTGCCTGGTTCTCCTATGAGGGTACCCGTCTGGGACAGGGCAAGGAGAATGCCAAACAAGCACTCAAGGAGCAGCCGGAGCTCTGCGCTGAGATTGAGGCCAAGATCCGTGCCAAGCTGCTGGCAAGTGAAGAAATCGCTGAGGGAGAGGTGCCAGCCGCAGCGGAGCCGGAAACAGAGGCATAAGCACTAATGTGGAAGTATCAGCGGTCAGAGGAAGATAGGGCAGCAGAATCACCGCGCCGTCCGCGCAAGCCGAAAAAGACGGCTTTGATGACGGCTGTTGACCTGCTGGCCAGACAGGAACACAGCGAAAAGAAGCTGCGGGAAAAACTGCTGCGCAAAGGTTACGCGGAAGAAGAGGTACAGCAGGCTGTCAACCGTTTGGAGGAGATGCATTACCTCAACGATGCCGATGCCTGTGCCCGCCAGTTTGAGTTCCTCTACAATGAGAGCCGCAGTTCTGTGCGGCAGATCTGTGTCAAACTCATGCAGCGCGGATTTGAATCATCGCTGGTAAAGGACTGCATTCCCAGCGATACGTTTGAACGTGAAAAAGCGGCGGCCTTGCGCGTACTGGCACTTAAGTTCAAGCCAGCGGCTGACCGGCAGAAGATGATGGCGAATCTCTATAGCAAAGGCTTTGATTCGTCGGCGATACGGGCTGCGGTGGCAGAATTCCAGCAGGCAGGAGAAGATGAATAGTCAGGTAAGAGCCTTGCGCAATGATGCGCAAGGCTTTTAAATTACCATTTCTTATGATATAATCGTTAAAAAGCTTTACACGTCAATGTACTTAGAGGAGGAACAAATTTTGAGCAAGCCTGCCAATGAAATGATCCTGGTTCTGGATTTTGGTGGCCAGTACAATCAGTTGATTGCACGCCGCGTCCGTGAGAACCATGTCTATTGTGAGGTACATCCGCATACGCTGAGCCTGGACAAGATTCGTGAAATGGCACCGAAGGGCATTATCCTGACTGGTGGTCCGAACAGTGTCTATAAAGAAGATTCGGCCAGCTGCAGCCCAGAGCTTTTCGAACTAGGTATTCCGGTTATGGGCATCTGCTATGGTTCGCAGCTCATGTCGCATCTTTTAGGTGGCAAGGTCGCTACAGCACCGACGAGCGAGTATGGCAAGACGGAAGTCACGCTTGCTGAGCAGAACTCAAAACTCTTCCAGAATGTAGACAAGAAGACCATTTGCTGGATGAGCCATACCGATTACATTGCGGAGGCCCCGGCAGATTTCGTGGTAACGGCTTCGACGCCGGTATGCCCGGTGGCAGCTATGGAAAATGCAGCTAAGAAGCTCTATGCAACCCAGTTCCACCCCGAAGTCATGCATACGGTACAAGGCAAGACGATGCTCAAGAACTTTGTCTATGAAGTCTGCGGCTGTGCCGGCGAATGGAAGATGGATTCGTTTGTCAAGAGAACCGTAGAAGAGCTCAAGGCTAAAATCGGCAAGGGCCGTGCGCTTTGTGCTCTGTCGGGCGGTGTTGATTCCTCGGTGGCAGCTGTTCTCCTCTCGAAGGCCATCGGTAAGCAGCTGACCTGCGTATTCGTCGATCATGGCCTGCTGCGCAAGGATGAAGGCGATCAGGTCGAAGCGGTATTTGGCCCGAACGGCTCTTATGATGTCAATTTCATCCGTGTCAATGCCAAAGACCGTTTCTATGCGAAACTGGCTGGTGTCACGGAGCCGGAGCAGAAGCGCAAGATCATCGGCGAGGAGTTCATCCGCGTATTCGAGGAAGAGGCCAAGAAAATCGGTGCTGTCGACTACCTCGTACAAGGAACCATTTATCCCGATGTCATCGAGAGCGGCCTTGGGAAATCGGCGGTCATCAAATCACATCACAACGTCGGTGGTCTGCCGGATTTTGTCGATTTCAAGGAAATCGTTGAGCCGCTGCGTTTGCTGTTCAAGGATGAAGTCCGTGCCGCTGGCCGCGAGCTTGGCATCCCGGAATATCTTGTCAATCGCCAGCCGTTCCCAGGTCCGGGTCTTGGTATCCGCATCATCGGCGAGGTGACAGAAGAGAAAGTCAAGATCGTTCAGGAGGCTGATGCCATCTATCGTGAAGAGGTGGCAAAGGCAGGCGCTGACAAGAACCTTGGCCAGTATTTTGCCGCTCTTACGAACATGCGCAGCGTCGGCGTTATGGGTGATGGGCGTACCTATGATTATGCGATTGCTCTGCGTGCGGTTATGACGAGTGATTTCATGACGGCAGAGAGTGCACAACTGCCTTGGGAAGTCCTGCAGAAGACTACGACGCGTATCGTCAACGAAGTCAAGGGCGTCAACCGTGTTCTCTATGATTGCACGGGCAAACCGCCGGCAACGATTGAGTTTGAATGATAGCCCTTTACAAATAAAAAAAAATAACGTATAATATATTTTGTTCGGGACGTAGCGCAGTTTGGTAGCGCGCTTCCTTGGGGTGGAAGAGGTCGTGGGTTCAAATCCCGTCGTTCCGACCATTATATGATCGTTAAAGTGATTCAGCTTCGGCTGAATCACTTTTTTTCAGTCAAAATGGCCAGGCTGGCATGGAAAGGAAGTAATACATGAGCATTTTGAACGTATCTCATTTATCCCACAGCTACGGTGGGCGGGAAATCTTTGAGGATGTGAGTTTCCGTCTGTTGAAGGGCGAGCATGTTGCGCTGGTAGGCGCCAATGGTGAGGGTAAATCAACGTTCCTGTCAATCATCACGGGACAGCTGACACCGGATGCTGGTACAATCGAGTGGGCAAAGCGCGTCAAGGTAGGCTATCTCGATCAGCATGCGGTACTGCAGGCTGGCATGACAATCCGCGATGTGTTGCGCACGGCTTTTGATGACATGGTCAAGGCTGAGCAGGAGATGCTGGCGGCTTATGACAAGATGGAGGATGCTACACCCGAGGAAGTCGATCAGCTCATGAAAGATGTCGGCGATATCCAGGACATGCTTGAAGCTGGCAGTTACTATACGATCGATGCACGCATTGAGGAGGTATCTGGCGGCCTGGGGCTCCGCGATATTGGCCTCGACCGCAAGGTCGATGAACTTTCGGGCGGCCAGCGTACGAAAGTACTGCTCACAAAACTGCTGCTGCAGAATCCGGAAATCCTGATCCTCGATGAGCCGACGAATTATCTCGATGCAGAGCATATCCAGTGGCTGACAACGTACCTGCAGAACTATGAAAACGCGTTTATCCTTGTGTCGCATGATGTACCTTTCCTCAATGCAGTTACGAATGTCATTTATCATGTCGATAATCTGAGCCTTGACCGCTATACGGGCAGCTATGAGAAATTCGAGGAAATGGCGGCTTTGAAGCGCCGGCAGGAAGAGGCGGCTTATGAGCGCCAACAGGCGGAAATCAAGAAAGAGCAGGATTTCATCCAGCGCAATAAGGCCCGTGTCGCTACGCGTGGTATGGCGAACAGCCGCCAGAAACGCCTCGACAAGATGGAGGTGCTGACAAAGCGTCAGGAGAAACCCAAACCGCATTTCCATTTCCAGTCTGACCGCACACCGTCGCGTTTTGTCATCGAAGGCAAGCGCCTGGTGCTCGGCTATGACATGCCGTTGACGAATCCGGTGGATATCCAGGTCGAGCGCAATAAAAAGATTGCCATTCGCGGTACGAATGGGCTGGGAAAATCAACGCTCCTTAAGACACTGCTGGGCATGATACCGCCAATTTCGGGCAAGGTCGAGCTCGGTGAATTTGTTTCTGCAGGGTATTTCGAGCAGGAAAGTGCGGCAGGCAATCAGAACACTGCGTTGGAGGAACTCTGGCAGGAATATCCGGGCATGAGCAATTTTGAGGTACGGGCAGCACTGGCGGCATGTGGTTTGACGAATGAGCATATCACGACGAAGATGCTCGCACTTTCAGGCGGTGAGGCAGCTAAGGTACGGCTTTGCAAAATCATGCAGAAGCCGGTAAACTTGCTGGTGCTCGATGAGCCGACAAATCATCTTGATGTCGAGGCCAAGAAAGAGCTCAAGCGTGCTATCAAGGAATATAAAGGCACGGTTCTGCTTGTTTCTCATGAGCCGGATTTCTATGAGGATGTTGTTGATTCGGTTTGGAATATCGAAAAATGGTCGACGAAAATCATCTGATTTCGTTGCTGTGCATAAAGCCGGAAGGGACTGCATCTGTGTGAAGATGCAGTCCCTTCCGGCTTTATATTATGTTGAATTGGAAGTAAGGGGATTATTTGCCGAAGTAACGATCGAACAGACCTTTGAAGCCGCGGCCATGGCGGGCCTCATCCTTAGCCATCTCATGGACCGTATCATGGACAGCGTCGAGGTTCAGCTGTTTAGCCAGCGTAGCCAGTTCTTTCTTGCCAGCGCAAGCGCCATGCTCGGCATCGATGCGCATGGAAAGATTCTTCTTAGTGCTGTCGGTCAGGACCTCGCCGAGGAGCTCGGCAAATTTTGCTGCATGTTCGGCTTCCTCGAATGCATAGCGTTTGAAGGCTTCGGCAATTTCCGGATAGCCTTCACGGTCAGCCTGGCGCGACATAGCGAGGTACATACCGACCTCAGAGCACTCGCCGGTGAAATTCTGGCGGAGTCCCTCGATGATGCGCGGATCGACATCTTTAGCCGTGCCGACATGATGCTCATCCGCATAGGTCATCTCGCCGCTCTGCTCGACGAACTTGCTGGCAGGAGCCTTGCAGATCGGGCACTGCTCCGGAGCCTGCTCGCCCTCATAGACATAACCACAGACGGTGCAAACGAATTTTTTCATGATAAAAGACCTCCTAAAAATTATACACACAAACCAATAATCATTTGTTATTGGTGCAAATCACTTGGTATGCTTCAATTATATGCTATCCTTTCAGAAATAGAAATAGCCAAAAATCGCTAAATATCCAAAATAGCTCATTTATACATACTTATTCTCCTTATATTAGCGGTTATCATATATTTTTAAAATAAAATATTAACAAATAACGATTATTAATTAGATAATAGGAGGATTGGTTTACCAGGTGTCTGGTTCGTGCTATAATAAGGATTTGAATGATGTTTTTCAAACACGATTTATAGGAGAGTAAATAACAAATGTTTACCTGTATGACGAATTCTCCCGAAGAAACTGTACACCTAGCCGAGCTGGTAGGTCAAAAGATCCGGGAGGGAACCGTGCTTTGCCTGGAGGGCGACCTGGGGGCCGGCAAGACTTTGTTTGTACAGAGCCTTGCACGTACACTGGGTGTCGAGGGAGAGGTGACAAGTCCGACATTCAATTTGATGAATGTATATGAAGGGATTTGCCGTATCTACCATTTTGATCTTTACCGGCTGGAAACAGAAGCAGAGCTGGATGATATTGGCTTTTATGAGTACACGGAGGAGCCAGAGGGAATCGTGGTCATTGAATGGCCGGATAAATTCCCGGAGTCATTGCCAGAGGATTATGTGAAGGTATGCATTCAGCGGACTGGCGTTACGGAAGAGGGACGTCGGTTGACGTTCTCGAGTGTCGGTGAGAAGAATCAGGGATTCATAAAGGAGTTGGAATCATTTGTCCATACTAGCCATTGATACGGCTACACAGGTATCGAGTGTAGCCGTGGCAGCATCGGGGAAACTGTCGGCAGAGTTGACGATGCAGGCAAAGCTTACGCATTCGGAGACGCTTATGCCTCATATCGAGCAGGTGCTGAAGATGGCCGCGGTGCCAAAGGATAAACTGGAGGGGATTGCTGTCAGTATCGGGCCAGGTTCGTTTACGGGACTGCGCATCGGACTGGCGGCTGCCAAGGCGATGTCCTATGCACTGGGACTGCCATTGGTTGGTGTATCGACGCTTAGGGCGCTGGCTTATCATTATCCGGTTGCAGGTGTCCGCATCGTTTGCCTGTTGGATGCCCAGAAGGGTAATGCGTATGTCGAGACTTATCGTTGGGAACAGGGCAAGTTGCAGACTGTTGACGCAGTACGGGTCGCGCCAATCAGCGAAATCATTGAGTGGTGTGGCCGTATGGAGGAACCGATAGTCCTGCTGGGTGATGCGGTGCAGAAAAAAATCGCTGGCAAGATAGAGTTGCCGGCGGGCGTGACGGCAGCGCCGGCGCATCTGCTGATGCCGCGCGCTGCCTGCGTGGCGATGCTTGGTCTTGATGAGCTGGCAGCAGGCCGTACCGGTAATATCATGAATCTGGAGCCAGTCTATATCCGCCGCAGCGAGGCTGAGGTGCTTTGGGAGAAACGTCATCCGGAAGAGGCGCAGAAGACTTTGCCGACGGAGGCCATGTGATGGAAGTGAAAGAGCTTGATTTTCGCGAGATGGCACCAGAGGATGCTGATGCGGTAGAAGTCGTAGAGAAGGCTTGCTTTTCGATTCCATGGTCGCGTGATTCGTTCTGGAAAGAGGCAGCTAATGAAAATACGTTGTACTTGCTGGCACTTGATGGCGAGCAGGTCATTGGCTATGCTGGCTGCTGGATATCCTTCGAGGAGTGCCAGATTACGAATGTAGCTATCCTGCCGGAATATCGTGGGCAGGGCATTGGGACGAAATTGTTCGGCGCTATCATCGAGGCGGTCAAGGCGAAGGGCGTGACCGCGATGACGCTTGAGGTTCGTCCGTCCAATGCGCCCGCAAGAGCGCTTTATGCACGGTATGGGTTCAAGGATGCCGGGCGGCGTCCGCATTATTACCAGGATGATGGCGAAGATGCGATTATCATGTGGAATACAAAACTTTGATGGGTGGAGAGTATTTTATGGAGAAGGAAAACAAAAAAGAATTGCTGACGCTGGCGATTGAGTCGAGCTGCGATGAGACATCGGCAGCGGTGCTTCGCGGCGGCCGTACGATACTTTCCAATATTATCTCGACGCAGATTCCCGTTCATCAGAAGTTTGGCGGGGTCGTGCCGGAAATCGCCTCGCGCAAGCATATTGTCAATATCATGCCGGTTATCGACGAGTGTTTGCAGGAGGCCGGCGTGAAGCTTGCGGATATTGACCAGGTGGCGGTTACTTATGGGCCGGGGCTGGTCGGTGCACTGCTGGTCGGTGTATCGGCAGCCAAGTCGCTGGCGTTTTCGCTGGGGGTGCCGCTCATCGGGGTCAATCATCTGGAAGGGCATATCTTTGCCAATTTCCTGTCGTCACCGGACTTGGAGCCGCCATTCATGGCATTGGTTGTTTCGGGCGGACATACGGCTCTTGTGGATGTGCGTGGCTACAATCATTTCCATATGATGGGACAGACGCGGGATGATGCGGCAGGTGAGGCGTTTGATAAGATTGCCCGTGTCATGGGATTGCCGTATCCGGGCGGTCCGCGCATTGATGCGCTGGCTAAGGAAGGCAACCCGCTGGCTATCGATTTCCCGCAGGCGCTCAATGAAAAAGGAAATTATGAGTTCAGCTTCAGCGGACTTAAGTCGGCGGTACTCAACTACATCAATAGCGAGAAGATGAAAGGCCATGCGCTCAATAAGCCGGACATTGCAGCTTCGTTCCAGCACTCGGTCATCGAGGTGCTGGTAGCCAAGGCATTCCAGGCTGTCGAAGAGGCCGGCCGTGATACGCTGGTGCTTGCGGGTGGCGTAGCAGCCAACAGTGGCCTTGAAGGCAGGCTGCGTGAAGAGGCTGCCAAACGCGGTGTGAGATTCCTGTATCCGAGCAAGATCCTTTGCACGGACAATGCAGCCATGATTGGCTGCCGGGGCTATTATCAGTCGCTTGCGGGACGTTTCAGCGATCTTTATCTCAATGCTGTACCAGGATTGGGACTGGAAGATAAAGAAGAATAAGTGTATAATAGGAAAAAGAGATTGCTCAACGAAGAGATGAACGCGGGAGCAGTCTCTTTTTTTCTATGGACTTTCAGCAGAAGGCCTGTTTATAAGTGACAAGGATGGAGGTCGTTGGTGGATGAACATGGCAGAGCTTTGCCGGCAATATACAGATCTTTCGACGCGTGAAATCGGACGGTTGGAGTGCATGCGGACGGTGTTTCCGTTCTTGGCAGATCTGGCGCATGGGCAGCTCAAAGTCTATGTACCGGCTAAGGTGCCAGGCAAGCTCGTGATTATCGCGCAGGAGCGGCCGCATACGATTTATATGTCCAAGCGTGATTTAGAGTATGGCAGGCTGCAGCCAGCTATAGAGGAACCGCTTGTGCAGGACACGCTAGCTACTGGGATGCCGGGCAAAGGCAAGCGGGAATGGACGTATGGATCGCTTATCGATATGTACACGTACGCGATTCATGATGGTACGAAGGTCATTGGCGTGATAAGTTTTGAAGTCGATGGCGACCGGCTGCAGATTGATGGCTACGCTTACTTGCTCGCGACGGCGGTCGATGTGCTAAGAAACGCACGCAAGGGGGTGGAGGCACGGCAATATCAACCCTTGTCGTCGAGCGATGGCATATTGATTACAGATCAGTATAACCGCATCGTGTTTGCCAATGCAGCAGCTCAGCGCATCTATCGCGTACTTGGGGTCGGCAGCTTGCGTGGCTGTCATTTGTTTGACCGTCAGTTAACGCGGCATGTCCGTCGGGAGACGATGGAGCGCGAACGGCCCTGGCAGAAGGAACTCGTAGCTGGTGATCTTACATTGATCCGGCGGCAGATCGATTTGCAGGAGGGTGGACAGCTTGTCCGGCGCATCGTCATATTGTCGGATGTGACGGAGATTCGTGCCAAGGATAGGGAAATCCGCATCAAATCGGCGGTCATCCAGGAAATCCATCACCGAGTCAAGAATAATTTGCAGACTATCGCGAGCCTGTTGCGTTTGCAGGCTAGGCGCAGCCAGTCCGAGGAAGTCCGGCAGGCTTTGCAGGAGAGTGTCAATCGCGTGCTGTCGATTTCGGTTGTGCATGAATTCTTGTCGCAGCAGGGGGAGGAGGCCATTCATGTCCAACAGGTCATGCAGCAGATTTTCGATCTTGCTGGCCGAAATATGGCCGACAGTGAGTTCTTGATCCGTACAGAATATACGGGGCCTGACGTCGTATTGCCGTCGAAATACGCAAGCTCGCTGGCACTGGTGCTCAACGAGCTGGTACTCAATGCGATGGAGCATGCCTTTACAGGGCGACGCTCGGGGCTCATCGGCCTTTCGGTCCGTGAAGATGGCGATCATTGGCATCTGGATCTTTATGACGATGGCTGCGGCTTGCCGGAAGATTTCTGTCCATTGCATACACGGTCACTGGGCCTGTCGATTGTCCGCACCCTGGTCGAAGGCGATCTGGAAGGAACTTTTGTGCTGGAAAATGATGCGCGGGGCAGCGGCCATGGCACACATGCGTATATCCGCCTGCCAAAGCCGGAGCAGGAAATCACAAGCGATGTAGTACAAAGCCTGGAGGAATGATTAGAATGAAAACGAAAGCACTGCGGCTCGTCATTGCTGACAATGAGTCGATTATTCGTCTGGACCTTAGGGAGATGCTCGAAGATGCCGGGCATGAGGTGGTCGGAGAGGCCATCAATGGGCGCAAGGCCGTGGAACTCACGCGCATGCATCGTCCGGATCTTGTCATTATGGACATCAAGATGCCCGAGATGGATGGTATTACGGCGGCCCGCAAGATCGCTGATGAGAAATTGGCCCCCGTGCTGCTGCTTACGGCGTTCAGTCAGGCTGATATCGTTGAGAAGGCTAAGGATTCGGGGGTGTTGGGCTATCTGGTCAAGCCTGTGCAGGAGAGCAATCTGTTTCCGGCAATCGAGATTGCGCTTTCCCGCTGGGAGGAGATGCAGGGCATGGAGCAGGAACTGGGCAAGCTCAAGGAGTCGCTCGAGACGCGAAAGCTGGTTGACCGCGCGAAAGGAATCCTGATGGCAGCGCATAAGCTCAGCGAACAGGAAGCTTACCGGCGCATCCAGCGGTATGCGATGATGAAGCGGCTAAGCATCAAAGAAGTGGCTGAGGCTATTGTCAAGGCCGCTGGCGGCAAGGTGTAGGCGCATAAAATTTTTTATAGGAATGTTTATGGAGAGCCTGTCAGATAAGGCTCTCCATTTTTGTCTCGTTTTGTATTGGACAATGGTAAATGTCTTTGACTTGTGCGGTATGCAGTCGGAGGTTATAATAAAACCATCGAAACAAGAGAGAATAAATATTGTTTCGGTATCTACAAGCTTCTGAGTGATCATAGGAGGCAGCAGGATGAATGTAAAAGAACGTACCGCAGCAATCCTCAAGCTGCTCGTGGAGGGACAGCATCCATTCACGACGGCAGGTGAGCTGGCGGAAAATCTCGGCGTCAGTGCGAAGACTGTTTCGCGCGAGCTGCCGGGAGTGGCAGGTGCACTGGCAACATATGGCCTTGCTTTGCATAAAAAAAAGGGGGCAGGATTTGCCATTGCTGGTGACAAGGATGCCATTGCGTCTTTGAAGGAATTATTGGGGCAGGTGAATGACCACAATTATACACCGCAGGAACGGCAGTCGATTATCGTGAGCCGTTTGCTGCCGAGTCATGAGCCGGTGAAGCTCTTTGCCTTATCATCACTTCTGGGAGTGACAGACAGTACCATCAGCAACGACCTTGACAAGCTCGAAGGCTGGTTTAAGGGACATGGGCTGAAGCTTGTCCGCAAGCCGGGGCTGGGAGTTTACGTCGATGGCGAAGAGCAGAGTATCCGGCAGGCAATTGTCGCCTATATCTATGATAATATTGAAGAAAATGAGTTATTGGAGCTTGTCCATGCCAATCTGGCGGATGAGCAGGAGAAAGTCAACCAGGCAGCAGGCTATCTGCTGGATTTGGTCGACAAGGAAATCATCCATCGTTTGGAACGGTTGATCCGTCAGGCAGAAAAGGAACTTGAAACACGGCTGTCAGATCAGGCATTTATTGGCTTGACGGTGCATCTTGCCCTGGCTGTCCAGCGTATTCGCAAGCAGGAGCGCATCCATATCCGGCCAGGGTTCCTGGCTGAGCTGGAGCAAAAGCAGGAATTCAAGACGGCGGGACATATTGCGGCCGAGATAGCCAGGGAGTTTGAGCTGCCGATTACCGAGGATGAGATCGGGTATATCACGATGCATCTTCTGGGAGCACGCAGCCGCTATCGGGACAATGAAGCCACGGATGCCGTGTTGGATAATTTCCACCTGGTACGGCTGGCTAAATCTATCATGCGGGCTGCTGAGGCGGAGACAGGCGTCAGCCTGTATCGCAATTCGGAACTGCTGACCGGATTAGTCAATCATCTTGGTCCGTCGATAAGCCGTTTGCAGATGCAGATGGATATCCGTAATCCACTGCTTGCTGAGATGCAGGCGAAGTTTCCCGAGCTGATGCAGCTGGCGAAGAAAAGTGTGCGTGAGGTGGAAAAGGAGCTGGAGCTCACGTTTCCTGAATCCGAGGTCGCATTTATCGCCATGCATCTGAGTGCAGCGCTTACTGACAGCAATATGCTAAAGAACCTGGAACATACGGTCATCGTCGCCTGCCCGACAGGGATGGGCACGAGCCGGCTGCTGGCCAGCCGCTTGCGGCAGCAGTACGACAATCTGATCATTGCCGATCAGGTATCAACGTTGCAGCTGACGCCAGAGTATTTTACCACGCATGAGGCAGAGTTCATCGTGGCGACGGTGCCAATCCCGCATGTGCCTTTGCCGGTAGCGGTGGTAAGTGCCCTGCTAAGCAAGGAAGATCAGCTATGCATCGATGAATTGCTGGGGCAATGCGAGGAGGCCAAAGTCGAAGCACATGTGGCTGGCAAGAAGCAGGTAAAGCCAGATTTTTCTGCGGCGCTTCGCATCATGCAGGCCTATGACACAGCAATACTGAGTCTGCTGGATAATTTCTTCTTTTGTGAAGATGAGGCATCTATGACGGTTCAGGAGGTAGCTGAAGGTGTTGGCCGTCTGGTGGGCCGTGATGGCCGGCAGGCAGAAGGCATCAAGCAGGCATTGCTTAGTCGCGAAGATCAGGGGAGTACCGCGATTACCGGCAGTAGTATGATCCTGCTGCATTGCCGCAGCTCGGTTGTCACGCGCTTGCAGTTCGGCATTGTCCATCTCGGCAACTGGTTTATGTATCCGGCTGAGCCTACGGAGAAAATACGGACGGCTATCGTTATGCTGGCACCAGCGGCTGGCAGCTGCTATGAACTGGAAACCATAGGACATATTTCATCTATTCTTTTGGAGCGCTGGGGCCTTATCGAGGTCCTGCATGAGGGGAATCAGATACTTATCAAGGAGGAACTCACGCATATTTTCCGTGAGTTTCATGCTAAGAAATATCGGGAATTATTGGGGGGATAATCCATGAGCACAACAAGTAGCTCAAAACATGGCGTACAAGAGGCTATGCAGAAATTCGGACGTTTCCTATCGGGGATGGTGTTGCCGAACATTGGTGCATTCATTGCCTGGGGATTGCTTACGGCCTTGTTCATTCCGACCGGCTGGCTGCCGAATGAATATCTGGCTCAGGTAGGCGGCCCGATGAGCAAATGGCTCATACCATTGCTGCTCGGCTATAGCGGCGGTGCTGCGGTCTACAGTCATCGTGGCGGCGTTCTCGGCGCTATTGCTACCTCGGGGGTCATTGCGGGTGCGGACATTCCGATGTTCCTCGGGGCTATGATTATGGGACCGCTCGGCGGCTTTGTCATCAAGAGATTCGACAAAGCCATTGAGGACCGGATTCCGACTGGCTTCGAGATGCTGGTAAACAATTTCTCGGCTGGCATCATCGGCGGTATTCTCGCCGTGCTGGCTTTTGTCGGGGTCGGCCCCGTGGTGCTGGCGGCCAATGGTGTGCTGCGTGCAGGTGTTGAGGGCATTGTCGCTGTCGGCCTGCTGCCGCTGGCATCGATTATCATCGAGCCGGCAAAAATCCTGTTCCTCAACAATGCCATCAATCACGGCGTTTTGTCGCCGCTGGGCATCCAGCAGGCTGAGGAATTCGGCAAGTCGATGTTCTTCCTGCTGGAGGCCAACCCTGGCCCGGGTCTTGGTGTCCTGCTGGCTTATTGGTTCTTCGGCAAGGGGATGGCTAAGGATTCGACACCGGGGGCTATCATCATCCATGTGCTTGGTGGTATCCATGAGATTTACTTTCCGTATGTACTGATGAAACCTGTGCTGCTGCTCGCTGTCATTGCTGGCGGCATGGCCGGTGTGGCCACGCTGCAGTTCCTGGGTGGTGGTCTCATTGCCCCGGCGTCGCCGGGATCGATTCTTGCTGTACTGGCCATGACACCGAAAGGCGCATTTCTGGCAAATGTTGCTGATTTCCTCGTAGCGACGACTGTTTCCTGTGCGGTTGCATCGGTATTTGTCAAGGCTTCGGCCAGTGAGCAGAGCGAGGAATCGCTCAAGGATGCACAGGCGGATATGCAGGCGCTGAAGAATCGCGGCAAGGTGATGCCCGAGGTCAAGGTCAGCGGGGCTGAACTGCATACGATTGTCTATGCCTGCGATGCCGGCATGGGGTCAAGTGCGCTGGGCGCAGCCAGCCTGCGCAAGAAGCTGCGCAAGGCAGGCTATGCGGATATCTCGGTTACGAATGCAGCTATCGGCAATATTCCGAAAGAGGCACAGATCGTCGTCACGCATGAAAAGCTTGCCCAGCGGGCTATGGAGGATGCGCCTCAGGCTGAGCATATCCTTGTCCGCAATTTTACGCAGAACGATGTCTTTGAACAGATTATGGCGCGTCTGGAACCCAAAGCGGCAGCAAACGGTCAAGTAGGTGTTCTTGTGGCTGGCCAGCACGGCGCGAAAGAGCGTCATATCCTCGATATGACGAATATCCAGCTGGGGCTTACAAGTGTCACGAAAGAAGAGGCTATCCGGCAGGCTGGTGAGGCACTGGCGGCAGCAGGCTATGTGGATGAGCCTTACATCGAGGGCATGCTGAACCGCGAAAAGGATATCAGCACCTATGTCGGACGCGGCATTGCCATCCCGCATGGTGAAAACAGTGTCAAAAATTCTATCCGCGAGTCAGGCATTGTCGTCCTGCAGTATCCCCAAGGCATCAAGTTTGGCAAGGATACAGCCTACCTGCTTGTCGGCATCGCTGGCAAGGATAACGATCATCTATCGATTCTTGCCAATATTGCGGCAACGATGGATGAGTGTACGGAGGATGAGCTTGCTGCGCTTTATCACACGACAGACCCTAAAGTTCTTTACGAGCGCTTTGCGCTGGCATAAATAAATCGTAAACTGACATGTCCCTTTTTCGTTAGCTCAGACAGCCGATGGCTTTCTGCTGGCGGAGAAGGGCTTTTTGTATGGAGGAATGTAAGATGAAACAGGCAGTACATTTTGGCGCCGGCAATATCGGCAGAGGCTTTATCGGCGAGCTTTTGGTCCGCTCTGGTTATGAGGTGGCGTTTGTCGATGTCAATAAGCAGCTTGTCGACCTTATCAATGACCGCAAAGGCTATGATATCGAGATTGTCGGCGATAAACCGCAGAAAATCCATGTAGAACATGTGCGGGCCATCAATAGCGAGGAAAATCCTGAGGCACTCATGCAAGCCATTGAGCAGGCAGATATCATCACGACAGCTATCGGGCCAAATATCTT
Source organism: Pseudoselenomonas ruminantium (assembly GCA_015058575.1). Taxonomy (GTDB): domain Bacteria; phylum Bacillota; class Negativicutes; order Selenomonadales; family Selenomonadaceae; genus Selenomonas_A; species Selenomonas_A ruminantium_O. The sequence continues at coordinate 58,517 of SVBZ01000012.1, forward strand.
GAAGTTCATTGCCCCGAATATCGCCAAAGGATTAGCGCGGCGCTTGAAACGCACACAGACGCCGCTCAATATCATTGCTTGTGAGAATATGGTGGGCGGCTCTACTGTGCTCAAGAACTATGTTTATGAGCATTTTACCAGTGAGGAGCGGGCGATGTGCGATGCCTGGATCGGTTTTCCGGATGCTGCTGTTGACCGCATCGTGCCATTGCAGAAAAATGAGGATCCGCTGCTCGTGAAGGTTGAGCCATATGCGGAATGGGATGCCGATGTGACGCAGGCTAAGGGCGAGCCGCCGCAGATTAAAGGTCTTACCTGGGTCGAAAATCTCGAGGCATATATCGAGCGTAAATTGTTTACGGTCAATACGGGCCATGCTTCGATTGCATATCTGGCCTATCGTAAAGGCATCAAGGATATCTACACGGCTATGCAGGATAAGAGCATTGTCGATATGGCCCGTCAGGTATGGGCGGAAACGGGAAGTTTGCTCATCCGGAAATTCGGCTTCAATCCTGAGATGCATAAAAAATATGTCGAGACAACAGAGAGCCGTTTCCGCAATCCGTATCTTTCCGATGCAGTCACGCGCGTAGCCCGTGGCCCAAAACGCAAGCTTGGGGCTAAGGATCGCCTGGTGAGCCCCGCATCGCAGCTTTTAGCACAGGGACAGAAACCGGCAGCATTGGCAACGGTCATCGGTGCGGCATTCCATTTTGACTATGAGGGGGATAAGGAGGCGCAGGAGGTGCAGCAGGGGATTCAGCGTGATGGTCTGCATCGCGCCATTCATACCTATACAGAAATCCCGGAGAACTCAGAACTCTTCCGCATGGTGGAGAATAAAACGGCCGGATTTTGACAAAAAAGGAATATAGCAGCGATGCGAGTCCGCTGGCTCAGAAAAGAGCCAGCGGTTTTTTATAAAATTGCAGTTTGTAGTTTAGTACGTGCTTAAAATAAACTTGGTAAAGCTCAGCTTGGGCGGGGGCGGGTGCACTTTTTCTACGCTCCCGCTAAATGACCCGCGCGGATGCATTTGTACGTACCTAGCAACATGTGCCGGGCAGGCCGGCGGCACGCCAATACATCGTATCGTTCTAGATAGTATCTGCCGCGGGCCATCCCTCACTGCGTTCGGGCAGTCGCTCCCGCTGCGAAGAAAGTGTACCCGCCCCCGCCCTCTGCCAGGTTTGGATAAGCCTGCTCTGCTGCGGCGATAGGGAACGAATTACGTCGATGTGCTTGTAACGGGAGCAACGGTTCGTGCAAACTTGTTCATACGAATGTCAGGGGCGAACGGGGTAGTGATTCTTTCTGTCTGGAGCGACTGTCCTGCGCAGCAGGACTGGGCCGTAAGCGCATAGGCTAGAAATAGATGTGTACGCCGCGACCAGGTAACGGGAGCAGGTCACTAAGTCCGCAAAACCTTGCGAACGGCCCATTTTAGCGGAAACAGAAAAAGCACTACCCCGTGAACCCCGCGCTTCGTAGTATCGGGATTTCTTATGGACGCATACACCTCATCCGAGCGCTTCGCGCCCACCTTCCCCTCGGTAAGGGGAAGGCTGGAACTGACCGTCAAACTGCAATTTAACAAATACGTGGGACAGAGTTTTTATATCGAATGCAGATTTTGATTTTTTGACTTTTTTTGTTTACTTATTGACATTTTGACTAAAAACGGTTACTATAAGAATTGTAGTTAGCACTCAGGGCTAGTGAGTGCTAACAAGATAACTTTGTTATTCCATTATATAGGAGGAAGATACCTATGATTAAGCCATTGGGCGAAAGAGTTGTCATTGAAGTTTCTGAGGGCGATGTAAAGACCGCCAGCGGCATTGTACTGCCGGATACGGCCAAAGAGAAGCCGCAGAAAGGCACGGTTGTTGCTGTAGGCACTGGCAAGCTGCTCGAGAATGGTGAGCGCGCTGCTATGGAAGTCAAGGCTGGCGACGTTGTTGTCTTCTCCAAATATTCCGGTTCGGAAGTCAAGGTTGACGACAAAGAGTACCTGATCGTCCGCGAGAGCGACATCCTGGCTGTACTGTAAGATAGACTTTTGGAGGTAATATAAATGGCTAAACAGATTCTGTTTGATGAAGATGCACGCCGCGCACTGGGCCGCGGTGTTGATGCATTGGCTAATGCTGTAAAAGTAACGCTTGGACCTAAGGGCCGCAACGTTGTTCTGGAAAAGAAATTCGGCGCACCGACGATTACGAATGATGGTGTCACGATCGCTCGTGATATTGAGCTCGAGGATCCGTTCGAGAACATGGGCGCACAGCTCGTGAAAGAGGTTGCTACGAAGACGAACGACATCGCTGGTGACGGTACGACGACGGCAACGCTCTTGGCACAGGCTATGATCCAGGAAGGCATGCGCAACGTTGTCGCTGGTGCCAACCCGATGATCATCAAAAAGGGCATCGATACGGCTGTCAAGGCTCTCGTTGAGGAAATCAAGACGAAGGCTAAGAAAGTCGATGGCAAGGCTGATATCGCACAGGTTGCATCCATTTCCTCTGCTAACGAAGAGACGGGCGAACTGATTGCTGAGGCTATGGAGAAGGTCGGCAAAGACGGCGTCATCACGGTTGAGGAATCTAAGTCCATGACGACGAACCTCTCCGTTGTAGAAGGTATGCAGTTTGACCGCGGCTACATCTCCCCGTATCTCGTAACGGATACGGACAAGATGGAAGCAGTCCTCGAAGATCCGTACATCCTCATCACGGACCGCAAGATTTCTGCTATCTCTGACATCCTGCCAATCCTGGAGCAGGTTGTAAAACAGGGCAAGCAGCTCGCTATCATCGCTGAGGATGTTGACGGCGAGGCACTGACGACGATCGTTGTCAACAAACTCCGTGGTACCTTCAAGGCTCTGGCTGTCAAGGCTCCGGGCTTCGGTGACCGCCGCAAGGCTATGCTTGAGGATATCGCTATCCTGACGGGCGGTAATGTCATCAGCGAGGAACTCGGCCGCAAACTCGATAGCGTAACGCTTGAAGACCTCGGCCGTGCACGTCAGATCCGCTCCACGAAAGAGGAGACGACGATCGTTGATGGCGTAGGCGATAAGGATGCCATCGCAGCTCGCGTTGCTCAGATCAAGAAACAGATTGCTGAGACGACGTCTGACTTCGATAAAGAAAAACTCCAGGAGCGTCTGGCTAAACTCGCTGGCGGTGTAGCTGTCATCGAAATCGGCGCTGCAACGGAAGTTGAGATGAAAGACCAGAAATACCGCATCGAGGATGCGCTCAACGCTACGCGTGCAGCTGTTGAGGAAGGTATCGTCGCAGGTGGCGGCACGACCTTCATTGATATCCTGCCGGCACTGGATAAAATCCAGGCTGAGGGCGATGAGAAAGTCGGCGTAAACATCGTTCGCCGTGCTATCGAAGAGCCGGTCCGCCAGATTGCCAACAATGCTGGCCTCGAGGGTTCTGTCGTTGTTGAAAACGTCAAGAAGGCTGGCGATGGCATTGGCTTCAACGCACTCAAGAATGAGTATGTTGACATGATCAAGGCTGGTATCGTCGATCCGGCTAAGGTTACGCGCTCTGCTCTGCAGAATGCAGCATCCATCGCTTCCATGGTTCTCACGACGGAGACGCTCGTCGCTGACAAACCGGAAGAGAAGCCGGCTGCTCCGGCAGCTGCACCGGGCATGGGCATGCCGGGCATGATGTAAGAAAATCGCATAGCGGTTATATGGCTTTATTGCCAGCAGGCTGCGGGAAGAAATTCTCGCAGCCTGTTTTTGCTAGGCAGGAAAAAGAAATGCAAGGATGTCCTTTGTTGCAAGGGACATCCTTTATTATGTCTGTTGCTGGAAGTATTGACTTATATAGGGGGATTGGTTATAATAATCAAGCATTGATAAATTCATCAATGTGTGAAAATAGAGGAAAATCCAGAAAAGAACATCCTGTTGTTCTGGTGTAAGAAAAGGAATGATATTCCTAGCGCATGCTCTCTAAAGCGGGCGTTTTGCTTTGGAGAAGACGAGGAGAAGGTTGTCGAATAGTCAGCGGATGCCTTCCGGCCGGTCCGGTCGATAGAGATCTGTTAAAGCCCAGATGTGAGTCTGGGGGAAGAGCGGATGGAGGACACAACAGGAATAGTACAATTTCATAGGAGGTACTATTATGTGTGGTATCGTAGGTTATGTCGGTGACAAGCAGGCAGCAAATTTCCTGCTCGAGGGTCTTGCTAAGCTCGAGTATCGTGGCTACGATTCGGCTGGTATCGCTGTATTCAATGGCGAGAGCATCCGTGTGGAGAAAAGTGTTGGCCGTCTGGCGTCCTTGAAGGACAAGATCAAGGACGATATGCCGCAGGGCACGATGGGGATCGGTCATACCCGTTGGGCAACGCATGGCCGTCCGTCGGATCGCAACTCGCATCCGCATACGGATTGCTCAGGGGATTTTGTTGTCGTCCATAACGGTATCATCGAGAACTACCTGACGCTCAAGGAAGATCTCATCGAGAAAGGGCACGTATTCAAATCCGAGACGGATACGGAAGTCGTGGCGCATCTTATCGAAGAGGTCTACAATGGCGATTTCGTTTCGTCCGTGCGTGAGGTACTGCGCCGTGTCGAGGGGTCCTATTCGCTCGTATTCATGAGCAGCAAGCACCCGGGCATGCTGATTTGCGCTAAACAGGATAACCCGCTGGTTATTGGCCTGGGCGAAGGCGAGAACTTCATAGCATCCGATATCCCGGCGATCATCCAGTACACGCGCCGTACGTATATCCTTAACGATGGCGAGATGGCTGTTCTCACGAAGGATTCCATCAAGATTTCCAATCGTCAGGGCGAGCCGGTAACCAAGAAGGTCTTCGAGGTCAACTGGAACGCGGAGGCTGCCGAAAAGGGCGGCTATGAGCATTTCATGCTCAAGGAAATCCACGAGCAGCCGAAAGCTGTCCGTGACACCATGAGCCAGCGCATTGCCAAAGACGGCAAGCGCATTGTCATGGATGAGCTCAAATGGGATGCGGACTATCTGAATTCGTTCAATAAGATCTATATCGTTGCCTGCGGCACGGCTTATCATGCCGGCCTCGTAGGTAAATATTATATCGAGAAACTGGCCCGTACGGTTGTCGAAGTCGATGTGGCTTCGGAGTTCCGTTATCGTGAGCCGATTGTTGATGAGAATACGTTGTTCATCGCGGTTTCGCAGTCGGGCGAGACGAGTGATACGCTCGCTGCCATGAAGGAATCCAAACGACTGGGGGCCAAGACGCTGGCACTTACGAACGTTGTCGGTTCGTCGATTGCCCGTGAAGCAGATCAGGTACTCTACACCTGGGCTGGTCCGGAGATTGCCGTTGCGTCGACGAAGGCTTATACGACGCAGATTGTCCTGTTCTTTATGCTGGCGCTTTACATGGCCCAGATCAAGCAGACGTTGAAGCCGGAGCGCATTGCCGAACTCATCGGTATGCTGCATGAGATTCCGGCACAGGTCAGCCGCACGCTTGAGGATGTTGAGCCAATCAAGACCTTTGCGAAGCAGTATGGATTCAACGAAGATGTATTCTACATCGGCCGTTCGCTTGACTATGATGTAGCACTCGAAGGCTCGCTGAAGCTCAAGGAGATTTCCTACATCCATGCTGAGGCTTATGCTGCTGGCGAGCTCAAGCATGGCACGCTGGCTCTGATTGTCGAAGGAGTACCGGTCATTGCACTGGCTACGCAGAAGAGCGTTTACGAGAAGACGCTTTCGAATATCAAAGAGGTCAAGGCTCGTGATGCTGTCGTTATCGGTATCGCTGCCGAGGGCGACGAAGAGCTTGAGAAGTATGTCGATCATGTCATGAAGGTTCCAGAGACTGATGAGCTCTTGATTCCAATCCTCACGGTCGTACCGTTGCAGCTCTTGGCGTATTATGCTGCTATTACGCGTGGCTGTGATGTTGATAAACCTCGCAATTTGGCAAAATCGGTTACGGTTGAGTGATTTGACAAGTCAATTCACTTGACTGGTCAAGTACAGAATCCCGTTCGTATCGTGGATACGGACGGGATTTTTTCATCGGAAAGATTCTTTTGTATTAAACGGTTTCATGATAAAATAGAATACGTTCACTTTTGGCAATATTGGAGGGTAAATGAGAAGAATTGGCAAGAGAATTACTGAAACTTGAACATATCAATAAGTCGTATGAAGAACGGCAGATTTTGGAAGATCTCAATCTCACGGTACATGAGAACGAATTCCTTACCTTATTAGGTCCCTCGGGATGTGGCAAGACAACCATCCTGCGCATGATTGGCGGCTTTGAGACACCGGATAGTGGTCATATCCTGTTTGATGGGCAGGATATCACACGCTTGCAGCCAGAGAAGCGTCAGGTCAATACAGTCTTTCAGAAGTATTCGCTGTTTTCGCATATGGATGTAGCTGAAAATATCGCCTTTGGGCTCAAGCTCAAGGGGAAGAGTGACAGCTATATCCGGGATAAGATAAAATATGCGCTGAAGCTCGTCAATCTTGACGGTTATGAGCATGCACGGGTCACGCAGATGTCAGGCGGCCAGCAGCAGCGTATTGCCATAGCGCGGGCTGTTGTCAATGAGCCGAAAGTTCTTTTGCTGGATGAGCCGTTTTCTGCGCTTGACCTCAAGCTGCGCCAGAGCATGCAGCGTGAAATTGTCAAACTCAAGAAGGAACTCGGCATCACGTTCATCTTTGTCACACATGACCAGAAGGAGGCCTTGTCGATGTCGGATACGGTTGTGGTCATGAACCAGGGCTGGATTCAGCAGATCGGTACGCCGGAGAGTGTCTATAACGAGCCGGAAAATGCCTTTGTTGCAGACTTTATCGGGGACAGCAACATCATCGATGGTGTCATGGTGCGTGATAAGCTCGTGCATCTGCTCGGCAAGGATATCCCGTGCATCAACACGGGCTTTGGCGAGAATGTACCGGTCGACGTGCAGATCCGTCCCGAGGATATCCAGATCTGCGCGCCGGCCGACGGGCAGTTCCGCGGCATCATCCGCCAGGTGGTGTTCAAGGGAACCGTTTACGATATAACGATTGAGGCGGGCGGTTTCTCCTGGCTCGTGCAGACCATTACTGGCCATGAGCAGGGAGCAGAAGTCGGTATCCGTCTGGCTCCGGCGAATATCCAGATTATGGCAAAACCGGCCTCGGAAGATGAGGAGGCCGTGTCTGATGAGTAATTCCCAATCTTTGCAGAGGCTGTTTACGGTGCCGTTTGCCATCTGGGCGGTGCTGTTCATTATTTTGCCGCTCTTTTTCGTGCTCTGGCATGGACTGACGGATGAGAGCGGTGTTTTTACGCTGGCGAATTTACAGGTGGTCTTGCAATGGGAATATTTAAAGGCCTTGGGCCTATCGGCAGAACTGGCTTTGATCAGCACGATAATCTGTCTGGTCATGGCATATCCGCTTTGTTTGATTCTGCAACAATTGCGGCGGATGAAGGGAATCATGATTTTCCTGCTGTTCCTGCTGCCTTTGTGGATGAATTCCCTGCTGACCACCATGGCTTGGCAGACCATTCTCGAAAAGAACGGGATTCTTAATATGTTTTTGCGTTTCTGCGGCCTGCCCGATATGACGATTATCAATACGCCGCTGGCCATTGTCATCGGCATGGTCTACAATTTCCTGCCGTACATGGTGCTGCCGCTCTATGTGGCGATTTCGCGCATTGACCACAGCGTCATTGAAGCGGCTTGGGATTTGGGCGCAAATCGCTGGCAGACATTCCGTCATGTCATGCTGCCGTTATCTATGCCGGGAATCGTGAGCGGCTGTACGATGGTATTCATCCCTGCGCTTACGACGTTTGTGATAAGTGCCTTGCTGGGGGGCAACAAAATCCTGCTCGTGGGCAATATCATTGAGCAGGAGTTCACAGCTGCTTATGATTGGCAGCTGGGCAGCGCGTTATCGATGATCCTGATGGTATTCATCATCTTGAATATCCTGCTTGAGGCCTTTACGGATACGGATGATCAGCGAAAGAAGGTGAAGGCATGATGGCGAAAGCGAAGAAGCTCTATCTCGGGCTGGTGGTGCTGTTCATGTATGCGCCGATTGCTGTGCTTATTGCCCAGTCGTTTAATGCCAGCCGTTATCGCGGTCATTGGACTGGCTTTACCTGGGACTGGTATATTGCTTTGTTTGCGAATGAGGACATCGTGAATGCATTTGCCAATACGCTGTCCATTGGTGTGCTGTCGGCATCGCTTGCCACGCTGCTGGCTTTGCTGACAGCGCTGGGGCTTCGCCGCATGGGAAGCCATAGCCGTATCTTTTTCCGTGGGCTGGCCAATATCCCGCTGCTCAATGCGGATATCGTCACGGGGATTTCGCTGATGCTATTGTTTCTAGGCCTGGGCCTGCGTCTTGGCTATGATACGATACTTATGGCACATGTGGTCATCAATCTTCCCTATGCGATGCTTTGTATCCTGCCGCAGGTGCTTAGCATGGACCGCGTTTGCTATGAGGCGGCATTGGATCTCGGCGCTAGTCCGTTGCAGGCTTTCCGTAAGGTGATTTTGCCAGAGCTCCGGCCAGGGATCATGGCGGCTTTCCTGTTGTCGTTTGCTATGTCGGCAGACGATTTCATTGTCACGTATTTTACCAAAGGGGCAGGCATCGAGACTTTGACGACGGAGATTTACGCGGAAATCAAGCTCGGCATCCATCCGGAAATGTATGCACTATCGACCTTGTTCTTTGTGGCGGTTATTGTGCTGGTCACGTTGCTGCTGCTCAATTACCGCATGATTCGCCGGTATCGCAAGGCAGAGAAAAGGGAGGCGGGCGTATGAAAAAGTTTTGGCGCAGCCTGCTGTTGGTCGTGCTGTTTGGTGCCAGTATGCTGTTGGCTGGTTGCGATATGTTTGCCGAGGAGCAGGAGGAGGGCGATGATGTCCTCTACGTCTACAGTTGGGGCGACTATCTCTCGCCGGAGGTACTGGAACAATTTGAAGAAGAAACGGGCATCCATGTGGTTCTCGACGAGTATGATACGAATGAGAGCATGTATCCGCGCGTGGCTGAAGGAGCAGAGAACTACGATGTGCTTTGCCCTTCGGATTATATGATCCAGAAGCTTATCGAGAACGATTTGTTACAGCCTTTGGATTTCAGCCAGCTGCCAAATGCTATGGCGTATATTGGCGAGGATTTTTTCCGTCAGTCAGAGGCTTTCGATAAGGGGCATATCCACAATGTGCCCTATTGTTGGGGTACGGTCGGTATCATGTACAACATCCGCATGGTCGATGAGCCGGTTGACAGCTGGTCGATTCTCTGGAATCCCAAGTACAAGGGCGAAATCCTCATGCAGGATTCTGCCAGGGATGCCTTTATGATTCCGCTTCGCTTGCGCGGGCATTCGATGAATACGAAAGACCCGCAGGAATTGCAGGAGGCTCGTGATATGCTTATTGCCCAGAAACCGTTGGTGCAGGCGTATGGCGTTGATGACATCCGCGATAAACTGAGCTCGGGCGAGGCTGCGCTCGGCGTCATCTTTTCGGGCGAGGCCATCAATTTGATGAAAGCTAATCCGGATTTGCGTTTTTGTCCGGCACCTAAAGAGGGGACAAACCTCTTTATCGATTCCTGGGTCATCCCCAGGAATGCACGGCATGTAGAAAATGCTCACAAGTTCATTGATTTCATCTGCCGTCCGGATATTGCGGCTAAGAATTTTGAGAGCTTGGGCTATTCCACGCCAAATCTTGCGGTACGGGAACAGGAAGAAGACAACGAAGACATGGAAGGATACCTGGAGGTGGCATTTCCGCCGGAGGAAGTTTACCATGGACAGGAAACTTATAGCTATTTGGGGAAAGAGCTCGACAAGCTATATACGAGTTTGTGGCTGCAAGTCAAAGTTGAATGATAGAATGAAGAAACAGCCGGACAGTGCTTTTGCAGCTGCCCGGCTGTTTTTATCATGAAAACGGATATTCAAAAGGAATCGCTGATACAAAAGGTATCGCGGATCTTTTTTGCTTGATAGAGTGCGTGGTCTACGCGCTTTATCACATCATCGGAAGAGGTGTCATCTTTCTGGAAACAGGTTGCGCCCAGCGAAATCGTGACTGGATGCTTTACGCCGTCAGGCGTGATGAAACTATGTGTGCGGATGCAGGTGTTGAGACGTTGCAGATGATGCTCAAGTTCCGTATGCGTCATCATTGAAAGGATCAGGATAAATTCATCGCCGCCCCAGCGGATGAGACAATCCTCTTGCCGGACGTTCTGCTTGATCTGCTTTACGGTATCGCGCAGGACGATGTCGCCAAAGTCATGGCCGTAGGTATCGTTGACGGTCTTGAAATGATCGATATCGAACATTGCGATTATCGTATTTGATCCGTTGTGGTGATAGATAGAGAAAAGTTCTTTCAAACGTTTGGCTCCGTAATGACGGCTGCGGGCCTGGGTGAGGCTATCGGTGGCAATAGCATGCTGCAAGATATTGAGTTCATCCTGCTGGAGACGATGCTGCTGGCGATAAAGACGCAAGGCATAAAGGGCGGTGATGATGATGCCAAAGATGGAAAGCAGATAGCCGCAGAGCATGATGATTTTGAGCTTGGTAGAACCTGTGAAGATGTTTTCCCAGACAGCATGATAGGGAATCCCCATGCAGACAATCCAGTTGTAGTCAGGGTAGAGCCGTGCGTAACTGAGCTTTTGCGATACCGTATCAGTACCGATGTCCTTGAAATAATAGCTGTAGAACAGTGAACCGTGGTCGCGGACGCCTTCAAGCTCTGTGCGATAGGGCAGGTTCCCTTTTGCATCAGGCGTATAGGTGGAGAGCAGCATGCCCTCGGTTTCACGCAGGTTGGGATGAATCAGCCGGCGGGCATAGTTATCGCCACCGTTGTAATCAATCACTTCGTTAATCCAGACGTAACTGCCGTCTTCGTTGCTGGCTTCGTAGAATACGCTGCGCAGGATATCTTCCACCTCGCTGCGGATTTGTGCGTCAGTAACAGGAGCGTTCATTTCTGCGTGGCGTTTTTTGATATTGTCACGCAAAACGTCGATATTGAGCAGGATGTTGTCGATTGTATGCTGGATGTATGCCTGCTGGAAAGTAAGTGCACTTCGATATAAAGCGTAGGTTGTCGCTGCCTGGATGACGAGCGTGGTGAACAAACAGAACACACAAAGCAGCAGGCTATGGGACAATGTCCGTTGATTCTTATCTATCATTACGTACCACCTGAAAGTATGTAAAATGACAACAGGAAAAAATGCTTAACATTTTTTGATAGAATTCGTGATATGGAGAGCAAATTCCTGCCAAAAGAAAAAAGGAGTATCTGTATTTATGAAGAATCTTAGTATAATGTGAAAAGCAGAATTTTTATGAACGAGAATAAGGAGGATACGATGAATAAGAAGGCAGAAGCTTTTAAAAAGTATTTAGCCGAGGATGAAAACAAACAGGCAGCGTTCCAGATGGAAGAAGTCAAAGAGGATGCTCAGCATACCGTGGTATTCCGCTCGCATGTCCTGATTGAGGGGCAGCAGCTGCCAACTTTGGTTCTTCTAGATGACAGTGTCTTTTCGATGATTCGTGTACAGGTTTCGCCGCAGGCGAGAACGGAAGAGAATGAACTTGCTGTTTTGCGTTTAGCTAATGAGCAGAATCTCAAATACAAACCATTCAAATTGTATTTTGATGCAGCGGGTTCATTGATCCTTGACGTTTGCCTGTTGACGCCGGGGGACGATTTTGCCGGTTTGGGTGATGAAATCTACGGTATGTTTGATGTGCTGATCAACTTCCTCAATGAGGCATATCGCCCGCTGATGAAAGAAATCTGGTAAAACTAAAAAAATATATAAAAAGTTTAAAATAGGTGTTGACAAGTGCGCTGAAGACGTGTAATATAATACAAGTCATCAGCGCACAGCACTTATTGCTGGAACGAAGGATGACAAGATTGTTCTCTGAAAACTAAACAATGCAGAATGAATCATGCAACATGATTCAAGCCAGATGTTTAAGCAGAGAGCCATTGCTTTAGCAATGTGCGAATCGCTTAGTTACGAGCGCAAGCGAGTAACATCCATAGCGACTCTGTATTAAAAACATCGATTGGTATGAACAACATAGCAATCGGCAATTTCTTTTAAGCAGCGAACGGCAATTTTAATTGCTTATGAGTTGCTTACGCAAATTACTTCGGTAATTTGTGAACCATAGATAATTGAGAGCTTGATTGAGTTCTTCAATATAATTTATTGGAGAGTTTGATCCTGGCTCAGGACGAACGCTGGCGGCGTGCTTAACACATGCAAGTCGAACGAGGCGATTGAAAGCTTGCTTTTGAAAGCCGAGTGGCAAACGGGTGAGTAACGCGTAGACAACCTGCCGCAAAGATGGGGACAACAGTCCGAAAGGACTGCTAATACCGAATGTTGTATTGTTTCCGCATGGAGATGATATTAAAGATGGCCTCTACTTGTAAGCTATC
>SVBZ01000013.1 GCA_015058575.1 Pseudoselenomonas ruminantium
ATTCTGTGCTTATTGTAGTATGTGATGTAATGCCGTATAGCTCGTTCAAGTTCTTCGAAGCTGTGATAGGTATGCCCATAATAGATTTCCTGTTTTAGCAGGCCAAAGAAATTTTCCATCACGCTATTATCCAGACAGGTACCTTTGCGAGACATACTTTGAAGTGATAAACTAAAGTTGTAACACCAGTGACTAATAAAATATAATATCCTTGGAGGTTTTATTATGCCACAACATTACGACGAAATATTTAAAAAGAAGATTGTCCGCCTTCGGCTTGAAGAAGGCCAATCTATAATACCACGAACATAACGGTGTGGATGGTTACCGCAGCATGCAGATTTTCTTGAAACGAAAGCATGTTCATCTTAGTGCTCTTACTGTTCATCACTACATGAATAAGGAGCTGAATCTTCATGCCATTGTTCGAAGGAAGAAGCCAAATTACCAGAAAGGCACAGTACACAAGGTTTTTGATAATCTGTTGAACCAGGATTTCCAAGCAGAACAGATTAACCAGAAATGGGCTACTGACTTTACATATCTTTTCCTGAAGGATGGCAGCGTACGGTATAATTGCTCCGTAATCGATCTGCATAACCGCAGCGTGGTATCCAGCATTACGGATAGGGACATTACCTCCGACCTGGCTATCCATATGATAATGCTCCGATGGAGCGCCACTTCAATACGCTAAAGAATGAATGGATTTACCTGCATGACTATCTGGCAGAGGACGATCTTTATGCATCTGTTGAAGAGTTCGCTTATGTCTGGTATAACCATGTGCGGCCACATTCACATAATGGTTACAAGACTCCATTCGAAGCCAGGACAGGAATCAGCAATTATTAAGACACAAGTGTTACAAAAATGCTTGACCACTACAAAAGGAGCTTAGTGCATAAAAGCGGGCTGACCGGTCAATTGACGGTCAGCCCGTTGGTTCTTCCCATATAACTATTCTAATTCGCGCAGCTTGTGCATTATATGCTCATGGACAGTAGCCTTCACATCGTGAAGGGCAGAAACTATAGCTCTAATTAAATTTGTGATGCTTTGGGAAGAAATTCGATTTTTAGCTGCATCCCCAAACCGCTGGCCAGTTTTTTTAGCATATTCAGTGACGGATTTCGCGTTCCACGCTCCAATCTGCTAATATCCCCTTGATTGATGCCGGTGCGAGCGGCAAGTTCTGCCTGCGTAATCTGCTGTTCCTTGCGAGCCTTGACGATTGCCCGGATAATGTCCATCTCTGGCTGTATATCCTCATATTCCTTGCGAAAATTTTCGCTTTCCATGCGCTTGTTGAGGGAGTCTCTAAAGGTAATCATTGGCATTTGCTCCTTTCTAAAAATATCTTACGGTATTTTTTCGCCAGTTCAATCTGAGCCTTGGGTGTCTTCTGCGTTTTCTTGACAAAACCGTTGGTCATCACGATGGTTTTGCCCACATAAAAGAAATACAGGACACGGGTGATATTAGAGCCGAATTTTGCCCGGACTTCAAAAATCCCGTCCTCCAAATGTTCCGAATAGGGCATACGCAACTCATTGCCGTACTCGGCCAGTATATCCATCATGCCATACATTTTGGCTGCCATCTTGTCATCAAGAGAGTCAAGAAACGACTGAACCGGGCAGGCGTCATTGTCCGGTTCGAAAAATATGATATTGAAATTGTCTTTGGACATATAGTACCTCCACTTACATAATATGGTATTTTTACCATATTGTCAACAAGTTTTCTAACCATAGCAAAAGTGGCTGACAAGTCAAAGTCAGCTGCTTTTGGTGGTGATTATAGAACCAGTTGGTAACAAGTTTGCTGGCAAGAGGATTAAGAACATCCATATACCGATAAAGCAACCTTCGGATAATGTCATAGGGATAAACCTCATGGAAATCAGGGCTGACCGGTCAATTTGACGGTCAGCCCGTTGGTTCTTCATATATAATATTCTAATTCTCGCAGTTTATGAGCCTGATGTTTGTTTATTTTCTAGAGGATTCAACTTGCGCAACTTACGCATAATATCATCATGGACATCCGTGGTTTCACTGCGATAGGCGGAGAGAATATCGGTCAATGCCGGGTGCATGAGATGATTGGCATCCGGGTCAGTGTACATCATAATGTCCAGTATACTGCTGTCCATGGTGGTCTGGAATTTAGCAATCATATTTTGCACAGCTTGTGAATTAAAATTCTTCTCCATGTTTTTGCTCAGTGCCGTTTCGTCCAGCTGCCCCGACTTCGCCAAATGATAGTACCCATCAATAGCGCTTGCGTTTTGTGTGCCGAAATCCTCGCTATTGTTGTCGATATAATGACCGGAACGCGCTTCTTCAACCAGAGAGATAATTCTATCGAGCAGAGGATTGGGATTTTGGCTGTTCATATCAAAGGAATTTACCGAATTCTGTGAATCGGCAGGTATTACCCAAAGTATGAGCAAGGCTGGCTATCCATATGATAATGCTCCGATGGAGCGCTACTTCAATACGCTAAAGAATGGATGGAATACCTATAATCAAGCAACAGCATTGGAAGTTTACCGATTGATTAAGGGAAAATATGTAGAGTTACTGTTGGTTTGGGATAAGGGGCGCAGCAGAGACTGGAATCTGACCTGTCAATTTGACAAGTCAATATGTGATGTTTTCTACATGCAGGGGTGCGGTTGTCAATAAAAATGTGATAATCTATGCAAAATAAGCTAGAAAAATGTGATTTTCAAGAGTAATATGTGGAGAATTTTGTGATAGGGAGACGAAAAAGGCAGAGCTACCGATGCGGATAGCTCTGCCTTTTTCTGTATGCGTATTTATTTTTTATCGATGCCCCAGGCATGGATGCCGGTTTCGTCGCCGAGGATGGCCGGATCGAATACCGGCTCGGTGACGCCGCGGCGCTTCTGGTCAAGGTAGTCAGCCAGTGCGATGCGGACGCGTTTGCTGAGGCGGGCAATCGCGTAGAGGTTGGTCAAGCACAAAAAGCCCATGAAGAGGTCGGCCAGGTTCCAGACCAGCGAGAGTTCTGCGATGCTGCCGAAGAATACCATGGCGACGCAGAGGAGGCGGAAAACGTTCAGGGACGTCTTGGATTTCTTCTCGAAGAAGGCGATGTTGATTTCGCCGTAGTAGTAGTTGCCGCAGATGGAGCTGAAGGCAAACATCATGATCATGATGGAGACGCAGATCGGTGCCAGGGTGCCGAAGAGGCTGGCAAGCGATGCCTGCGCGAGCGCGGCACCGGTTACCTCGCCGCCGATGACATACTGGCCCGAGAGCAGGATGATGAAAGCGGAAGCGGAGCAGACGAGCCAGGTATCGACATAGACGCCGAAGGCCTGGACAAGGCCCTGCTTAACCGGATGAGTAACGTCAGCCGTAGCGGCGGCATTCGGCACGGAGCCTTCGCCGGCCTCGTTGGAGAACAGGCCGCGCTTGACGCCTGTGAGGATGGCCGAGCCGAGACCACCGCCGACTGCAGCCTGCGGGGAGAAGGCATCGTGGACAATCAGGGCAAACATGCCCGGGACTTTATCGAGGTTGAAGAGGATAACGGCAATGGCCGTCAGGATGTAGAGGCCGGCCATGATGGGGACCAGGAACTCCGTGAACTTGGCGATACGGGTCATGCCGCCGAAGATGACAAGTGCCGTGAGGACACAGAGAATGACGGCTGTGCCGAGCTGCGGGATGCCGAAGGCATTCTGCACGGACAGCGCGATGGTGTTGGACTGTACGGAGTTATAGATAAGACCATAGGTAACGGCGATGAGGATAGCGAAGAGCTTAGCGACGCCAGGCTGCTTGAGGGCATTTTGGATGTAGTAAGCCGGGCCGCCATGGAAGGCATTGTTGCCGCGTGGCAGTTTGTAGATCTGGGCCAGCGTGCTCTCGACGAAGCCGGTGGCACAGCCGATGAAGGCGATAACCCACATCCAGAAGACAGCACCCGGGCCGCCGGTAACGATTGCGATAGCCACACCGGCAATGTTGCCGACACCGACACGGGAGGCAGTCGAGACGCAGAATGCCTGGAAGGAGCTGATGGATTTGTCCGTTGTCTTTTCGCCGATGCCATCCGTCAGCAGGCGGATCATTTCCGGCAGCAGGCGCAGCTGGACAAATTTTGTCGACAGCGTGAACCAAAGGCCGCAGCCGACAAGGACAGCAATGAGGACATAGGACCAAAGGACATTATTGACCTCATTGACGACAGTGTTTAATAAATCCATGAATATACCTCTTTTCCAATAAAATAAGCCTTTTGTTCCTACCGCAAAAAAAGCACACGTCACACATGTACTGGATAGTTGCAAAAGGCGCCGTTGCCCTAAAGATATAATAAAAATTACATATCTATTATAGCGTTTTGGATTAGTAGCTGTCAAGTTTGTGTTAGTTTGTATACAAAAACAGCTCCGCAGGATTATGCGGAGCTGTTGACTTATGAGATAACAGGAGATTTCTTGTTATCAAGCTTTTTTGTAAGCCGTGATCTTCTGGTAATGGTTCTGGAAGAACTCCTCGGCAACCTGCGGGAACAGGGCATAGGAGAGAACATCTTCTTCGGACGGATTCAGATAGCCTTTTTCCTTGAGCTCGGCTTCGAACTCAGCGAAGGTCTTGGCTTTAGCGTCCTCGATCGAGCAATCCTCGATGATGTCTTCTGGTGCGATGCCCAGCGTCTTCGTGAGGAAGTCGCGATCGATAGCGACCGGCGTACGGCCAAATTTACCACGAGCGAGGTCTTTGAATTCTTTCGGAACCATCTTATAGCGCTCGCCGCTCATGACGTTGAAGGTAGCCATCGTGCCGACAATCTGCGAGGACGGCGTGACGAGCGGCGGGTAGCCGAGGTCTTTGCGGACGCGCGGCATCTCATCGAGCAGATCCTGATATTTGTCTTCCATGCCGGCTTCTTTGAGCTGGTTGGCGAGGTTCGAGAGCATGCCGCCCGGAATCTGGAAGTCGAGGACGTTCGGGTTGATATCGAAATAGCCCTTGAGATTGAATTCGTTGATGATGCGTTTCTTGACACTGAGGAAGTGCTTGGAAATCGGTGTGAGTTTCTGGACGTCGATGCCCGTATCGTATTCCGTGCCTTCAAGTGCGCGGACCATCGTTTCCGTGCATGGCTGGGACGTGTCCGAGGAGAACGGAGCAAGGGCCGTATCGATGATGTCGACACCGGCTTCGATGGCTTTGAGGTAGGTTGCATGGCCGAAACCGGACGTGCAGTGCGTGTGGAGCTCGACCGGGATGTCAAGCGCAGCCTTGAGCTTCTTGACGAGGTCTTCGGCTACATATGGCTTGAGCAGGCCGGACATGTCCTTGATGCAGACGGAGTGGCAGCCCATATCCTGCAGTTCTTTCGCCAGCTCGACGAATTTTTCGTTCGTATGGACCGGGCTGATGGTGTAGACGAGACAGCCCTGGACTTCCGGCTTCTCGGGGCAGTTGAGCGCTGCATTGATGGCAACTTTGAGGTTGCGGACATCGTTTAAGGCATCGAAGATGCGGAATACGCCGACACCGTGCTGAGATGCCTTCTGAACGAATTTTTCTACGACATCGTTGGAGTAGTGATTATAGCCCAGGAGATTCTGGCCGCGCAGCAGCATCTGGATCGGGGTGTTGAGATTGGCCTTCAAGGTGTCGAGCCGCTCCCAAGGATCTTCGCCGAGGAAACGCAGGCAGGTATCGAACGTTGCACCGCCCCAGGCTTCGAGCGCCTTGTAACCTACTGCGTCAAGGGCCTCAAGTTGTGGGAGCATATCTTCGATACGCATGCGCGTTGCGCACAGGGACTGATGACCGTCACGCAGGACCGTCTCCATAATCTGAACTGGTTTCTTTGCCATAATCAACACTCTCCTCTAAATTATTGATACATAACTATCGATTATCGATGCTATGGTATCGAAAGGCCTGGTTTTTGTTTTTGCATTGCAGATGAAGCCTTGATAGCATTGGCTTGCAAGACTGTTTGCAAATTTAACATCACAAGAATAGTATAGGTACTAAAAAGTTCTTTGTCAATGGAAAATGTGATTCTTTTCTCAAACTATAACTAATTTGAATTATAGTCTTGGTTTATCGTGCAATAGTTTATTTTAAGGTTTGTTTTTGCGGTTCGGAAGGGCTGCGGATTCTTTGCTGGACAAAACGGGCAAATCTGCGGTACTATGTTACGTAGATTGCATTTATATAATATTAAAGTGGATAGGAAGACGGATTGATGGATGATCGTGTATCAAAACTGCATATGATGGTTGTGGTTCTGCTGGTGATGGCAGTGATTGGCGTAGTGGGATTTTTCAGCGTGGTGGAATATTCCAAGCAGCAGTTTCTAACTGACAGCCTTGCGAAGGGCAAGGCCATGCTGGCGGAGCAGGATTACCAGTCGGCCCGTGTGTATCTGTCTATGTTTGAAGAAAAGGGAAAGACGGAGCTTGGGTATAATCTCTATGGTTTTACGGCGGCGATGCTTGCCTACCGGACGTATCTGGGAACTGGCGACATCAATCAGCTGCAAGTGGCCAGTGATTATCTTGCACAGATCAATATGGGGAATCTGGCGGGCTATGCGGGCAAGGCGCAGGAGCTGAAAGCGAAGGTCGATGACTGCCTGGCCTCCTATCAGGAGCAGGTGGAGGCACAGCAGCAGGCTGAGGCCGCAGCGGCAGCGGCCGAGGAAGAGAAAAAGGCACCCAAAGCCGAGGCTAGAACGGAAAAGGCAGCCCGCGCGGTAGAGGAGAAGACTGCAGCACCGAAAGAAGCGGCGGCAAAGCCAAAAGCGGCGCCAGCGCCGAAAGCAGCTGCGGCACCACCGCCGAAGGCCGCGGCACCAGCTGGCAAGGACAAAAAATAACGAAAACAGATAGAAGGAAAACAGTGCTTGCAGGAGCACTGTTTTTTATATTTATGCAGAAATGCTTGCATTTTTTTGCAAATAAGGTATGATAGATAAGTATGATTCAAGAAAGAAGGAAGCGAATGGAACGGACAACGGAATTCGGGGCAGAAATAAGTAAAGGTTATTCCTGGAAGACAAAGCTGAAATTCCTGCTTTGCTCAGGTTTTGGCTGCTTTATGTTTCTGTTTCCCCTCAATAACTCAGACAGTGATTTCAACACGGTGCTCAGCGTATTGACTGAGATGCTGGATAAGGCCGTGCAGGCAAATCTGCCCTGGCTGCTTACTGTGATTGTGGTGGTTTCGGCGCTCGGGGCGCTGATGGGGCTGTTTTGGCGGCCGGCGGCAATCCGCAAGATAGACTGGCTGGCCGATTTGCTGTTCGTGTCGCGGCCTTATGCCGTGACGCGTTTGGTCGCCCTGTTTGTCACGCTTTGCGTGGCTTTTGGGGCAGGCCCGGAAATCGTGCGCAGTGATGATGTGGGCGGCAGCATGGTGTCGCTGTCACAGACCTTGATTGCGATTGCGGTAACGCTGAGCTTTGTTTTGCCGTTCTTGACCGATTGCGGCATCATGGAGTTTACAGGCATATTATTGAAACCTCTGATCCGGCCCTTGTTCCGCGTGCCGGGGCGGGCATCGGTGGACCTCATTGCCTCATGGCTGGCCTCTTCGAATACGGCTGTATTGATTACGGGGAACCAGTATCAGAGTGGTTTTTACAGCAAGCGCGAAGCGGCGTCGATCATGACGAATTTCTCGCTCGTGTCGATACCTTTTTGCATGGTCGTGGCAGAGACTTTGCATGTGACGCAGCATTTCCTGCTGCTCTATGCATCGGTCACGGCGATTGGCCTCTTGCTGGCTGTTATCGGCGTGCGTATCCGGCCGCTGTCAGCTATTCCTGACAGTTATTGCGGGGAGAAGAAAATCAATGAAGAAGTGCCGCCCGATGTTTCGCTTTGGCGCTGGGCCTGGGCGGCAGCGCTGAATCGTGCCGAGAGATTTAATCTGCGCGTGGCACTCGATGCAGCCGTCAAGATGACAATCGGAATCATCCTGGATCTTATCCCGATTGTCATTGCCTGGGGCACGATCGGTACCTTGCTGGTCAATGAAACGGCCATCATGCAGTGGATTTCCTATCCGATGGGCCTGTATCTGAGTCTTTTTGGGGTCGAGGGTGCTTTCCAGATTGCGCCGGCGACGCTGGTGGGCTTTATCGATATGTTCATTCCGGCTTTGATTACGAGCCAGGATTTGCCAGCTGCTACGCGGTTCCTCGTTGCCGGTTTGTCGCTCGTGCAGATCATCTATCTGACCGAGGTCGGCAGTATCATCGTCAAATCCGGTGTCGGGCTGGATTTCAAGCGCCTGTTTATCATCTTCTTGGAGCGCACGATCATTGCCATTCCGCTGCTGGTGCTGGTATCGCATTTGCTTTGACCGGTCAATGGGGCTGGCTGTGAGAATTTGACATGTCAAAAACGCTGTGTACAAAGTGCACGGCGTTTTTTTTTATCAAATTATTAGTTGCCTTATATAAACTTTTAACGAAACACGACGATAATATAAGTGTAGGTTGTTTGTGGTGTAGGAAAGGAGGTGGAGCAGATGAGTATCCAGGCGGTAAATGCGGCCAGCAGAATGCAGTATGGAGAGCAGCCGGAAAAGCCGGCAGCGTATGTCCGGAAGACGGCACAACCTGCATCCTTTAGCGAAATCTTGGAAAGTCTGACAAGTGCGCCGGCTGCAAGTGACAGCAGTGTTGCGACAGTGACGGTTACCAAGGTTTTGCCTGACGGTTCGTTAGTTCTCGTCAAGATGCAGGGGAACCAGGTGATTTCCCAGTCGAAGCTGAGCGGTGCCAGTGTCCAGATGCAGCAAAATATGCTGGGGTCTTCAGGTGTACTTCCGCAGGAGTATCTGGCGAAAAGTACGTCTGCGGCGGGATCTTTGTTCAGTGCGTCGATTTGATGAGAGGATTTGTCGATTGATGGCTATAGGATGGATGGATCGGGATAATGGAATATCATAAGAAAAGAAAGCGGCCCACATCATGATGGATGTGAGCCGCTTTCTTTTCTTATGTTTTTCTTATGCTTCGACTTCGACAAGCTCAATCTTGAAATTGAGCTCTTTGCCTGCCATTTCATGGTTGGCATCAAAGGTAATCGTTGTAGCGGTTTTTTCCGTTACGGTTACGGGAACCGGCTGGCCCAGCGAGTTCTGCAGGGCAACGCGCTGGCCAACCTCCAAGCCCTCGGAACCTGGCAGTTGGCTGATTTCCATCGTGACGATGTTTTCCTCCGACGGCATGCCATAGGCTTCTTCCGGTTGCAGGTGGATGTCCTTGGTTTCGCCGACCGCCATATCTTTGACGGCTTCGTCGAAGCCTTTGATCATCATGCCGGCACCGCAGACAAACTCGAGCGGTTCACCACGGTCGTAGGACGAATCGAATTTCGTGCCATCGTTGAGCGTGCCGGTGTAGTGTACTTTGACTTTTTTATTTTCGTTGCTCATGAATATGCTCCTATCGTAAAAGGTTTGTAAAACTTTATCAGTATAGCATATTTCGGCAGAGTTTGCCATGGATAAGATGGCCGTCAGGGGCGGAAGGCGCTGGCCAGCTGCTCGAGTCCTTGCTTTAGCGTATGCCAGGGGCAGGCGATGTTGATGCGCTGGAATCCTTGGCCGGCAGGGCCGAAGATATGGCCGCTGTCGAGCCAGAGCTTGGCTTTATGGATAATCCGTTCATCCAGCTCGTCATCGGTAAGGCCGTAGGCGGAAAAATCCAGCCAAAGCAAATAGGTGCCTTCGGGCTCGATCAAGCGTACCTGTGGAAGTTCCTGTTGCAGGTACGCTTTTGTTTTTTGGTAGTTGGACTCCAGATATGTGCGCAATTCGCAGAGCCATTCTTCGCCATGGGCATAGGCGGCTTGGGCGGCGAAGAGTCCCAGGCTGTTTGGCTGGCTGTAGCCGGCTGCGGCCAGTTCATGCTTGAATTTCCGGCGCAGTGAGCCGTTTTCGATGAAGATGTTCGATAGCTGCAGACCCGCAAGATTGAAGGTCTTGCTCGGGGCGGTACAGGTAATGACACGCTGGGCGATTTGGGGAGACAGCGATGCGAGTACGGTATGTTTGTAACCTGGCCGGACGAACTCGTGATGGATTTCGTCGGCCACGATGAGCACATCGTGCCGCTCGCAAATATCTGCCAGGCGCAGGAGTTCCTCACGGCTCCAGACGCGGCCCACTGGATTGTGCGGGCTGCAGAGCAGGAAGAGCTTGACGTTTTCCTTGGCGATTTTGTTCGCGAGGTCAGCAAAATCGATGCTATAGTGCCCGCCTTGTTCCTGAAGCGGGCTGTTGACCAGCCGGCGGCCGTTGTCGGTGATGGATTCCGTGAAGGGATAATAGACCGGCTGCTGGATGAGGACGCCGTCGCCGGTCTGCGTGAAGGCACGGATGGCCGTGCAGAGCGCGAAGACAACACCCGGTGTTATGACGAGGGCCTCCGCAGAGGGCGTCCAGTCATGGTGCGAGCGGAACCAGTCGATCAGAACGTCCTTGTAGGCTGCCTTCGGGTCCGTGTAGCCAAAGATGCCATGGGCTACGCGGCGCGAAAGTTCGTCGAGAACAGGCTGCGGTGCCCTAAAATCCATATCGGCAACCCAAAAGGGCAGGATATCTGTAGGATAGCCACGCTCGGCAGCAAAATCGTATTTGAGGCAGGAGGTGCCACGGCGGTCGATGATTTCGTCAAAGTTGGTGGGCATGGGAAACGCTCCTTTCGTGGAATCAGCCGTGCAGTGCTTGGGCAAGGTCAGCGATGATATCGCCGGGATCTTCGATGCCGACGGAGAGACGGAGCAGGCGGTCATCAAGGCCGGTGCGGGACAAAAGTTCTGGCGGCATTTCCGCGTGGGTTTGTGCCAGTGGATAGGTAAGCAGAGTCTCTACACCGCCGAGACTTTCGGCAAAGCAGATGAGGTGCAGCTTTCCGAGTGCCTGCGTTGCGATTGCGGCTGTCTTGACTTTGAACGATATCATGCTGCCATTGCCCGTAGCCTGACATCGCTGCAGTTTGAAGCCGGGATGATCGGGGAGCCCGACATAGTAGACATCGGTAACTTCGGGCTGCTCTTGGAGCCATTTCGCGATGGCCAGGGCATTGGCGGCCTGGCGCTCGACGCGCAGGCCGAGCGTCTTGATGCTGCGGAGCAGCAGCCAGGAATCCAGCGGGGGAAGATTCGGCCCCTCGGATTTGATGAAGAGCTCCAGCTGCTGGGCGTAATCGGCCTGGGCATCGCGGACGACGAGGATGCCGGCGATGATGTCGTTGTGGCCGCAGAGATATTTGGTGGCGCTATGCAGAACGATATCGGCGCCGAGTGTCAGCGGCTTTTGGAAATGTGGCGACAGGAAAGTGTTGTCGACGATGAGCAGGGCATCGTTCTTGTGCGCCAGCTCGGCCAGTGCTTTGATATCACTGATGCGCATCATGGGATTGGAGGGCGTTTCGATAAATATGCCCTTGGTAGCTGGCGTTATATGTGCGGCGGTCAATCCGGTGTCAGAAGTATCGACGTACTCAAAGCGGATGTTGTAGCGTGCGTAGATTTCATTGGCCAGCCGGACCGTACCGCCGTAAAGGTCTTCGGATAAGAGGACATGGTCACCGGGATGGAAGAGATGCATGACCATATTGACGGCAGCCATACCGGAAGAAAGCGCCCAGCTGCGCTCACCCTGCTCCAAAAGCGCCATGGTCTTTTCCAATTCCTCGCGGGTCGGATTGGCGACGCGCCCGTAATCGTAACCGGTGCTTTGCTGGAAGGCAGGATGGCGATACGTTGCCGACGTATAGATGGGGGCGCTGATGGCACCTGTGGAATCAAATGTATGTGTACCGTGAACTTCGCGCGAAAAATCATGCATAGAAATTCCTCCTTATATTGTAATATCATATCTGTTCGGTATGTTAGATATGATATACAGAAAACGCGATGGTGTCAATGTTTTTTTGTATTTGCTCTTTATAGGTAGATTTTTGATGCTGAACAAAAGCAGTTTACAAAATTACAAATACATACTTGACATATATGACAGTTTAGATTATGATATCAAACAAGAAAACATACATGTTAAATATGCGATTTAAAAGACAGAGGTGGATATTCTATGACGAGCAACAGAAAACAATTGGTATTGGATGCATTAGATGGAAAAGATGTGGAACGAATCCCGTCAGGGTTTTGGTTTCATTTCCTTGAGGATGAGATTGGTTCGGATGCGTTTGCGCATCCGGAACTAAGCAAGAAGGTGCTGGCAAAGCAAATCCAGTATATCGATTCATTCCAGCCGGACTACGTCAAGATTATGACAGATGGATTCTTTCATTATAATCATCCCCAGGTAGCAGCGGCTGAGCATGTGGATGATCTCAAGGATCTGCAGCCGCTTGCTGATGACGATCCCTGGTTTACCCGTCAGATTGAATATGCGCGTCAGCTGGTAAAGCGTTATGGGAAGGAGATTGCGCTGTTTTATAACCTCTTTGGTGCCAACACGACTTTCCGTTTTATGCAGGCGCATTGGGAGGAAGGCGAAGAAAAACTTGTTTCGTTTATCCGGGAAGATAAAGCTGCTGTCCGCGCGGCTTTCGATGTGATTTCGTCAGATTTGGCCAAGCTGGCCAAACGGCTGATTACGGAAGCGCATGTCACAGGGATTTATTTTAGTGTACAGAATCTGCTGGGTGACGGCATTACCCGGGAGGTGTACGAAGAGGTATTGGCACCAGGAGAAAAGAAAATCCTGGCGGCAGCAAACAGTGTCAGCGATTACAACATCTTGCATGTCTGCGGTTATGCAGGGCATCATAATCATCTGGAATGGTATGAAGACTATAAGGTCAAGGCCGTCAATTGGGCCGTTTCTGTCGAGCAGGTACCGCTGGAAGAAGGACAGCAGATCTTTGACGGCCGCACGGTTATCGGCGGTTTTGGCAACCTTGCTTCGGATGTACTTTACCGTGGCAGTAAAGAAGAAATCCAACAGGAGACGCGCCGGCTTATCGCGAACGCTGGCCGCCGGGGCGTAATCCTCGGGGCTGACTGCACGGTGCCGCGCGATATTGACTGGCAGCACCTTGAATGGGTGCGCGAAGCCGCAGTTTGAAAATATACAGAGATAGTGGTTGGGATGATAGATTTGGCTAGGAGGAACTCATGATGAATATTCGCAAGATAGGGAAACTCATTACGGCAGGATTGCTGGCAGGTGTGCTTACGGTGGCTGCTGGCTGCGGCGGCAACAAAGCGGCAGATAAGCCGGCCGATGGCAAGAAAGTCATCACCGTGGCGCATACCAACTATTATGTACCGTATGATTATGTCAATGAACAGGGCGAGTCGGATGGCTTTGAGGTCGCAGTCATGAAGGAAGTGGCCAAGAAACTGCCGCAGTATGAATTCAAATTCGTACCGACGTCCGATGATGATCTGCTCATCGGTGTGGAGTCTGGCAAGTATAACGTGGGGACGAAGGGCATTTGGATTACGGATGCGCGCAAGAAAAAATATGTGTTCCCGAAAAACAATATCGGTGCCAGCGTAATTGGACTGGTCATCCGCAAAGATACGGCCAATGAGATCAAGGACTTGCCGTCATTTGCGCAGTTCAGCGGCAAGCTCGTACCGATTGCGCCGCAGGATGCACGCTACATGGTCATCGATTCGTACAACAAAGAGCATCAGGATAAGCCAATCAAGCTCGTCTCGTCGGAGGCTTTCCAGATTGCCGATGCCTATAGCTGGGTAATGGAAGGCCGCTACGATGGCTATCTGGAGGTCGAGCTCAGCTACAAGAACAATATCCAGAAAGAGGATGCGCCATATCATCAGTTTGACGATAAGCTGACGTATATCCGTTATAAGGGCATTCCGACGTATCCAATCTTCAACAAGAATGAGCAGCAGTTTGCCGATGAATACGATAAGGCCATTGAGGAGCTGCGCAGTGAAGGCAAGATTGCTGAGTTGGAGCAGAAGTATTTCGGGGAAAGCTTGTCTTCCTATCTGAAATAATCGAGACAGAAAGAAGGGGTTGCCATGGATACCAGAGCTTTTGATCCGGCCATGATTTTTACGGTCATGCCGAATCTGCTGGAATATCTTGATGTAACGCTGCTGGTAGGCGCTGGCAGTATCATAGGGGGATCGCTGCTGGGGATGCTGCTGGCCTGGGCGAAAATAGGCGGCACGCGCGGATTGCACTGGCTGGCGCAGGGGTACACTTATGTCATGCGGTGCACACCGTCCATCGTCCTGCTGTTCATCGTGTTCTATGGGCTGCCTCAACTGATGGATGCACTGTTCTCATATAATATCAATCAGATGAATCGGGCGGTATTTGCTATTCTCACATTTGTGCTACTGTTTGGCGCCTATATATCGGAGGTGTTCCGGTCAGCATATCTGGCTGTACCACAGGGACAGTACGAGGCTGCGGTGAGCATCGGCATCCCGCCGATAAAGGCCTTTTTCCTGGTTATGCTGCC
Source organism: Pseudoselenomonas ruminantium (assembly GCA_015058575.1). GTDB lineage: Bacteria > Bacillota > Negativicutes > Selenomonadales > Selenomonadaceae > Selenomonas_A > Selenomonas_A ruminantium_O. Next base: position 14,497 of record SVBZ01000013.1, read on the forward strand.
TCAGGCGGCCGTGGTTGCCCTGCCGAACTTTGCCAACTCGACTATCAATCTGTTGAAGGAAGGGGCGCTGGCTTATACCATCGGTTTGATTGACATGATAGGACAGGGGAATCTTATCATTGCTCAGAATTTCGGGGCCTATGGTATTGAGGTCTACACAGCCTGCATGCTGATCTATTGGGGGATGACTTTGCTGCTGGAACGAGTCTTTGACTGGCTGGAAGCACGTCTGGATAAGGGGCAGACGCTGGCTATCCGCAGCAAAGACGCGACGGGGAAAGAGAAGAATGGTTGGAAAGAGTGGCTGAAAGGAGGGGAAGCGCATGGAATTGGATTATGAGTTCATGGCCAGGACCTTTGGCGAAGTCTGGAAGGGGGCAGGTGTGACCTTGTCCTTGACGGTGCTGTCTCTGCTGCTGGCCTTCCTGCCGGCCTTCTATCTGGCAGTCTTGAGGATTCGGGGGAACTCCTCGAGCAGCCGGCTGGCGGCGCTTTATGTTTCCTTTGTGCGCGGTACGCCAATCATCCTGCAGATCCTGCTGCTATACAGTCTGTTGCCGAGCCTTATCCATGCGGTGCTCAAAGCGGCTGGTAGCAGCATCAACATTTTTGAGACAATCGATCCGTTCTGGTATGCAGTGGTTGTATTTGCTTTAAATACGACAGCCCTGCTGACGGAGGTCTTTCGCTCGGCACTGCTGAGTATACCGAAGGGCCAGCTTGAAGCAGGCCTGTCGATAGGCCTTTCGGAAGTCCAGACATATTTGCGCGTGATCATTCCGCAGGCACTGGTGGTGGCTCTGCCAGCTATCTGCAATATCACGGTCAATCTGATAAAGGGAACATCGCTTGCCTTCCTGATGACGGTCAAGGATGTCATGGCATTGGGCAAGATCGCAGCTTCGTATGGGTATAACTATATCGAAGCGTATCTGGATGTATTTCTGGTGTATCTGGTACTTTGCACGCTTGTCCAGTGGTCGTACCATTTTGCTGAGCGTCGTTTGGGAGCATTCCGCGGGAATGCATAAGAGAAAGTGGGTGGTTGCATGTTGATGCAGATTCGTGGTGTACGTAAATCCTTTCAAGATAATACAGTCCTTCGTGATGTGAATATGGATCTGGACCGCGGCAATGTGGTCGTTATCCTGGGGCCTTCTGGCTCGGGCAAAACGACGTTTCTTCGCTGTCTCAATTTCCTTGAGCAGGCTGATGCGGGGAGCATGGAGCTTGATGGGGTAAAACTTGACTTGTCAAAAGCGTCCTCCAAAGAGATTGCCGGAGTACGCAAGAAAACGGCCTTTGTGTTCCAGAATTACAATCTTTTTGCCAATAAGACGGCGCTGGAAAATGTGACGCTGGGTCTTACGGCTGGACGTGGCATGGCAAAAGACGAGGCGAGGAAAATCGGACTGCGTGCTTTGCGCAAGGTTGGTCTTGCCGAGCGGGCGGATTACTATCCGTCCCAGCTCTCTGGCGGGCAGCAGCAGCGCGTGGGAATCGCGCGGGCGATTGCGGTTCGCCCGGATGTGGTCCTTTTCGATGAGCCGACTTCAGCCCTTGATCCGGAGCTTGTCGGCGAGGTGCTGCAGGTCATGCGGAGCCTGGCTGAGGAAGGCATGACCATGATAGTGGTCACGCACGAGATGAAATTTGCCCGTGAGGTAGCGTCGCATGTCATTTTCATGGCTGATGGTGTGGTCGTGGAAGAGGGAACGAGTGAAGAGTTCTTTACGAATCCGCAGCAGGAAAGGACCAAGAAATTCCTCAAGCGGATACTACCGGAAACATATGAAGATCCGGCTGTGCGAATTTAAGGGAAGAAGGCTTTGTTATGAGTTTGTCAGGAAAGACCGCACTGGTAAGCGGGGGAAATCGTGGCATTGGCCGGGCCATCGTGGAACGGTTGGCCCGCGAGGGAAGTAAAGTATTGTTCCTGGGCCGCAATGAAAGGGAAAACCGGCAGGTGGAGGCAGAAATCAACCGCCTTTATCCAGACGCTGTCCGTGGCTTTGCTGTAGACGTTGCCGATGAGGCGGCGGTCAATGACTGGTTCGCCGCGGTAGCGGAGCAATATGACTCGCTCGATATCCTCGTGAATAATGCTGGTATCTGTCAGCTCAGCAAGAGTTTCACGGAAGTCTCCGATGCTGACTGGGCGGCGACGCTTGGGGTCAATCTATATGGCGTGATTCATTTGACCCGTCAAATCATACCGTGGCTGAAGAAACAGAAAAGCGGCAAGATTGTCCATGTGGCCTCGCTGGCAGCGGAGGTGGGCGGTATTGCCACGGCTGCTGATTATGTAGGCAGCAAGGCGGCAGTGATTGGCCTTACCAAATCGCTGGCAAGGGAGCTGGCACCGTATCAGATCAATGTCAATGCGGTAGCGCCAGGATTCGTGCGCACGCAGATGACCGAAGCGATGGCTGTGGACGAGTCAATCATCCCACTGGGGCGTATGGCAGAACCTGAGGATATTGCGAGCGCGGTATATTTCCTGGTATCGGAAGAGTCCCGTTGCATCACAGGAACTACCCTTGATATCAATGGTGGCCTTTTTATGAAATGAACATGTCGTCAGAACCGGGCAGCGAGGAAGCGTCCCGGTTTTTTGTACAGCTATTGACACTGGCAGAGGCTATGGGTAAGATGGAGATTGTATCATTGCGATTGAAAAAGGTCAGGGATTTCCATGGCTGTAAGAAAGGGTCTGTTTTATGAAAAATCCGTTGCGCTATCAGATTTCTGAATATGATTGCGGCCCGACTTCACTGTTGAATGCGCTGAGTTTCCTGTTTGAACGCGAGGAGATATCGCCGGAACTTATCCGCAATATCATGCTGTATTCATTGGACTGCTATGAACGTGGTGGAGTACTTGGCCAGCGCGGTACCTCGCGCATGGCTATGATGTTCCTTTCCAACTGGCTCGATGGCGTGGGCAAGACCGGTGTCCTGCCAATCGAGAGCCGGTATCTGGCAGGAAAAGACGTTTATATGGGGGAGAACAGTCTGCTCGTCGATGCCCTGCGGCGTCAGGGAACAGTCGTGGTACGCTTGAATCTTGAGGGGGATCACTATGTATTGCTGACCGGTGTGGAGCAAAAGCGTATTCGTTTATTCGATCCGTATCTTTTGGAGCGGACAATTGACGACGCAGCGATTGAATGCACGGAAGCGCATCCGAAAGCCTATAATCGCATTGTGCCATTTGAATATTTCAATCGGGAAGCTCCGGGAATATATGCGTTAGGGCCGGTTGACGAACGGGAAGCCGTGCTGTTTTTCAATCAGAACACGAAACTTACCGCTGAGAAAACCATCGAATACTTCATTTGATTGCACAAGGGATAGAAGACAATATAAGCAAATATATAAACAACAGCCAGGAGAAAGCGTGATATTCGTTGCGTATATGCTTTTTGGCTGATTTTTTTTGCCTGAATATAATTGACAGATTATCATTATCAATATATAATGATAATCATTGCTGATGAAAGACATAAACAGAAAGGATATGAATGATTTGCGTTGGTTATATTGGATGGCAGGAATTGCCGGTCTGTTTTTGACTGCCGGATTGGCTGTTTCCGTAGGTGTAGTGGCGATTCCGGAGACAGAGACCATGGCGGTGCTGGCAAGTATGCTCGGGCTGTCGGCGGAGATGGGGATTCCTCAAGGGCACTATGATATCATCTGGGAATTGAGAATGCCACGGGTTATACTGGCTGCTTTGGCAGGAGCTGGTTTGGCACTTTGTGGTACAGTCATGCAGGCTTTGGTACAAAATCCGCTGGCTGAACCGTATATCCTAGGCGTGGCATCTGGGGCGTCCCTGGGAGCGGTCGTGGTCATTATGCTGGGGGGGAGTGCTTTCCTTGCTGGCATGGGGGTATCGGCAGGGGCTTTTGCCGGTGCGGTGGCAGCGACTGTCATTGTTGTGCTGTTGGCGGGGAGGGAGCAGAGCGCCGCAGCGGTACGGCTGATTTTGGCTGGTGCAGTGGTAAGTGCCTTATTTTCAGCACTGGCTAATCTGGTCGTGTATTTAGCCAATGATGCAGAAGGGATGCGCAGTGCAGCGTTCTGGACGATGGGCTCGCTGGCAGGCGCGCGCTGGGATAATCTGTGGCTGCCGGGGATGGCAGTGCTGGCAGGTGGTGTGTTTTTTGCCTTGCGTCTGCGTGAGCTAAATGCGATGCTGCTCGGCGAAGAAACGGCAATCACGTTGGGCGTGGACTTGACGCATGAGCGCCGTAAATATCTGGTCCTTACGGCATTGCTTACAGGAATCATTGTTTCGGCCTGTGGGATTTTCGGATTTGTTGGTCTCATTGTTCCGCATGGTGTGCGGATGCTTTGGGGGGCAGATCATCGCCGTGTATTGCCAGGCGTGATGCTGGCCGGGGCAATCTTTTTGATGCTGGTTGATATGCTTTGCCGTGTGCTATTGCCAAGCGGCGAGCTGCCGATCGGAATCGTGACCGCACTGGTGGGAGCACCGCTCTTTATGCGGCTGTTATTCCGGGCGGATGGCGGGCTGCGTTGCTGAAAGGGGCGTATATGCTGGATTTAGAAGTAAAAGCTCTATCGTTTTCGTTGCGGGGAAAAGAAATCCTGCAGGATATTTCGCTGTCGGTGAAACGCGGGGAGTTTGTGGGGATCATCGGTCCTAATGGCAGTGGAAAGTCGACACTGCTCAAGCATGTGTATCGTGTCCAGCAGCCGCAGCGGGGCGAAATCGTCCTGCTTGGGCGGCGGCTGTCAGATATGACGCTGGCAGAATCGGCACAGGAGATGGCCGTTGTCGGCCAGTTCCATACGGTGGCCTTTGATTTTTCGGTTTACGATATGGTGATGATGGGACGCATCCCGCAGCAGCGTCATGGTGGCAGGATAACCCGTCAGGACAAGGTGGCGGTTGAACGGGCTTTGCAGTTGGTAGGAATGGATGCCATGGCAAAGCGCCGCTTCCATTCCTTGTCCGGTGGCGAACAGCAGCGGGTAGTGATGGCCAGGGCTTTAGCCCAGGAGCCACGTTTCCTGCTGCTGGATGAGCCGACCAATCATTTGGATATCCGCTATCAGATGCAGCTTTTGGAGCTGGCCGCAGGTCTGGGGATTGGTGTTCTGGCTGTGCTGCATGACTTGAATCTGGCGGCCATGTATTGTAAACGGTTATATGTCCTAAAAGATGGACAGCTTATTGCCGCTGGGGAGCCGCAGAAGATATTGACATCGAAGCTCGTATATCAAGTGTATGGGGTACCTTGTGAAATACTGCAAGGAAAGCAGAATCGCCCTGTCATCGTTTTTGGCCGGGAGGCTTTGGCGATATGAAAGGGCTGCTGCTGGTTTTGTTGATAAGTACCAGCCTGCTTTTCACCGGCTGCAGCCGGAGTGCTGAACAGGTGGAAGCTGGCTTTGGAATTCAGAATTTTGACGCAAATGGCTATACCCGCCGGACAGTGCTGCAAGGTGTACCGCAGCGCGTGCTGGTCTTGTATCCTGGTGCAGCAGAGGCCATGCTGGAATTGGGGTTAGACGAGCATATCCTGCAGACCATCGGGGCGTATGGCAGTGAACCGGAGCAAATTGCGGCGCGTTTTGCCAAACTTCCCAAGGTAAAGGCCGCTTTTGTTCCCGCGCAGGAAGAAGTGTTTGCGCTGCAGCCTGATCTTATCATTGGCTGGGCGCATAATTTCTCAGCAATGGAACTTGGCGAAGCGCAGACTTGGCAGATGCGGGGAATCGGCGCATACATTGTGCCGGCAACGCTTTCCGGCCGTTCGTTGACGCTGGAAAATTCGGTCTATCCGTTCCTGCGGGATCTCGGGCAGATGTTTGGCGCCGAGCAGCGTGCGGAGGCGTATATTGCAGCGTGCCGTCACCAAGAAAAAATAGCAATGCAACGTGTGGCAGGCTTGCCGGTGGAAACGGCTATTGTCCTGCAGGATCATGGACGCTCGACGTATTCGCTATACGATTCGGGCTATCTGGTCAACGATGTGCTGGAAAAGGCTGGTTTTACCAATCTGGTGCGTCGCAAGACTTCTATGGTGGGCCCCGAGAGGATCTTGACATATGATCCCGATTATCTGGTGTATGTTTCGCTGCCAGGGAAAGATGGCAAGGATCTTCGCGAGGAAGAAGTCATGGCTTTGATAAAAGAGAATCGCGATTTGCAGCGGCTGCGTGCCGTGCAGCAGGGAAATGTCGTTGTTATACCATTTGCAGAAGTGAATAGCGGCAATGGCCGCGCAATTGATGCGCTAAATCGCCTGGTGACAGGCAGACTTAGAAATAGATAAAATCTTCCACGATTTGCAGAAAGGATTTAGGAACTGTATGAAAAAGTATTCGGAGAAAAAGTTATGGGCGGCATTGGTTTGCGGAGCGCTTTCTTTGGGCAGCGCAAATTATGTGGCGGCCGGACAGGCAGAGGCACCACTGGAGGAGTTTTCGCTCGACGATTATGTGGTAACGGCCAACCGCATGAAGGTGCGTGAAAAGGCCGTGGCGGCAGATGTCACGGTGGTGACATCTGAGGATATAGCAAAGGGGAATTTCACGACAGTGACGGATGCTCTGCGTGATAAAGGCATCAACGTCAAGACGAATACGACAGGCAGCTATGTCGAGCTCAATGGCGACAACCGCGTGCTTTTGATGGTGAATGGTCGGCGGACCAATTGGAATCATGGGCCGCTGATCAGCGGTGTGAATACAGGTCTTGTCGATCTCGATTCGTTCCAGATCGACAATATCGAGCGTATCGAAGTGGTGCATGGCCCGAATTCCTCGCTTTATGGCAATGCGGCTATGGGCGGTGCTATTAATATCATCACGAAGCGTCCGGAACCAGGGCAGCATCTGAAGGTGCGCAGCGAGATCGGTACGCAAGGCCTGTTTCGCGGTGCCTTGCGGGCCGAAGGCGGTGATGACAGTGTTACGTATGCATTGACGGCAAGCCGTGAAGTGCGGGGAGATATCGAGTATAACTCGCCTGCCCGTGGCAATCTGACCATCCCTGATACGGGGATGAATCGCACCAGTGAAGCGCTGACGCTGGACAAGAAGTTCAAGAATGGCGATCTGTTGAGCTTTGACTTTGAAAATACCGATGCCAATAAGAGTTCAGCTGTCGGTGTCGCTGATCCCAACACGGCGGTGCCTGTGTATCGGAATGCCCGCACGGAGGAAACGGTCCGGTCATTGGCACTGACTTATACCTGGGCACCGCAGTGGGAAAATGCGCCGCAGGATTTCCTGCGTATCTATCAGAACCAGGAAACGATCGATGGCCGCATGAATGCAGCCTATCAGGACGATTTGCGGGCGCTGGGGGCAGAATATCAGAAAAACTGGCGGCTTAGCGATAAGAACACCTTGATTAGCGGTGTAGCCTACAATCATGAAAGTATCCAGGAGGAAAACGATGGCAGCCTTGACCGGTCGGCAGCAACGACTTCTCTATATATAGAAGATAACTGGAGATTTGACAAAGGCTGGCTGCTGAATTTCGGTACGCGGTGGGAGAACCATAGCGATTTTGGGGCTGATTTCACCTCGCATATCGGGGTGAACAAGGAGTTCTCGCAGGCGACAAGTGCCTATATTTCCTGGGGGCAGGCCGTCAACAATCCAACGCTTAAGATGCGCTATGCCAATACGTTGTACTGGGAAGGAAATCCGGATCTCAAGCAGGAAAAATCGGAAACTGTGACGGTCGGCGTCAAGTCAAAACTGTCTGCGGCGACAAATCTGGATCTTAGCATGTACTACAGCAAGGTAAATGATGCCCTGGATTGGATCTATACCGATAAGACGCGGTATTACAATGTAGCCGATGAAACGCGGCGTGGTCTTGCCATCAATCTGCGGCATCGTTTCTCGCCGCAATGGTCTGTTCGTCTTGGTTATGCTTATGCCCAGGTGGAGGAAAGCGGTACGACCTGGAATAACCTGTACCGCAAGAATAACCAGCCCAACCGCTATCTGCTGGGGCTCGGGTATCAGCAGGATAAGTGGGAGGCGGAGGCCACGCTGCAGCATGTGTCCGGCCGTGTAACCGGGGCAAATGCGTTCCTGGACAGCCAGTATACAACGCTGGATATGGTGGTCAACTATCGGTGCTCAGCGGCTACGAAGCTGTATCTGAAAGGCTATAATCTGACCAATGCAAGCTATGAGTCCATTGCGGCAAGTGCCGGCTATTATATGGCTCCGGGCCGCAGCGTGGTCGTTGGCCTTCAACATGAATTTTGATGCGATTGGATTGTGAGGTTAGCATATGGAATATATTGTTACGGGAATAGAATTCTTTCATAAGGGCGGCGCGGTCATGTATGTGCTCCTGCTTTGCTCGCTGCTCGTAGTAGCGATTGGCGTAGAACGCGCGCTTTATTATCGGCAGGCAGATTCCGGACGGGAGTTTGCCCGCCGATTCAGTCAAGCGGCAGCTGCCGGCCATTTTGAGGAAGCGGCAGGCCTTGCCAAGAATTCAGCTGGCGTGCTGGCCGCTGTGCTTTTGACGGCCATGCGCAAGGCCACGGATGCACAGGCTGCGCATTATATGGAGCTGCAGACAGGAATCGAGCTGTCAAGGTTCCGCCAGCGTCTCTATTATCTGAGCGTTATCGTGACGATGGCACCGCTTTTAGGCCTGCTCGGCACCATCAGCGGCATGATCTCGTCTTTCAGTGTGTTCAATGTAACGGCAGGGCAGGCGACGGCTATCACTGGCGGTGTCGGTGAGGCGCTTATCGCCACGGCTATGGGACTTTGTGTGGCAATCGCCGCTTTGACCATCCATGCTTATTTTACCCAGCGGGTGGAAAATATCGTCACGGATATGGAGCTTTGCTGCTCGCTGGTCGAGGAGCATCGGGCAGAGTTATTGCCGGCTGCGGCGGTGGTACCGGCTGGCGGCTGTGTGCTGGAAGGCGGCGCATTATGAGGCTCAGGGATAGGCGGGCTGGTTTGCAGCCGGAAGTCATGATCATTCCGATGATTGATATCATGTTTTTCCTGTTGGTGTTTTTCATGATGAGTACGCTCTATATGGTCAATCTGAAAACCGTCGATGTGGATATGCCCCAGGCGCAGCATGCAGAGACGCAGATGCATGTAAACTATCTTGTCACGCTGAAACAAGATGGATCATTGTGGCTCGAAGATGAGCCGATTGCTGAGCAGGCTTTGCTGGAGCGGGCCAAGCAGGAATATAAGCGCAATCCGCGTTTTGCCGTTGTGGTGCGGGCGGATCAGAATATCGATTATGGTCTGGTGGTTGCATTGCTCGATAAGCTGCGCGGCGCAGGGATCGCCCGGTTTGGACTGGCGGCTGAGCCAGGAGGCAGTTATGGCAAGTGACAAGAGGCAGAAGGTCATGTCCTGGGGAATTTCTGTGGCTGTCCATTTGCTGCTGTTTGTCGTGATTGCCTTGACCGGTTTGTTTGCCCAGCTTTCGGCAGAGCCTGATAAGGTGCTGGATGTAACGCTCTATGAAATGGAAACAGCTGCCGCCGGTAGTGCTGGGGCAGCGGGGAGTGAGGCGGCCGAAAGTGCGGAGACGGCGGCAGGTGATGATATGGCAGTTACCGTAGAAGAAAAGGTATGGAACCAATCCGTGGCCGCAGTACGCGCGGCCGAAGAGCAAGCTGCAGCGAAACCGGAGCGTGCACAAGCTGCGGGGCAAATGCGCAGCAGCGCCGAAAGCGGCAAAGCCCAGGGAAGGACAGACACGGGGAAAAAGGGGCAGGGAAATAACAGTAAGGAAGAGACTGGTACAGGGGCAGGGGAAGGCAAGGGAAACGGTGAGGGCAGTGACGGCAGGGATAATGCCGCGGCTGAGCGCCCATCCGTGCCGCCGCAGCTTATCGCTGGTGTGGCGCCTGCATATCCGGAAGGGCTGCGCCAACAGGGCATCGAGGGCGCAGTACGCGTGCGTGTAGTCGTTGACCAAGACGGCAATGTGGAAAATGCAACGGTGGCGGCTTCATCGGGATATGAAGAAATGGATGCGGCGGCGGTGGCAGCTGCTTATCGTTATCGATTTGCCGCAGCGCGCAATCGTTATGGGGACCCTGTGCGTTGCGCAGTCGGACAAACCGTACAATTCCGTTTGCAGTGAACATAGAGCTAGCAGGAGAATGCTTTTTGCCTGGCGAATTAACAATTGAATAGCTATAGACAGAAAGGATGATAGCAACAAATAGAACGAGGACTGTTATATGTCAGGAAGGGCATATAACAGTCCTTTTGTGAAGGAGCTGGGCGTATGAAAAAATTTTTGGATAAAATGTTGTATCGGTTTATGGGGAAGAATCGAAGGAATATCCTGGATAAAATGGTGCGCATCGTGCTGGGCAGTAATCTGGCTGCGGTACTTATCCTGGGCGGGATTGCTCTTTATGGTATGAGTCTGGCCCTTAATCAGGCGCAGGACATGGGAAAAAGCCTGGGCGAGAATTCCTATGAAAACAGTTCAAAGTTACTGATACGGCAACGGCAGGAAGAACTTGCGCATATCGCGCAGGATAATGCGGCTATTATCAATCACAGGATGCTGGATATTTCCCGGAGTGTGCAGGGAGTGGCCAGAGAGGCTGAGGAAATCGAAAGAGAACCGCAACGCTTCCGGCCGCAGGTAGTAAATATTCCTACTCCGGCTAATTATCGCAGTTTGAATCTTTATCTACAGTATGGAGAGGATGTTTCCTTAGGGGATTTAAAGGATTCTATTGCCATGATGGCCAATATCGGTGATTTGCTGGCCAGGACGATAGAAGGCAATGACATGGCGGAATCGGTATTCATTGCCTCCGAGGATAACTTTACGTTGTCTGTAGATGCGCATAGAGTCTTGGCGGAAGATAAGTCGGACATTCCTAAGCCGTACTATAATGCTGTTGGCAGTGACTGGTACAAACGGGCTGCTGATAAGGATGGTCTGATTTTTACTCCTGTCAGGCGCTTTATGTTCAATAAGAAGCTGGGATTGTTCTGCTCGGTGCCGTATTATGGGAAAGACGGCAGGCTGGCTGGGGTGGCATGCATGCAGACCTCTTTGGACAATTTGCAGCATATCCTGAAAGAGACAAACCTGCATGATGAAGGCTTTTGTTTCGTGACCGACAATCGGGGCTATGTGATCCTGTCTTCGCAGGAGAAAACTGCGGAGAAGGGGCAGGAGCTTGCGGTGAATATCCAAAACGATCTGAGACAGTCGGATAATGCAACCTTGGCATTGACCATCCGGGAAATGGTGGCCGGGGGAAATGGTGTGCGGCAGACGCAGGTGGATGGCAAGGATTATTATATTGCTTTTGCGCCTATCGAAAGCACTGGCTGGAGTTTTGCTGCGGCCTTTGCGGCTGATGATGTTATTGCACCGGCTCTGCAAAACAAGGCCAGCATTGCGCAGATTACCAAAGAAAAAACATCGGTTATGCAGCAGAATATGTCGCTGATTATTTTTTTGATGGTGCTTTTCATTGCCGCTTTGCTGCTGTTAGTGATTTATAGTGGCAGGAAGCTTTCCCAGCAGTTCGTGGCACCTATTCACGAACTGGCAGATGGTGTAAGGGAGATTACCAGTGGCAATCTCAGTAAGAAAGTGGAGATTCGCACAGGGGATGAGATCGAGCATCTGGCAGTCTGCTTCAATGCGATGACTGATGAATTGCAGACCTATATGAAAAACCTTACCGCAGCCACGGCGGAAAAGGAACGCATTGCCACGGAACTTTCAGTAGCCAGAGATATCCAGCTGGGGGCTTTGCCTCAGGATTTCCTGCAAGACAAGCCCAGCATCCAGCTTTATGCGACCATGTCTGCTGCCAAGGAAGTGGGCGGAGATTTTTATGATTTTTATATGCTGGATGAGAATCATTTGGTGCTGGCGATGGCAGATGTATCGGGCAAAGGAGTACCGGCCGCCCTATTTATGATGCGGGCGAAGACGACTCTGAAGAACCTGGTGCTTATGGCAAGGGTTCCTGACGATTTTGCTGCGGTCATGACACTGGCCAATCGGGAGCTTTGCCAGGATAATGAGGAAATGATGTTTGTTACCGTGTTCCTGGCGCAGCTGGATCTTACGACAGGTGAGCTCATTTATGTGAACGGCGGCCATAATCCACCGCTCATCAGCCATCAGGGCCGCTATAGCTATATTGCCGAAGACCGAGGCAAACCTGCTTTGGGCGCATTGGAAGATGCAGCGTATGAAGCACATAGGCTGCGGCTCGCGCCAGGCGAGATGCTTTTCCTCTATACCGATGGCGTGACTGAGGCCATGGCTGTAGACAAGAAGCTTTATTCCGAGGAACGTTTGCAGAAGACTTTGGACAGCATAGATCGAAAGGCTTCGGTACGGGAAATCCTTGCGGCGGTCAGAAAGGATATATCGGTGCATGCAGAGGGCGCAGAGCAGTCGGATGATATTACCATGCTGGGATTGAGGTACTGCGGGAAATAAGGCAGCTTTTCCGTATTGAATCATATTGACACTGGGAGAGGAGCAGTTTATGATTGTGATGTAAATAAATACATGATAGCAGAGGCGGGTTATGGAAGGAAAAAACAATGCGTTGGACTGGCTGGAACTGGTGGCGAGTAAAGGGATAAAGGCTTTGGGGCAAAAGCTGCAACGCAAGTGTGGCAAGAAGCTGATCATTACGGGCGGGCAGGGAATGGCCCATTATCCCGAAACAGGCATTATGGCGCCGGCTGAAGTACAGGAGCTGCTGGCGAACATGCCGGAGTTTGGGGAAAATCAATACTACTATGGCAAAAATCAGCGGCTGCTGGTATTCAGGGTCATGCTTGAAGATACGCCGGATAATACCTTGCTGCTCTTATGGCAGGCGGTAAATACAGAAGACATCGGTGCAATCGGCAATAGAGTGGAAGAAGCTCGATTAGCCCTGAAGTGGTACCTGCGGTGCAATAAGGAGAGCGTTGAACGGCTTAATGAGCAGCGGACGGCTTTTTTGGAAGGTGTGTTTATCAAGCACAATATCAGCGTGGAGTCATTGCTCAAAGAGCAGGGAATTGAAATTCATAGCGATCAGGAATATGCGGTAATGCTGATGGATATGGGCGCAGATAAACCGCTGATTCCTCCCGCTGATTTCCGGGCCAAGCTGCGGGAGTTCCGTCAGCGTCATCAGACAGAGCTTATCTATCCCTTGGAGTGGAATGGCATATATCTGGTGATTCTGCCGGGAATTTATAGCCAGCCGGAGTTTAGCTTTCTCTCCACTGGCAAGCGGGAGGAGTTGTTTGGCCGCTGGCAGCAGCTTTTTTCCGAGGTCTATAAGGTGGAGGTGTCCATTGGCGTGGGCAGGAGCTATCCGCTGGCAGATCTGCACCGCAGCTATCATGAAGCCCGTATTGCTTTGATGTTCCGTCAGATAAAGGGCGAACGGGGATTTGTGCAGGCGTTTGCAGCGTTAGGCATATTCAAGGAACTGTTTGGCTGCGAGCAGGAACGGATCATCCGCTTTTGCCGCCAGACCTTGGATAAATTATTGACCTATGACCACGATTGTGATGCGAACCTGCAAATAACCCTGCGGACGCTTTTGGATACCAATTTCAGCTACAAATTGACGGCAGAAAAACTCTTTATCCATGTAAATACTGTACGCTACCGCTGCGATAAGATCGCCCAGCTTTTAGCTGTTGATCTGAATCAGCCCGATACCCGGTTCAATCTCTATGCGGCCTTTCGGGTTGGGGATGTATTGAAGGCGTTGAATCTTTTGCAGCCTGGTTATATCGGAAACATCAGTAAGGATAGCAGGCTGGAAACGAAAACGTTGTTTTGAAGATATAGCAAAAGAAAAGCACGAGCTTTGTGTTGGCTCGTGCTTTTTGTTATATGTATTTTATTACATAATGTTGACATGTCAGACAAAGAGATGTATGATACATATATCAACCATATGTAAATAAATACATAATTGCGAGGAGGAAACTGACAATGAAATTTAAAGAGCTGGATGATTTTCTGGGGACGCACTTTATCTATACCTATGACAATGGTTGGGAATATGAGTGGTATGCCAAGAACGATCATACGGTAGATTACCGTATCCATGGTGGTATGGTCGCTGGCCGCTGGGTAAAAGACCAGGAGGCTAATATTGTAAAACTTACGGATGGTGTGTATAAGGTCACTTGGACAGAGCCTACAGGCACAGATGTGGCGCTGGATTTCATGCCCAATGAGAACATCATGCACGGTACGATTTTCTTTCCAAAATGGGTACAGGATCATCCCGATATCACGGTATGCTTCCAGAATGAGCACATTGATTTGATGAAGGAGTCCCGGGAGAAATACGAAACCTATCCGAAATATTTGGTGCCGGAATTCGCGAAAATCACTTATATGGGTAAGGCTGGACAAAATAACGAGGAAGTCATTGCCGAGGCACCTTATCAGGGGATGACGGATGATATCCGGGCGGGCAAGTATTTTGATGCAGAATACAAACGCCTGAAAAAATAAATGCAGGTAAATCGCGGAAGTTTGGCAGCTTCCGCTTTTTCTGCATGAGATGTGGAAGCTAGAGAAGGGGGTATTTTCAATGAAAGGATGGAAAGAAAAACTGCAAAATGCCGTAAGGTTTATGGGGAAGCATCCGTTGCTGACTTTGGCGGGGTTGTTCCTGCTGGCAATCCTGTGTAATTTTGTCATGCATCAGGCGGAGCGTTTTCCGCGATTGGCTTGTTCACCCTGTCATGTTATGGGGGCGTATGTAGATGGCTATGACCACGGGGAATTGCTGGCCAACAAACACAAAGAAGCCCATGTCGATTGCATTGACTGTCATGAGAACGGCATTGAGGACAAGGTGCAGGAAACGATCTGGTATGTGACGGATGATTTTGATAATCCACCGGCCAAGCGTCATTTTGACAACAAGATGTGCACGAAATGCCATAGCGATATGGATGCGCTGATTGCTAAAAGTGACAAGGGAAATGGTGTCAATCCGCATAATTCGCATTTGGGGGATTTGACTTGCTCGGATTGCCATAAGATGCATAAGCAGTCCAAGGCTGCTTGCCAGAACTGCCATGATTTTGAGTTCTTGCATAACCTGCCAGCAGAATGGGAAAAGGTACAGGATCCGCATGAAGGGGAGGGAGCATTATGAAAAAAGCAACTGATTTGAGCCGGCGCAATTTCTTGAAGAGTGGTGCATTGGCTTTGGCTGGTGCTGCAGCCGCACCATTTTTGGCGGGCTGTGGCAATGGCCGCAAACATGAGCTTGATGAGGAGGGCAATTTCAAGCAGGAAGATCCGCAGCCAGGCTTTATGAAGCCGCCGGCTCCTATTGCGGACAGCCAGATCGTGAGTACGGAAAAGGCTGATGTCATTATCGTCGGGGCTGGTATGAGCGGTCTTTGTGCTGCCATATCGGCAGCGGAAGAAGGCGGCAAGGTCATCGTGCTGGAAAAGACCAATACGGTGAATTTCCGCGGGTATGATTATGCGGCCGTCAATTCCCGTGTGCAGCAGCAGGTCGGCAATCATCTGGACCCTGTGGACGTTACCCGGGAAATCATGCGTTTTGGCGCCTATAAGCCGAATCAGAAAGTGGTTATGCAGTGGGTAAAGCATAGCGGCCATGTCAACGACTGGCTATTGGATATGGCCCTGAATAAGGGCTGCAAGGTGCAGCATATCTGGACTTATGATGAGATGGTAGCCGAAGGCGCTACATTGCCAACCCGCCCGTCTATGACGTTTGTATTGGAGCCGACGCAGGAAGCCATCGAAAAAGCCCCGAAAGGCATGATCGGTGGCAAGCCCGTTATCGCCATGGCCTATACCTTGCTCTCCACGGCCCAGGATAAAGGCGTGGATTTGCGCTTCAAGCTGCCGGCCGTGCAATTAGTCCGGGAAGATGATAACAAAGGCCGGGTAACGGCTGTCATTGCCAAGGATAAAGAGGGCAAATACCATAAATTCATTGGTGAGAAGGGGATTATTCTCTGTGCTGGCGATTATGGACATGACAAGGAGATGCTTCATTATTACATTCCCAGTGCCGATACGGTGAAAATCAACCTCTATCCCAGCAAGGCCAATACTGGTGATGGTCATAAGATGGGGATGTGGGTAGGAGCCGCGATTGATGAAGGGCCGCATGCACCTATGTATTTTGACTTCGGTATGGTCAATGCCCCAGGCCTGGCGGATTCAGTCATGCGTCAGCCGTGGCTTTCGCTGAATAACTATGGCGAGCGGTTTGCCAATGAGGATGTTCCCTATCCCTTCATCGCCAACGGTGTACGGCAGGAGCCGGATTACAGCAAGTGGAATATCTGGGATTCCAAGTGGCCAGTAGAGGCACCCGCTATGCATCAGACGGCTTGTAAGTCCCTAAAGAGCGTCTACCATGATCCCAAGCGTTTGCAGAAACTGATTGACGATGGCGTGGTCAAGTCCGCAGATTCTCTTAAAGAATTAGCCCGTCTGATGAACCTGCCCTATGAGAAGGTTAAGGCAGAGGTGGAGCGCTACAATGAAATGGCGCGCAAGGGCTTTGATGATGATTTTTACAAGCGCAAGGAGTGTCTGACCACCATCGAAAAGCCGCCCTTCTATGCGGCCCATATCTCCATAGCTTTGCTGGTAACTTTGGGCGGCTTGAAGATCAATGAAAACATGCAGGTGCTCGACAAGGAAAAGCATGTTATCCCCGGTCTTTATGCCGCTGGCAATAACTCGGGCAGTTTCTATGCCAATGACTACTGTATGACTATCATGGGCAATAGCCATGGCCGGGCCTATACCTTTGGGTATCTGGCCGGCAAACAGGTCATGAAAGAATAAAGCTGAAAGAAGCAAAAGGAATTTCATAAGGCGAAGAACCGCAGGTGTTTTACTAGCGCCTGCGGTTCTGTTTTATTTGTTTGTCGACAAGAACTAAATATTAGCGTTATAATATAGAAGAGCAAGAAAACATAAATTGTGTAAATAAAAAGGGAGAGCAGAAGATACATGTTGGAATTGAAGAACATTTCCTTCCATGTCACAGAGGGGAACAGTCAGGTGGATATCATCCAGGATTTGAGCCTCACCGTTGACAATCGGAAGTTCGTGGTTATCACAGGGCCAAATGGTAGCGGTAAATCTACGCTGGCTAAAATCATTGCGGGCATTGAGCAGCCCACTTCCGGTCAGATTTTACTGGATGGCGAAGATATTACGCATAAGAGCATTACGGAAAGAGCTCAAATGGGCATCAGCTTTGCTTTCCAGCAGCCCGTGCGTTTCCGTGGCCTTCAGGTCATCGATCTTTTGCGGTTGGCTGCGGGGAAAAAGATTTCCCATATCAAAGCCTGCGACTATCTTTCTGAGGTAGGACTCTGTGCCAATGACTATCTTAACCGCGAGGTGAACAGCTCCCTGTCTGGCGGTGAGCTCAAGCGCATCGAGATTGCTACCATTCTGGCCCGCAAGACCAATCTTTCCATTTTCGATGAGCCAGAGGCGGGCATTGACCTTTGGAGCTTCCAGAACCTGATCCGCATCTTCGAAAAAATGCGGGCGGAGATTGAGGACAGCTCGATTATCATCATCTCTCATCAGGAACGCATCCTGCAGATTGCCGATGAGATCATCGTGCTGGCCGACGGCCGCGTGCAGGAACACGGTGCGGGCAAAGACATCCTGCCGAAAATCATGGACACGGAAGTCAGTATGCCGATGTGCAGGAAGTTTCAGTAAGAGGGAGGCCGCATGATGTTAAAGATGGATGAAATACAGAAAAGACTGCTGCTCGAGGTCGCTGATCTTCACGATGTCCCGATGGGGGCTTATAATCTGCGGGCCAATGGTAAGTCTGTGGGCCGCAGCAGCAGTGCCAATATTGAAATCACTCCCAAGGAAGATGGCTCTGGCATTGATATCCATATCAAGCCTGGTACCAAGAATGAAAGCGTGCATATTCCTGTCGTCATGAGCGAAAGCGGTATGAAGGAAACGGTGTACAATGACTTTTATATCGGTGAGGGTGC
The DNA here is from genome assembly GCA_015058575.1 of Pseudoselenomonas ruminantium. Lineage (GTDB taxonomy): Bacteria > Bacillota > Negativicutes > Selenomonadales > Selenomonadaceae > Selenomonas_A > Selenomonas_A ruminantium_O. The sequence goes on from SVBZ01000013.1 coordinate 32,544, forward strand.
TGATGTGGTAATCGTGGCAGGCTGCGGCATTGACAACTGTGGTACCCAGGATTCAGAACATGACGGCGTGCATCGCTTTTTCGTAGGGGAGAATGCCAAGGTCAAGTATGTGGAAAAACATTACGGCTCCGGTGATGGCATGGGGCAGCGTATCTTGAATCCGGTTACGGAAGTGACCATGGATGCGGGCAGCTCCATGGAGATGGAAATGGTGCAGATCAAGGGCGTGGATTCTACCAGCCGCACGACCCGGGCCAATCTCAAGGCAGATGCCAGCCTCATTGTGCGGGAGCGCTTGATGACCCATGGCAAGCAGTATGCCTATAGCGAATATGAAGTCTCCTTGGATGGCGAAAATGCCAGTGCTGATGTAGTGTCCCGCGGCGTAGCCAAAGATAAGTCCTATCAGAAGCTGGATTTGCGTATTGTGGGCAATGCTGCCTGCCATGGACATACGGAGTGTGACTCCATCATCATGGATGAAGGCCGGATATTGGCAGTGCCATCCTTGGAAGCCAATGATGTGGATGCCATGCTGGTGCACGAGGCCGCCATTGGCAAGATTGCTGGGGACCAGCTTATCAAATTGATGACTTTGGGACTGACGGAAAAAGAAGCGGAAGAACAGATTGTCAATGGTTTCTTGAAATAAGAGGTATGAAGCGTTGACAAAAAAGGAAAAAACATTATAATACATAGTTAGCAAGCTAATTATTACAGTGGAGAAAATCATGAAACGGGAAATGGTACCTACTTTTGCAGAATTGGAACGGCATAAGAAATTGGTGCCGGAGATAAATCCGGCAGCAGTTATTGCCATGCTGGGCATCAAGACAGCCAGCGAGGATATCCAGCAGTCCATTTTGGATGTCCTTCAGCGGGACTATCAACTGTCAGAGGGCAAATTTTGCGCACTGGTGGTACTCCATCAGTATGGGAAAGAGGGCATCGCGCCTTCGCTGTTGGCGGCTAAAGTAGGGGTAACCCGGGCTACGATCAGCAATATGCTGCAGCGGATGGAGCGGGATGGCATGATAAATATCCGTCCGGCAGCGCAGGATGGCCGGGCCAAGGTGGTAAGCCTGACAAAGAAGGGCTTTGACTTTATGGAGGAAATCCTGCCGCCGCATTATCTGCGGGTCAGTAAACTGATGGAAAAATTGACGGAAGCAGAGCAGAAAGAGCTCATTATGCTGTTGGAAAAATTAAGTGCCTAAGGCACTTAATTTTATGTCTATATAGTTAGCTAGTAAACTAATTAAGGGGAGAATCGAGCATGAACACAAAAGAAAAAGCCAAGCGCACGGGCATACTATTTATTGCCCTTCTGCTTATTGGTGGATTGGTACTGATGTATACGGGCAACGATGCCCTGGTCCTGGCTACGGAGAAAAAGGAAGGTATCCTTACGGCGGAACAAGTGAAGATGTCGTTTGATTCCGTTAGCGGCCGGTTGATCAAAGAAGCTGTCAAAGAGGGCGACTATGTCAAAAAAGGCGATGTGATCATGGAGCTTGACTCCACGGATACGGATCTTTCCATTGCCAAATTGAAGACCCAGATTGCCCAGATGGAAGCGCAGATTGCCTCCACCAGTGGTACACAGGGCATAAACTATCTTAAAGCCGATACGGATGAAAGTCAGAACAACCGCGGCATAGATCAGCAGCAGGCTGCGGTGCAGTCTGCCCGTGTGACGCTGAAAAATGCCCAGCTTGACTATAACCGCAAGGCTGCACTGCTGGCGGCTGGTGCTATTGCCCAGTCGCAGCTCGACGATGCAGAAATGGCGCTCAATGTGGCCCAGGCCAATGTCGAACAGCAAAACCAGCTGCTGAATAAATTGACGGCTGGTACCAATGGCAGCGGCACAGACTCTATCGCGCAGGAACGCATGGCTGCTGCCAATATGGCCAATGATGTAGAATCCCTGCGCCAGCAGAAGGCAGCGCTCGAAGTGCAGTTGAAAGAGCTGGAAGTGGCTAAGGAACGTTTGACCTTGCGTGCCCCGGAAGATGGCAAAATCCTTAAAGTGCTGGCGAAGGAAGGGGAGATGATTTCTCCATCCACTCCAGTGGTACTGCTCGAAAGCAGCCGCAGCTACTATGATATTTATGTCAGCGAAAAGCAGGCCGCGCATTTATCTGAGGGTATGGAGATTACCGGTACCACAGTGGCTGGTGACAAGAAGGTCACGGGCACTGTGCGGCTTTTGACGCAGGCACCGGGTTTTGCCGATTTGAAGCAATCCCGGGAAAAAGGGCAGTCGGATTTATCGGCCTTCCAGGTGCGTATTTATGTGGACAAGCAGGAGGGTATCCTGCCGGGCATGACCATTGGGGTGAGCGATAGTGCATTATCTAAGAGATGAAATAAAGTTTTTATTTTCTGGTCAGGGGATGCCTTATGAAAAAGTCTGCCTTATGGTGGCCATGGTCATCACGGTCATCATGTCAGTGCTGCTAAGTGGCAACATTGCGAAAGATGCTAAGGTTGCTGTTATCGATTTGGATAACTCGGCGTATTCGCGTGAATTGATCAACCATATTGAGGCGTCTGAGTTTATGAAAGTCACGGCGGTGCTGAATACGCCGCAGGACCCTAAGGATTTATTCTATCAGGATAAGGCGGTAGCGGTGGTCTATTTTCCGCAAGGATTGGAAAAAGCCCGCTATACCGGTGTGGCAGCTAACATTGGTGTGTTCTACGATAATACCAGCTCTGCCGCTACCAGCAATATCAAGGAAGCTCTTAATGAAATCGTGGGGCTGGATAATGCGGCGGCCAATGGCGATATAGGCAGCACCAATGACACCCTGCATGGCCAGCTCAGCCTGGCTTCCCGCAATCTGTTCAATCCGCAGGATTCCAAGGACAACGGAGAGACCTTAGGTTTTTTGCTGTTCTTTGGCGCCATGTTCTTTACTTTTGCCACGATTGGCATGATTCCGCGGCTGCGGCTTAGCCATCAGCTGGATGAAGTGCTGCTTAATGGCACGCCCTGGGATTTGCTGATCCGCCTAGTGCCTTATGGGTTTTGCCTGTTGGTTTCCTGGGTGGTAGGTCTGGCGGTGCTGCGCGTCTGGGGGGACTTGACTTTTTCGGGAAGCTTGTTGACTTTTATTTTCGTTCAGCTTTTCTTGATTCCCACGATTGGCGCGCTGTCCCTGTTCTTTGGCTGGACGGCAGCCAATCCGGGCATTGCGTCAAGCCGTATGATTCTCTTCATTCCCGGCGGCTTTATCTTCGGTGGTATGACGGCACCGACAACTTTCTTTGCTGATTGGGTGGTAAAATTCAGCCATGTGTTTCCGCTGACCTGGGAGTTTCATTTCCAGCGGGATATCATCGCTCGAGGCGCGGGGATTGGGGATATTTCCCAGCTTTTTGGCGCCTTCCTCGTTTACATGGGAATTGTAGGCATCCTGTTCTGTCTGCGGTTCTATGCGTCCCGCAAGGAGCTTTTGACCAAACAGGCAGAGGCGGAGCGCCAGCATAAGCAGATGGCAGTCCTTGCCCGGGAACTGGCAGAATAGGAGATGATTTTGTGGAAAAGACGGAACTGACAAGTCAAATGGATACAGCAGGGCTGATTGAGGAAATAAAAAAGCGGCCACAACAAAAAATTAAGTGTGACCGCATTCTTTTGCCTACGGATGGCTCCGGTCAGGCTTTTAAGGCTGCACGAGAGGCCATTCAGCTGGCAGCCGCGACGCAGGCGGAAATCACGCTGCTGATGGTCGTGGACTACAATCAAAACGTGGCGGCTTTTGAGCAGGTAAGCCTTAGCGGCTATGTGCCAGCAGAATTGAAAATTGCAGCCTATCAATTCCTGGCTGACCTGATGCATGTAATCCCCAGTGAAATCCACGCGCATACGCGCGTGGAAGTAGGCAGCCCTGGCGAGGTAATCGTAAGTGTGGCTGAGGAAGAGGAAAGCGATCTGATCGTCATGGGCTCCCATGGTTTCGGTACTTTCCGCAGCATCATCCAGGGAAGCGTGTCCCGCTTTGTCACACAGTATGCAACATGTCCTGTGCTGCTGTGCAAGGGCATGCCGGAGTGAACACCAACGAAAGCAGCTTAATTATTTTTAGGAAGTTTTTCTAATTCCTGATGCAGCCAGGCAAGGCGCTGCTTTTCCCGCAGGATAGCTTGCTCCAGGATGCAACGGTGGCCAAAGTGTTTTTTTCGTTCATGTTCATCAGCGAATAGCAGCTGCCAACGGGTTTGCAGGTATTGGTATTTTTCCTCGTGCCGGGCGATTTCTTCTTGGAAAAGCCGGGTAACCAGCGGATTATCAGCGGAATCCAGCAGATACAGTTTCATCGTGAATTCATCGCGGGTTGGAACCAATGGATTCAAGGATTCAGCCATCCAGGCGGACAGAAGTTTCTGTCCGCCTTTTGTGATCTGGTAGAATTTTTTTTCGAGCTTTTTGCCGACAAGTTCTGTGCGTGAGGAAATCAAACCGTCTGCCTCCATGCGCCGCAGCTCGGGGTAAATCTGGCTGTGGTTCGAGTACCAGAAGTCACCGAGTTCTTCTTCAAATAATTTCTTGATATCGTAGCCTGCCAGTTCTTCACGGTTCAGCAGGCCCAGGATGATATATTTCAGTACATTTTTTTGTGCCATAGTTATTAACAGCTCCTCGCTACTTATCTGCAAATAGTATAACATAGTTTAAGAAGATAAACATGTATTCTTTTACATGGTATTGACAAGTCAAGAAATAGAGTCTATGATAACAATATCACTACTATGTAAATAAATACATAATACTAATGGTGAAAGCAGGAGGTTATACAATGAGAGCTGGAAAATTACGGAAGCTGTCTGTGACGGTATTGCTGTCTCTGGCCATGGCGGTGCCATTGACTGGTGGTTGTTGTGAAGCCGCAGATAAGTCAGAGAATCTTATCGATATGCAGCCGACCTATCGGGATGTGGTGGTCGCCAATGTGCAAAACGATAATGGTGCATCGCGTCAGCTGCGGATGAATGTTTTTGTACCGCCTAAAGCCAAGGAAGGAAAAGTTCCCGTGCTAGTGTTTGTGCATGGCGGCGGCTGGGCCAAAGGTACCTATGAGGGGGATGATGCCAAGCAGAAAGTGGCTGATTCGGCAAAGAGTGGTAACAATGCCTTGATGGCGCAGGATAATAATTCATCCTATAAGATATTCAAGGATGTGCTGAATCATGGGATTGCCTTTGTTTCGGTAGATTACCGGCTGAATAGTGAAGCTGCTTTTCCTGCACAGATTTATGATGTGAAGGCGGCGGTTCGCTTTGTTCGTGCGCATGCAGCAGAGTATGGACTGGATTCTGAGCGGATAGCTATTGCTGGCACTTCGGCAGGGGCTCATCTGGCAGCGGAACTTGCGGTGACTAATGGGAACAAAGCCTTGGAAGGTGATGAAGGTGGCAATCTGGAATACAGCAGTGGTGTAAAAGCCTGCGTAGATTATTATGGGCCAACGAATCTTTTGACTATGGCACCTGAGATGAATCCGTCACTGGAGGCTCCGGATAAGGCAGCGGAAACCCATGATTCTGTCCGGGCTAATGAGTCCATCCTGCTGGGCTTTACTGGTAAAGGACAGGGTGTGGGAACTCTGCGCAAGATTGCTGAAGCCAACGATACGGCTTCCCCTTATTGGCATATGGTAGAAAAGGCTAAACTGGCAAGTCCTGTCTATCAGGTAACCAAAGATGCACCGCCGTTCTTTATCGCCCATGGTGGTCATGATTCACTGGTTCCCATCCAGCAGAGTCTCAGTTTGCAGAAGGCGTTGACTGATGCCGGGGTGGAAAATCTGTTCGTTTGCAATTCACAGGCTCCGCACGGCTATCAGGGTGACGATACCAACAAGGCCATGATGCGATGGCTCTGCCGTCAGCTGGGAGTAAAGTATTGAATATAAAAGCGTCATTTTCTTATCGACGGATTTTATCCGGTAAGAAAATGACGTTTTTTATATGCTGGTTTTGCTAAAACCAAAACTAAATTTACAAAAATTACATTTGACAAAATTAAAATCAATGCTATAATAAAACCATAAGATTTTTACGAGGAAAGAAGGAGGTATTATGGAGAAGACACGGATACATAAGGATATCATTATTATCGGTGCAGGTATGGCTGGACTGACGGCGGCTCTTTATGCAGGACGCATGAATATGGATGTGCTGGTCTTGGAAAACGGCATTATCGGCGGCCAGATTGCCAACGCTACAGGCATCGAGAACTATCCCGGTTTTGCCAAGGTCTCGGGCAAAGATCTGATCGAGACCCTGCAGCAGCAGGCTGAAAGCTTTGGCGCTGAGGTTGACGAATTTGACGTCATCCAAAAGGTTAGTTTGCAGTCCACGCCGAAGATTGTGGAAACGGATGAACATATCTATGAAGCCGACGTCATCATCATTGCCTCTGGTATGAACCGTCGTAAGCTGCCCTTGCCGGAGGAAGGCAGATATGCGGGTAAAGGTGTGCATTACTGTGAGCTTTGTGATGGTCACATGTATCAGGATAAGATTATCGCCGTGATGGGCGGCGGCAATGCGGCTGTAGATGCCGCCAACTTCCTGAGCAAATATGCAAAAAAAATCTACCTTATCCATCGCTCGGAAATACGGGCGGATGAGGTTTCCTGGCAGCGCCTGCAGGATAATCCGAAGGCCGAGATCTTTCTTCAGACTGAAGTAAAACGGCTTCAGGGAGAGAGCCGGCTAGAATCCATTGAGGTGCAGGATAAGGGCACTGGGGAAAACCGTCAGTTGCAGGTGGATGGTATCTTCGTCAATATCGGCGTGGTGCCCAATACAGAACTTTTCCAGGACGAACTGTCTTTGACAGCCAGCGGCCGTATTGCAGCTGGGGAGGATTGCCGTACGGCAATTCCTGGCGTGTTTGCTGCCGGCGATGTGCGGGAAAAGGAGATACGCCAGCTGACTACGGCAGCCGCCGATGGGACAACAGCAGCGCTCTTGGCTGAGAAATATATCGTAAAATTGAAGGAGGGTAATTGATATGGTAAAGGTCTATTCGATAAATAACTGTCCTTGGTGTGACAAGGTAAAGAAGTATCTGAAAAGCAAGCACGTGGAATTTGAGGAACATAATATCGAGGAAAATGATGCCGATCGTGATGCCTGCTATGCGTTGACGGGGGACTTGGTGGTTCCTATCACGACGGCTAATGATAAGGATTATGTGCTCAGCTTTGACAAAGCCAAACTGGATGCACTGCTGGGGCTTTAAGACGAAGGAATGTGTAAGGAGGAACATAGAATGAGTATTTATGATTTTGAAGTCAAGACCAGCAAGGGGGAGCCAAAATCGCTGGCTGATTATAAGGGCAAGGTGATGTTGATTGTCAATACGGCCAGCAACTGCGGCTTCACGCCGCAGTTCAAGGAATTGCAGGATCTGTACATCAAATATAAAGACCAGGGATTGGAGATCCTGGGCTTTCCCTGCAATCAGTTTGCTGAGCAGGATCCTGGCACAAATAGTGAAGTACAGGAATTCTGCCGCTTGAATTATGGCGTCACTTTCCAGATTTTTGCCAAGGGGGATGTGCGCGGCGAGACGGCGCAGCCGTTGTTCAAGTACCTGGTGGAGCAGCAGGGTTTCCAGGGCTTTGATGAAAGTCATCCGATTGCTGCTAAGCTCATCGGTGCCTTGCAGGAACACTTCCCGGAGATTCTGGCGGGAGATGGTATCAAGTGGAACTTTACCAAATTTCTGGTAGATCGGGAGGGAAAAGTTGTAGCCCGTTTCGAGCCTACCACTTCACCAGCGGATTTGGCGCAGGATATTGAAAAGCTGCTGGGATGATGAAAACATCCTTGTTTATGGATGAGTTGTAAAATAAGAATAAGGGTAGAAGGATAAATGCTATGAGAAGCTGAAGGGGAGCATCTCATAGCATTTTTTTTGCCGGCAGATGGTAATTTTATGTTGGCTGAAGTTTGATGGTTAAGCACTTCATGGGAACAGGAAACTTTAGGCAGGGAAAAAAGTTTTTTTGTGGCATAGGATAAGGAAAATGGATGTGTTTGTTAAATGGGTTAAAGGAGGCTGGAAAGATCATGCGGAAACCGGAAGGCAGTATAAAAACACTTTTTATTACGTGTATTGTCGTCATCACAGGTGTCCTGCTGGCGATACAAACCTTTATAAATGTATCGCAATTTCAAGAGAGTATCAAGACACAGGTTAAAGCGACACTAGCGCAGCAGGGACAGGGAATTGCTGCTAAGCTCGACCAGCGTTTGCTGCAGGTCGAACAGAAAGGTGAGGGGCTTTCCCGCGCGGTTAGCAATATGGCAGGTTATGACAATGCAGTTTTGCTGAATACTGCAAAGAGTTTTATCGAGTCGGATAAGCTGGTACTCGGCAGCGGGTATTGGTTCGAGCCGAATGCTTATCAGGAGGGCATGGAATTCTATGGCCCTTATCAGATGCGTAAGGGCAGCCAGATCGAGCTGACGATGGAGTACAGCAACGCCAGCTATAATTATTTTTCTTATCCTTGGTATAAAGAGGCTTTGGCTAATCCTGGCAAGGTTGTTTGGTTTGGTCCCTATCATGATGATACATCAGGGGTGAATATGCTGACCAGCAGCTGTGGTTTTACCAAGAATGGAAAAGCCGTTGGTGTCATCAGTATAACGGTAGGCATTGACGAATTGGAAAATTATGTGCAGGGCATCAAAGTGGGCGAGCATGGCTATGCGTTTTTAGTCAGCAAGGATGGTTACTATCTGGGCCATCGTGAGACCGAAAAGAACATGAAGGCCAAGATGAGTGAAGAGTCCAATCCAGCGGTGGCTGCACTCGGCAAACAGGCAGCAGATGTCAAAGAGATGACTTTGGTAGAAAGCGATGCGTTGGGCGAAGACAGCTATCTGATGATGGTGCCGCTTACGATCGACAATATGAATCTGGTCCTCGTAGCACCGAAATCTGATTATACGGGCCCCATCACGCAGGCGAAATACACGAGCATCGTCATGGCACTTATCGTCATGCTGATACTCTGTGTTGTGCTTATCGCTATCTTCAACCGCCGGGTGGGCAACCCGATCGGGCATTTGATGGAGGAAGCCGGGCAGATTGCCGATGGCAATTTGACCGGTCATGTCAAGGTCGCAGCCAATGACGAAATGGGTGCTTTGGGCGGCTCGCTCAACCATATGATTGAGAATCTGCGCAAAGTCATCAGCCATGTAACCGATATGTCCCAGCAGGTGGCTGCGGCCAGTGAACAGCTTACGGCAAGCGCTGACCAGTCGGCACAGGCCTCGCATATGGTTGCCGATAGTGTTGTTACTATTGCCGAGGGTGCCAGTGAGCAGGCGATAGAAGCTGGCAATATCCAGGCTACGGCAGAAAGTGTTACTACGCATGCCAAGGAATTGGTAGACGATACGAAGGTCGTGCTGGACAATGCGGTAGCCGCCAAGGAGAAGATTACCGATGGCCGTCAGTCCATTCAGGAGGCGGTACGGCAGATGAATAATATCACTGCCAGCACGGACAGCATCCAGCAGTCCATCGGGAAACTCGACAAGAGTTCCCAGCAGATTGCCGATATCGTGCAGATGATCACCGGCATTGCCGAGCAGACGAATCTTCTGGCACTCAATGCTGCTATCGAGGCAGCCCGGGCTGGCGAAGCCGGACGCGGGTTTGCCGTAGTGGCGGATGAGGTTCGCAAACTGGCGGAAAGTTCCAATCAGTCTTCGCAGCAGATCGCACAGCTCGTACAGGCCAATATACAGGATATGAAATCAGCGGTAGAGGCAAGTGCCAGTGGGGCACAGAGCGTGCAGGAAGGCATCAGCACGGTACAGTCTGCCGGCGGCGAATTCCAGGAGATTGTTGCGGTCATCGATCAGCTGACGGATAAGATCCAGACTATCGCGCAGGGCATTGAGAAGATGGCAGAAGAGAACGAAACGATGCTGCAGGCCAGCAACAATATTGCGGCGACCAGCGGCAAGAACTCCGATGAAGCCCAGTCCGTATCGGCGGCAGGCGAGGAGCAGAGTGCTTCCATGCACGAGATTTCCGATGCAGCCCGCAGTCTGGCACAGCTGGCCAGTGATTTGCAGGCGGAGATGGAGAAATTCAGATTGTAATATCCTGAGCATTATGGCTAGGTAGATATAAGTATAAAGCGAGAACCAAAATACCGGATAAGATCGTAACTGCAATCTTATTTATTGAATAGAAAGAGGCGTGAATTTGTGAAATCTCGTTTAAGAAAAAACTGTTGGTTGGTGCATTATCGGCTATGGTATGCTGCAGCTTTGCTTATGAAGCTGAGGCAGCGGATAGTATGGAAGTCAGCCAAATTGGTACGAGCCAAAGTGTAGATTATCTGGTATTCGTCAACAAAACACACAAGCTGCCGGATGATTATGAGGCAAAGCTGCCGCTGCTTACAGTGAAGAATTCGTTTGGACGGGAGTTTCAGATTGAGCCGGAAACCTATCGGCATTTTGAGCAGCTGCGCCAAGCCCTGAAGAAAAAGGGGATTCAGATTGAACTGGATTCCGTCTATCGGAGTGTAGCCCGTCAAAAGGAAATCGTGGCCGAATTTACCCAAAAGTATGGGGCCGACTATGTGAAGCAGTATGTAGCGGTTCCGGGGTATTCCGAGCATCATACGGGCTTGGCTGTCGATATCTGCCTGGTCGTGGACGGAAAGGTTATTGATGATAATGACGAAATGATAGCGCAGAAGGAAATTTTTGCGCAGATACATCCACTGTTGGCAGAATATGGCTTTATCCTGCGTTATCCGCAGGGAAAGGAAAGTATCACAGGCTACAGTTACGAGCCCTGGCATTTCCGCTATGTTGGCAAAGAAACTGCAAAGAAAATCTGTGATGCAGGTTTGGTACTAGAAGAATATTTAAGATAAAATAGACATATTGCGGGGAACTGTCTAAGCCTAGAGATTCGTCACTGAAAAAGCGTGGCGAATTTTTTTGCGATTTATATTGACATGGTGTCATTTTGGCCGTATAATGCAATTAAGATAAGTTACACGATGTCATTTTAAGGGGAGTAAATTGCAGGAGGCTGTTTATGCCAAAGGTTTCGGAAGAAGTGTTGCTCGCGCGGCGCGAAGAGATTATTGATGCATGTGCCAAGCTCTATGAGACGATGAATTTCAAGGATATCACGCTCAAGGAGATTGGCAAGGTGACGACCTTTAACCTCACGGCCATTTACAACTATTTCAATACCAAGGAAGAAATCTTTCTCGCGCTGATGCAGCGGGAGTATGATTTGTGGGTGGCTGACCTGGAGCAGCTTGTGTCTGCGCACGAGTCGTTAAGCCACGATGAACTGGCGGATGCCTTGTCCCGTTCTTTGGAAAAGCGGTCACGGCTGTTGAAGCTGCTTTCCATGAATCATTTTGATATGGAAGGGAACAGCCGCTATGAGAATCTGGTGGAGTTCAAACGCTCGTATGGCAAGTCCATGCAGGCGGTGCGTCATTGTCTGGACAAGTTTTGCCCAGAGATGAATGACGAGGCCAAGCAGAGGTTTATCTATGCGTATTTCCCGTTTATCTATGGGATTTATCCCTATGCCGTGGTGACGGAGGAGCAGAAAAACGCGATGGCCGAAGCGGGCATTGATTATAAGTATTTGTCCATCTATGAGATTTCCTATAATTGCCTGCGGAAGCTGTTAGGCGTGGATTGAGGAGGGATACCTTGAAACGGCGTGAATTTCTAAAAGCTGGTATTGGCGGGGCTTTTGCCCTTTGGGGGCTCGGTGATATTATGCAGGAAAAGACGGTCATATCCGGATAAATTTGGCTTTGTGGCAGCCCGGCAAGGGAACTTCCGCGCAAAGGGACGGTGACGGGGCAGGTCATGGCGCTGTTTGAATATCCTGCCGATACCACGAGGTCCGTCGTCAACCTGCTCGCCAGTGAATAGGCAATGGCTGGCAAAAGTATATTGCCAAAATTCGCAAGAATCAATCTTTTCGTGATAATGTGTATGTGTAAGGAGAGATGATGATGAAGGTTTTAGTTATTCATGGCAGTATGAGAAAAAATGGCAACACGGGAATCCTGGCGGATGAATTTATCCGCGGCGCGCAGGAAGCTGGGCACGAGACGGAGAAAGTAGAACTGCGGGATAAGACGTTCGGCGACTGCTTTGGTTGCCGTGCCTGCCACAATAATGGCGGCACTTGCGTGCAGAAGGACGATATGGCCGAAGTACTCGAAAAGGTAAAGGCTGCCGATGTTATCGTTTTGGCGTCACCGCTCTATTACTTTACCTGGACCGGACTTATGAAGCGGTTCCTGGACCGTACCTATCCCTTGCTGCCCATTCTGAAAGACAAGGATTTTTATCTGCTTACGCTGGGGGGCGTGCCGGATAAAAAGTTCATGGATAATATTCTGTCGGATTTTGCTATGTATGTGGGCTGTTTCAAGGAATTTAATCAGGTGGGCGTACGCAATGCAGGTGCCGTTATCGGCACTTCAGCTTTGGCACCGGGTGCCATTCGTGAATCGGCAGCGATGCAGGAAGCCTATGAGACGGGTAAGAATTTGTAAGGGGGAAGAAATATGTTCATCATCAATCAGGTGTTAAAGGCAGACAAGATTCCGGCAGGCAAGGGCGAGGAGCTCTTCAAGCAGCATATTGCCTGGTTTACCAAGCATTTTGAGCAGGGCGATTTCCTGCTGGTGGGGCCGTATACCGACAAAGAGATGGCAGGGATTATGATTACCGGCGCAGAAGCCCGCGAGGCCGTGGAAGAAATCCTGCGGGAAGATGTGTATTACGCAGGCGGTATGGCCGATTATGAAGTGCGTTCCTTTAAGGCCGCGATGATATCGCCGTCCCTGGCTGATTATGCGGGGAAATAAGCAGCGGTATTGATGAAAGGAAATCCTTATGAACAGACGGGAATTTATACAGCTTGCCGGCACAGGTGCTATGACCTTGTTTCTTTCCGGCTGTGGACTGGGCGCTCTGACTGGCGAAAAGAGCAGTAAGGAAGCAAAGGAATTTGTACCGGGAAGTGTTTCGGGAGGAAAGAACATGAAGATTGTGGTGATTACCAGCAGCCCCCATCCGCAAAATGAGTCCACCTCGATTTATCTGGCAGACAGGTTCACCGAAGGGGCGAAAAGCGCCGAGCATGAAGTCTTTACCTTTGACGCGGCGCATGAGGAAACGCATCCTTGTCAGGGCTGCGACAAATGCGGCATGGATGGCCCTTGCGTGTTTAAGGATGCCATCGAAAATACGCTGATGCCCCAGATGTTGGCGGCTGACCTTATCGTGCTGACCACACCGCTGTACTATTTTGGCATGTCAGCTCAGTTGAAGACCATTGTAGATCGGTTCTATTCCCGTACAGGAAAACTGCATGGCAAGAAATCCATCATGATGGCTACGGCCTATAATAGTGCGGATTGGACGATGGAAGCACTGGCCAATCACTATGAAACCTTGGTGCGCTACATGGAATGGCAGGATGTCGGGCAGGTTTGGGCGACCGGCTGCGGCGCCCGCAGTCTGGTGGAAAAGTCGTCCTTTGCCGAGAGGGCGTATAAAATAGGCGCCAATTTGTAAGAGAATATACTTGACTTGGAGTTTGCTACAAGTGCTAGAATGATAACCGATGAAATTGGTGATGAAAGGGGATAACATTATGCGAAAACTATGGATTGCCTGCTTGGGGGTGTTGATGATTCTGGGCCTGGTGGGTTGCGGCACCGAGTCGGGCAAGACAGCAGAAAAGGCTGCACCAGCGCAGACTGCACAGGCGGACAG
>SVBZ01000001.1 GCA_015058575.1 Pseudoselenomonas ruminantium
AAGCCGCCGGGCAGGGGAGTACCATAAGCGTAACATTGATGGTTTGCGTGAAGAAAATATTTTTTGCCTACACATTCCGTTGAAAAATTCACACCGTTCAAGCGTAGCGCGTTTGGGAACTTTTTCAATGCTTAGTTAAAGTCAAAAAATATTTTTAGCAAAGCATCTAAGTGAAGCGTTGGTACTCCCCTGCCCGGCGGCGCGGCTTTTCTCGAATAAAAACACGGTAATTTACAAACTGAAATTGGCAAAAAAATCCGTTGACGCATTTTTCGTCAACGGATTTTTTCTGTGCATTTATCGAGTACTTATTTTTTGATGATAAGTGCCATGAATACAAGGTTTTCGGTTTTTGAGGCATTGGCGATGCCGTGTTTTTCGCCATCCGGGCAGAAAGTCGTGGCACCCGCACCGAGCGTTACTTCCTTGCCGTTGTCGTTGTAGAGTGCCGTACCCTGCAGGATATGGTAAGTCTCGGTATTGCCATGATGCTCATGAACGCCGATGGAGCAGAGCGGCGGGATGATGACTTTTGCGTACATGTCGCATTTGCCATCGAGTTCAGCTGGCGTCAGCAGCTTGACGATGGTAATGGTGCCGTTGCCATCAGCTTTGTTGGTTGCCTGGATTGGGGTTGGTTCGATAAAGGCCATGATTGAAACTCTCCTTCTTTTCTTTTTCAAGTTTATTTGCTACAATGACATTATACAACTTATTGGTGCTGAAATAAATGCGGGGATTCCGGCGATGGCCAGGGATTTGCGCTTTTTCTTTTGTGTGTTGATGCCGGAGGTGCGAAATGGTCTATTTGTTGAAATTTGGTGCGAGCTGGATATTGCCGCCAGGAATCTTTATTCTGGCGTTGTGGGCACTAGCTGTCTATATCTGGCATTGGAAACGGGAAAGACGGCTGGCAGCGGTGCTGGCAGGCATCACGCTGGTCTTTTACTTGCTCTGTACGAGTTTGGTGTCTGAGCGGACAATGGGCTGGCTGGAAGCGGCATATACTCCGCCAGCAGATCCGCAGGGCGATGTTGTCGTCATGCTCGGTGGCGGAGCGTTTTCGGATGTGCCGGACGTGGATGGCATGGGGACGCTTTGTGCAAATCCTTCAAGCAGGCTGCTGACGGCGGTACGTTTGCAGCGCAAGCTCGATGTGCCTATCCTGCTTTCGGGTGGGCAGGTTTATGAGGATTCTGGCCCGGAGGCTAAGATTGCACGCCGTATCTTGATTTCACTCGGTGTGCCTGAGGATAAAATCCTAGTGGAGACGCAGAGTATCAATACTACGCAGAATGCGAAATTCTCGGCAGCTATCCTGCGGGAACATGGCCTTACCCAGCCAATTCTGGTGACTTCGGCCTTCCATATTAATCGATCGGTGCTGGCCTTTGCCAAGCAGGACATTGCTGTGACGCCATATCCGGCGGATTATCAGACAAACCTTCGCCATGTATTCCACTATAACAAGCTAAGCCCGCAGGCGGGCGCATTGCGGGACAATGTGATTGTGCTGCAGGAGGTATTGCGGACTGCGGTGACGAGGTATCTGGAATGACAAAAAATCTTACGGAGGGAAATCCGGCTAAACTCATATTCTTTTTTACGCTGCCGTTGATTGCCGGAAATATCTTTCAGCAACTCTATGCGTTTGTCGATACGCTGATCGTTGGCCGTTTTCTGGGAGTCGAGGCGTTGGCGGCTGTCGGCTGTACGGGCAGTTTGATGTTTCTGATGCTGGGCTTTGTTATCGGTTTTTCGACAGGAATCACCATCTATACTGGACAGCGTTATGGTGCCAAGGATGAGAAGGGAGTGCGCCAGAGTGTGGCGGCCTGTACGATTTTATCATTGGCAGCATCGGTTGTTTTGACTGTTGCTGGCGTATTGCTTTGCCGTCAATTACTGGTTTGGATGCAGACACCGGCAGAGATCATGGAAGGGGCTGTCTCCTTTATCAGCATCGTCTATGGTGGCATCGTGATGTTCGTGTTCCTGCAGATGCAGACGAATATCTTGCGCGCACTTGGCGACAGCCGGATGCCGACTGTTATCCTGGCATTGGCGCTTATCATAAATATCATCCTTGAGCCAGTGGCCATCCTTGTGCTTGAATGGGGAATACCGGGGGCGGCTATTGCGACAGTGGTAGCGCAGTTCATCGGTAATACTGTCTGTTACATCTATATCCGCCGCCGCGTGCCGGCACTGCATACGAAGCGTGAGGATTGGCGTGTATCTTGGCATATCCTGCGGGAACATCTGCGTATTGGCCTGCCGATGGGATTTCAGTCATCGATTATCGCCATTGGAGCTATTGTCTTGCAGGTGGCTCTTAACAATCTTGGACCGACTGCCGTTGCTGCCTATGCAGCTTCGCAGAAGGTTGATTCCGTAGCTATGATGCCGATGATGTCGTTTGGTTTGGCCATGGCGGCCTATACGGCGCAGAATTACGGAGCTCAGAAATATGCGCGCATTGCTGAGGGCGTGCGCAAGTGCTGTTATATGTCGGTTTCCTTTAGCATCCTGGCCGGGGTTCTGCTTATTATCTTCGGACCTGATATCATGTATCTGTTCGTCGGGGACGGGCAGCAGCAGGTTATCGATTATGGCCAGCAGTATCTGATGGTCAATGGTTCGTGTTATTGGATTTTATCGTTGCTGTTTATTTTCCGTTATACGCTGCAAGGCTTAGGGCAGAGTGTGGTGCCGACGATTGCTGGTATCATGGAGCTGATCATGCGCATGGCAGCAGCCATCTTTCTCTGTGCAACGCTGGGATATCTTGGGGCTTGCCTGGCAAATCCGATGGCCTGGATTGGTTCGTGTGTTCCGCTGGCTATTGCGTTTTACTGGACGAGCCGGAGTTTCAAGAAAAAATATAATCTCGGTTAATCCTTGTTTAGCAGGGATTTGTGGCTCGGTGTCGAAGTAAAGAGTTGGGTTAATGTATTCATAATGCCAGATCAACCGATTCATGAAAGGGATGGATTAATTATGTATCAAGATGAGTACAAACGTTGGGCCGCAGCAGATCTTTTGGATTTTGATCTGAATAAGGAATTGAACGATATCCGCGATGACGAGGAGGCCATCAAAGATCGCTTTGCGGTTGCATTGGAATTCGGTACGGCTGGCTTGCGCGGCGTATTGGGAGCTGGCACGAACCGCATGAATATCTGGGTGGTACGACAGGCTACGCAAGGTGTTGCTGACTGGGTCAAGACGCAGGGAGGCACGCAGACGGTAGCTATCAGTTACGATAGCCGCCTCAAGGGGTGGAACTTTGCGCGTGAGGCAGCAAGCGTTTTGGCAGCTAACGGCATCAAGGTACGTCTTTATGATGAGCTGATGCCAGTACCGGCACTGAGCTTTGCTACGCGTTACTACAAGTGCAATGCTGGCATCATGGTAACGGCATCACATAATCCGGCCAAGTATAATGGTTACAAGGCTTATGGACCGGATGGCTGCCAGATGACGGATGATGCGGTGGCAGTTGTTTACGATTCGATTCAGAAGACCGATGTGCTGACTGGGGCGAAATATATCAGTTTTGCCGCTGGCGTCGAGAAGGGGCTTATCCAGTTTGTCGGTGATGACTGCAAGCAGGCTTTTTATGAGGCAATCGAAGCGCGGCAGGTTCGTCCGGGCCTTGCCAAGACAGCTGGACTCAAGCTTGTCTATTCGCCGCTCAATGGTACGGGACTGGTGCCGGTCACGCGTGTGCTCAAGGATATAGGCATCACGGATATCACAATTGTGCCGGAGCAGGAATATCCGAATGGTTATTTCACGACTTGCAGTTATCCGAATCCGGAAATCTTCGAGGCACTCGAAAAGGGCCTTGAGCTGGCAAAGAAAGAGCAGGCGGATCTGATGCTTGCCACTGACCCCGATGCGGATCGCGTTGGCATTGCCATGAAGTGTGCGGATGGTTCCTATGAACTCGTGTCCGGCAATGAGATGGGCGTGCTGCTGCTTGACTATATCTGCCAGGGCCGCAAGGAGAAGGGCACGATGCCGGAAAAACCGGTAGCGGCAATGTCTATTGTTTCGACGCCGCTGGCTGACAAGGTCGCTGAGCATTATGGCGTTGAGCTGCGCCATGTGCTCACAGGTTTCAAGTGGATCGGCGATCAGATTGCCGGCCTTGAGGCAAAAGGCGAGGAAGACCGCTTTATCTTTGGCTTTGAGGAAAGCTATGGTTATTTAGCTGGGCCGTATGTCCGAGACAAGGATGCGGTTGTATCGTCGATGCTCATCTGCGAGATGGCTGCTTACTATCGCTCCATCGGTTCGTCCATCAAGCAGCGCTTGGAGGAAATCTACCAGCAGTATGGACGCTATTACAATGCTGTGGATTCATTCTCCTTCCCGGGGCTTTCGGGTATGGACAAGATGAAAGGCATCATGGCAGCGTTGCGCAAGAATCCGCCTACGGAGTTTGCAGGCCGCAAGGTGGCAGCGCTTATCGACTATGCTGAGCCGGAAAAAACGGGGCTGCCGAAGGCCAATGTACTGACCTATACGCTTGATGATGGTTCGACTGTTGTTGTCCGTCCGTCGGGCACGGAGCCGAAAATCAAGACGTATTTCACGACGCTGGGCAAGGATCTTGCAGAGGCCAAGCAGGTAAAAGAGCAATTGGCAGAGGCTGTGAAGCCGCTGCTGGCATAACAATAGGATTAAACAGAGGTGTATTTGATGGATTCAGTCAGTAAAGAGGTTCGCTTGGTGCAGGAGGTATATGACCTTAGGGAGCTTGAGAAAAAGATTGCCGCCAGTGATTTTGATGCCGAAAGGGATGGAACGGCAGAAGTAGTTGACGTCGATGTCATGCAAACGTATGTGGAAGGACTGCTCGCATATATCGATGAGGACAAGCTCAAGCCCTATAAGGTTGTGGCCAATACCGTCAACGGCCCGGCTGGTCCGGTTATCAATGCACTGGAGAAGAAACTGCCGTTTGACATCGTGAAACTCAACAACGTATTTGACCGCAGTTTTCCTTATGGCGTGCCGGATTCAGCGAATGCTGGCATGCGGGCGGCTACGGCAGCAGCCGTAGCTGAGCAGGAGGCAGATATGGGGGTCCTTTGGGATCTTGACCTGGGCACCTGCTGCTTGTTTGATGAAAATGGCCGCTGCATTTCGGGGGCGTGTGGCGAGCGCGGCATGCTGCTTTGGCTGCTAGTGCTTGAACTGCTCTCGCGTTCAAAAGGGAAAAAGCTGTCGGAGCTTTTAGCTGCGGAAACTTTTTCCTGGCAGGATATTGCGGCGCGTCTCAGGGAAGCCCGCCACTGAAAAAAATGAAGAATGCCACCGCCAAGGGGATGACCGGCGGTGGCATTTTGTGTTTTAGCAGGTGTTTCGGATTTTGGAATATTGTTACAAGAGAATCGAAACCGTCTTGATTCGATGTTGACTAAGAGAAAATGGTTCGTTATAATAATCACGTATGGAACAATAAGTGATTTTAACGCCTGCATTTTACTTGCTGGCAACGATTTGCAAGGGAAATGGGGCACAAAGAGGAGTGTTGACGAGCATGAGTTTGAAACTGAAATCCGGCTTTACTTTTGACTACGATAACCTGTATGGTGAGGGCAAAGTCACTGAGGCAGATCTCAAAAGCTATGAGGAAGATCTCAAAAAAGCCCATGAGGCCATGAAGGTTATGCGTGAGACAGGCTTCATTCGCGCACATCTGTCGAAAGATGGTGAGCCGGAGAAAGTTCTGTTCAGCCAGCTGCCGTATATCGAAGAGGGGCATCTGAACAGTCCGGACTCGATGAAACATCTGCAGGAACTTACGGATCATGTCAAGGACAATGTAGACGTCGTAGTTTCGCTGGGTATCGGCGGTTCTTATCTCGGTGACAAGGTTCTCTTTGATGTTCACTGCGGGGAATTCTGGAACGCTATGTCCAAAGAAGAGCGCAATGGCTTCCCGAAAGTCATCTTCAGTGGTCAGAACATCGATCCGCGCCGTACGGGTGATATCATCCATTATCTGAAGAGTTCGGCTGCCATTACCCAGAGCCATGAGAAACGCAATCTCAAGGTATTGCTGCTCGTTATCTCGAAATCTGGCGGTACGCTTGACACGATGTCTAACTTCATGGTTATCTATGATGCTCTGCAGAAGTTTGAAGGCATCGACGTTGAGGTCGTAGCTGTAACGGACCCGAACATGGAGAAACAGACGCTGCTGAAAAAGCTGGCTATCGAAAAGGGCTGGCCGCAGTATGCTGTACCAGATGGTGTCGGCGGACGCTTCTCGATTTTCTGCGAGGTCGGTCTGACGCTGGCTGCCTGCATCGGCTTTGATATCCAGGCATTCCTCGATGGTGCCAAGGATATGGACAAAGCTTGCCAGAATGATGATATCTGGCAGAATCCGGCTATGCTCAATGCGGCATTGAAGTTTGCTGCTGCTGAAAAACATGGCCGTGATATTGAGGTTATGATGCCGTATGGCGATTATCTCAAATCCGTTTCGGAGTGGTACATCCAGCTGCTGGCTGAGTCGCTTGGCAAACAGTACAATAAAGAGGGCAAGGAAGTATGCTATGGCCGTACGCCGCTCGTTGCTGTCGGTACGACGGATATGCATTCCCAGACGCAGCAGCATCAGGAAGGCAAGCTGGATAAAGTCGTTCAGTTCATTCGCCTTGAGAATTGGGAGAATGACCTTACAATTCCAAATGTATTCCCTGAGGCGAAGAAGCTCGCGGATATTTCTGGCGTGACGATGGGACAGGCACTTGAGGTGGCTCGCCAGTCCAATGCGGATGCGCTGGCTTCCAACAAGCGCTACAATGCCTGCTTTACGCTGCCGAAGCTTGATGCATATCATCTTGGCGAACTCCTCTATATGCTGGCTATGTCGGTTGCTTATGAGGGTGAGCTGGCTGATGTCGATGCTTTCGATCAGCCGGGTGTTGAGTCTTATAAACGCATCATGGGACCGAAACTTGCAGAGTGCAAGGCTAAGAACCAGAAATAATTCCTGTAGTGGATTAGGGAAGAACTTCCTCGGTGGAGGAAGTTCTTCTTTTTCGTTATCGTTTCCCACTTAAAATAGAAGAAAACACTATACAACAAGAGTATGCTTGACTATAATAAAAAGTAGAAAGTCCATTATGAGCGGACAAAAAAGAGGTGGAATCGCTTATGGACCTACAGAGTGATAAGCAGAGGCTTGTGGTATTGTTGGTGACATCATTGGCGGCTGGTGCAGCAATCCTGTATGCGGGAGAGACGGAGGACGTGCCAGTGGAGAAGCTTCCTCCGGCAGTAAATGAACCGGAAACAAGCCGTAGGCCGGTGCAGGGGCTGGCGCTGGCGCAGGCCAGCAGCGAAGTGCGCAATCCATTTACGCTGATGCATGAAACTGCAGCGGAACAGAAGCAAATGGCTGTGATGACTGATGGCCCGCCGCCAGAACCTGCGCTATCGCCGCCGTCAGAAGTATTGCCATCCCAGCAAAGCGGGGATGCAGAACCGGAATTATGCGGTATCATGCAGACGGATAACTGCTGTCTGGCGTTGCTGCGGATACAGGGAACAACTGTGGCTTTGGCTGCGGGGGAGGTTTGCCAGTCGTGGCGTGTTGTGATGATTGACCAGAATGGTGTTGTGGTGCAAAAAGGCGGGCTGGAAAAACGGTTGGTATTGCCCTTGCCAGCTTTGCAATGAGGAAAAGATGATGAAATTGTGGCAAAAATGCTGGTTGGTACAAATTATTATCTTCAGTCTGCTGCTGCCCAGTGCAAAGGCTGAACCCATGCAGGTACAGGTGGTAGGTGGTGATGTACGCGCTGTGCTGCTGTCGGCCGCGCGAATAGGGAAGTTCAATCTGGTGCTGGATGATGCGGTAACGGGCAGTGTGACTATGTCGCTTACGGATGAGCCGGATCGTGTCCTGCAGCTGGTGGCTGCGGCTAAGGGACTTTTGGTTATCCGGAATGGCAATGAATATCTGGTGACGACTGCCGCGCGGGCTGCCAGTCTGCGCAGTATGCATGTTTACCGGGCAAAGTATGCCAATCCGCATGATTTGGCGAAAGTTGTAAATTTGTCACTGCAAGCGGCAGGAAAAAAGGATTCGGCGTTGAATCTAAATACTGATAACGGTAAGAAAAAAGAGTCTAAGACGGATACGGCGGAACAAGGGGAGAAAATGGCGCTGGTCAATGAAACGACAGGCGATGTAGTATTCTATGGTACGGACACGGAGGCACAGGCACTGGTAGCCTTGCTTCATGAGTTGGATGTACCTGCTGAGCAAGTGTCCCTGGAGGCCAAGGTGGTAGCTCTATCGCGTAATGCTTCAAAAGAATTGGGCGTAGAGTGGCAGTGGTCGAAACTGCCGCAGTATCCGGAGTCACATAAGCGCTGGTATCATGTGGGAAAGGATACTGAGCGCGTAGAGACGGAAGTCCGGCGGCACTGGGAGGGCAGGGAGCAAGTTCCAGGAATCATCCAGTTTGGGCATGGCCCTGAAGGGCAGCCTTTTGAGTTTTATTTTGCCGCCAAACTCAATGCGCTGCTTACCGATGGCAAGGCTAAGATCCTGGCGCGTCCGAATATAACGACGCTGCAGGGGCATGAAGCTGTCATCAACATCGGCGGGGAGGTTCCTGTGCCGACACAATCGGTTACCGATGCGACGACAACAACGACGATGACCTACCGGCAGGCGGGGATTATCTTACGTTGTACGCCGCGGGTGAATGAAGACCGCCAGATTACGGCAGAAGTCCACACGGAGGTCAGTACGCCGTTGTTTGTCAACGATATCAAGGCGTATCGTTTTCAGAAGCGCAGTGCAGATACTAATGTGCGCTTGCGGGATGGTGAGACAATGGTTATTGGCGGGCTTATTGGCAGTGAGGAATCGCGTGCACTCAGCAAGATTCCTATATTGGGGGATATTCCTATCTTAGGACAATTTTTTCGCAATCTGAAACATAGCCGTACGGAGTCAGAAATCATGATTTTCTTGACGGCGCATATATTAGGAGATTCTGGTGGGATAAGGGATACAGGTCAACCGGAAAAGTAAAGGAGAACAGTTATGGCGATTAAGATTTTGATTGCAGATGACCATGCGCTGTTGCGGCAAGGTATCAAGCGTGTATTGAATTTCGAGGATGATTTAGAGGTCATCGGCGAAGCAGAGGATGGACAGGAAACGTTGGCGCGGACGCTGATGCTTCAGCCGGATGTGCTGCTGTTGGATCTTAACATGCCGGGGCTTAGCGGGCTCGAAGTTGCCCGTCAGCTCAAACAGGCAGACTGCCCGACAAAAATCATTGCGCTTACTATCCATGATAGTGATAACTATGTACTGGAGTTGCTAAAGAATGGTGCGCTTGGGTATTTGCTCAAGGATGTCGAGCCCTCTGTGCTCGTCAAGGCTATCCATGTGGTCAATGAAGGCAATGCCTTTGTTTATCCGAAATTGGCTGAGCGTTTATTCGGCAGTTTGTCCTTGTCGGATGATGTGGAGACAAAGGCGCGTGAAATGCTTGACGAGAGCCGCGGGGAACGCTTGACGGCCCGTGAAATGGACGTGCTTGAGTGTATTGCCAAGGGGTTTTCGAATCAAGACATTGGCAAGGCACTGGGACTCAGCGAAAAGACGGTCAAGAATCATTTGACGAGCATCTTTCACAAGCTTAAGGTCAATGATCGTACGCAGGCATTGGTTTATGTGCTCAAGAATAAAATCATTTCGCTGGATTGATAGGAAATACGTGTGAATAACGGAAGATATCCGGTCGGGTATCTTCTTTTTTTTTGTGCAGAGATGGAGTATAATAATAGAAGCGTGTTAAAAATGAATCGAATTCGTAATTGATATTCATTCAGGAAAGCAGGGATGCAGATGCTTTATCCATTGAATTTGGAACTATCCGCCAAGGTTTGTGTCATTGTTGGTGGTGGACGGGTGGCAGAGCGCAAGGCGCAGGGCTTGCTGGCAGCTGGTGCTTCTGTGACGGTCATTGCTCCCGAGGCAACCGCAGGAATCCGACAGCTGGCCAGGCAGCAGATGCTGGACTGGCGGCAGGAAGAATACCGTCCTGGCAGTCTGCAAGAATTACAGCCATTATTGGTTTTCTGCACGGCAGATGTACCGGCTGTCAACCGCCAAGCTGCTGCGGAAGCACGGGCAATCGGGGCGCTGGTCAATGCAGCGGCGCAGCCTGAAATCACGGATTTTCAGGTGCCATCGCGCGTGCAGCGAGGTGATTTGTTGCTGACAGTGTCAACAGGTGGCGGCAGTCCGGCGTTTTCCCGGCTCTTGCGTGAGCGGCTGGAGCAGGAATACCCTGAAAGTTTTACGGTGTTTATGGATTGGCTGGCAAAGCTGCGTGCGGAAATCAAGCAAGTGCCTGGTGGAAGTGACGGCCATCAGCAGTTATGGCGTCAGGTACTCGATCAAAAGGTGATAGATTTAGTGAGAGCTGGCGAACTTCGCCAGGCGGAGGATGAGATAAGACATGGAATTACTGATGCTGGGATTAAACCATAAGACAGCGCCTGTAGATGTGCGTGAGCGGTTTTCGATTCCTAAGCAAGCGGTGCGCAATGGTCTGGCAAATCTTAATGAGTATGAGGGCCTGCTCGAGGCAGTTGTGCTGTCGACTTGCAATCGCAGTGAGATGTATGCGGTGGTTGATGATGTGCGGCAGGATTTGCCGACCTTGAAGCAGTTTTTGTTCGACCTCACGGGCAATGAGGAAAATATTGATGAGTACCTCTACCATTATGCGCATGAGGATTGCATCCGCCATCTGTTCCGTGTAGCATCCAGCCTCGATTCACTGGTGCTCGGGGAAGGGCAGATCCTCTCGCAGGTCAAGGAAGCCTATGCCTTAGGCCGTGAAGCTGGTACGACGAGTACGGTGCTCAATACGCTGTTCCATCGTGCGATTGCCACGGGCAAGCGCGTGCGCACGGAAAC
Source organism: Pseudoselenomonas ruminantium (assembly GCA_015058575.1). Taxonomy (GTDB): domain Bacteria; phylum Bacillota; class Negativicutes; order Selenomonadales; family Selenomonadaceae; genus Selenomonas_A; species Selenomonas_A ruminantium_O. The sequence continues at coordinate 10,982 of SVBZ01000001.1, forward strand.
CCGTATCCAGTATAATTCAGTTTCGATAAGCTATGCAGCTGTTGAGCTGGCACGTAAGGAACTTGATGGCTTGGATGGTTCGAATGCTCTTATCTTCGGAGCGGGCAAGATGGCTGAGCTTACGGCTCAGCATCTTGTTGCCCATGGGGTCAAGAAAATTTATGTGACGAATCGTCACTTTGAACGTGCCGAGCAGCTGGCTGAGCGATTTGACGGTGAGGCCATTCCGTTTGAGGATGCAATGAAGCAAGCCGTAGATGTTGATGTTATCGTGACTTCGACGGGAGCACCGCATTATGTCATCAAGCCATGGGAGACGCGGCAGCTTATGACAAAGCGCCGTGGACGCCATTTGTTCCTTATCGACATCGCTGTTCCGCGCGATGTCGATCCTGATGTTGGTGACATCAAGGGTGTTACGCTTTACAACATTGACGCATTGGAAGAAGTGGTTGACGAGCATATCCAGGAGCGCCGTGAGGAAGCCGAGCAGGCGAAAGACATTATCGAAGAGGAAGTCCTTTCGATTGAGGATAAATTCCAGTACCTTTCGTTCCGTCCTTTGATGGCATTGCTTTCGGAACGCTGTGAGCGCATCCGGCAGCGGGAAATCAAACGGGCGAGCTCGAAACTTCCCGATCTTACGACGGAGGAGCAGCGTCAGATTGAACATATGACCCGCATGATCGTGCGCAAGATCCTGCGCATGCCGATGATGAAACTCAATGCGTCGGCAGGAACGCCGCAGGAGGAATTCTATATCGATGCCATGCGCTCGTTATTTAAACTTGATACGATAGGAGAGACAGCTACCCGTGAAGAAAGACACCATCATTATCGGTACGCGGAGCAGTAAGCTCGCGCTTTGGCAGGCAGAATACGTCAAGGGACGTCTGGAGGAGAAATATCCGGCACTGACCGTTGAGCTGAAGCTCATGACAACCAAGGGAGACAAGATACTCGATGCGCCACTGGCAAAGATTGGCGGCAAAGGGCTCTTTACCAAGGAGCTTGAAACAGATATGCTGGCTGGGGGGATCGATTTAGCTGTGCATAGCCTCAAGGATATGCCGACAGAGGTTCCGGCAGGACTGGTGATTTCGGCCATCACCAAGCGCTTCGATCCTGGTGATGCGGTAGTCAGCCCGAAATACAAGCGTTTCGCCGATCTGCCTCATGGGGCGAAAGTCGGCACGTCGAGCTTGCGCCGTAAGGCACAGCTCTTGCATGAACGCCCTGATCTCAATATCTGCGATTTACGCGGCAATGTCAACACGCGCTTGCAAAAGCTTGAGGATGAGAACTTTGATGCTATCATTCTGGCAGTGGCAGGATTGAAGCGGCTGGGCTTTGGCGAACGCATCACGGATGTTCTGCCTAAGAGCCTCGTTTTACCGGCCGTAGGCCAGGGAGCGCTGGCCATTGAGACGCGCGCCGATGATGGTGAAATCCGCGCGCTTATCGATTTTCTCAATGACGATGAGACTGTGCAGTGTGCGGCTGCTGAGCGGGCGTTCCTCAGCCGGGTCGAGGGCGGCTGCCAGGTACCAGTCGGCGTTTATGCGACACCGGCTGGTGAGGGGCAGCTGCAAGTCGAGGCCGTCATAGCCTCGCTCGATGGCAGCAGGCTCTATCGCGATAAGATCACGGGGCCGGCTGCTGATGCCGGGAGCCTTGGCCGTCAGTTGGCTGATATGCTGCTGGATAAGGGTGGCATTGCGATCATGCATGAGCTTGGGCTGTTGCTCAATCGTGAGTAATACAGGAATAAGGGAGAGATAGATATATGGCAGGAATGGTTTATTTGGTGGGGGCTGGCCCCGGAGATTATCGTCTGATCAGCCTCAAGGCAGTGGAATGTCTCAAGCAGGCAGATGTCGTCGTCTATGATCGCCTGGCCGATGACCGCATTCTTCAGTGGGCGCCCGATGATGCTGAGTATATTTACGTCGGCAAGGCATCGAGCAATCATACGATGAGGCAGGAGGATATCAATCAGCTGCTGGTCGATAAGGCCAAGGAGGGAAAATGCGTCGTGCGTCTCAAGGGCGGCGATCCGTTTGTCTTTGGCCGTGGCGGTGAGGAAGGATTGCTGCTGCAGGAAAATGGCCTGCCGTTTGAAATCGTGCCAGGCATCACGTCGGCGATTTCGGTACCAGCCTATGCAGGGATTCCGGTCACGCATCGGGCGGTGGCGACTTCGTTTGCCGTGGTCACTGGTCATGAAGATCCGACCAAGGGAAAGAGCAATATGCGCTGGGAACATTTGGCAACAGGTGTCGATACGCTTGTTTTCCTCATGGGCGTCGCGAATCTGCCGCATATCACGGCTAAACTCATCGAAAATGGCCGTCCGGCTGATACGCCGGCTGCTGTTATCCGCTGGGGTACGAAGCCTGAGCAGCGTGTGCTCATGACAACAGTGGGCACGGCAGCAGAGGATGTAGCAAAAGCTGGTCTCAAGCCGCCAGCAATCTTTATCGTTGGTGATGTTGTCAACCTGCGCGAAAAACTCCGATGGTTTGATGAACCGAAGACGCATCCGTTGTTTGGTAAGACAGTGCTCGTCACGCGGGCGCGCAGCCAGGCTTCGAAGCTGACGGCGCGTCTTGAACAGCTGGGGGCCAAGGTTATCGAGACACCGGCTATCCGCATCGAAGATCCGGCCGATGATTATGCGGCTCTTGACTCTGCTATCGGCAATCTCAGCGATTATCAGTGGTTGATTTTCACGAGCGTCAATGGTGTGGAGCATTTCTTTGCCCGTTTGTTTGCAGCTGGCAAGGATGCGCGGGCAATGGGATATGCGAAGGTGGCGGCTATTGGCAGCGCTACGGCTGAAAAGCTCAAGACGTATGGCATCATCGCGGATGTCTTGCCACAGGAATTCCGCGCGGAAGGGGTATTGGAAGCGCTTAAAGGGAAATTGCCGCCGCAGGCAAAGATTCTGTTGCCGCGGGCCCAGGAGGCCCGTGAAATCCTGCCTGAGAAACTTCGTGAGCAGGGGGCATTGGTAGACGTTGTCCCGGCTTACCGGACTGTGGCTGCTGCTGTGGACGGCGAGACGCTCAAAGCGCAGCTGGCTGGTGGCGAAATTGATCTTGTAACATTCACGAGTTCTTCGACGGTAACGAATCTTATCCAGATCGTGGGCTCGGCAGCAGCATTGGCTGGCGTCAAGACGGCTGCTATCGGTCCGGTTACGGCTGATACGGCCAATAAAAACGGTATTGAACCGGATATCGTGGCGAAAAAATACACGATTGATGGGCTTGTGGAAGCAATCAAAGAAAATATGTGATTTCATAGGAGATGGACGTTATGTATACTCAGAAACTTCGCCCGCGCCGCATGCGTATCTCGCCTGCTATGCGCGCTATGGTTCGTGAGACAAGCCTTTCAGCCAGGGACTTTGTCTATCCATTGTTTGTCGTTCCCGGCGAAAGCATCAAAGAAGAAATCCCCAGCATGCCGAACTGCTATCATCTGTCGGTCGACAATGCGGTAAAGACTGCGCAGGAATGCTGGCAGCTGGGCATTCCCGCTGTCGAGGTTTTTGGTCTGCCAGAGTACAAGGACGAAGACGGTTCGAGTGCCTGGGATATGACGAGTCCGGTGCAGCGTGCCATCAAGGCCATCAAAGAAGCTGTACCGGAAATCATGATCGTTGGCGATGTTTGCCTTTGCCAGTATACGTCGCATGGTCACTGCGGTCATCTGGAAAATCATTACGTAGATAATGACAAGACACTCAAGCTATTGCAGAAAGTTGCCGTTTCGCAGGCGAAAGCTGGGGTGGATATCATTGCACCGTCGGATATGATGGATGGCCGTGTGGCTGCCATCCGCGAGGCACTCGATGAGGCTGGCTATACCAATGTATCCATTATGAGTTATGCGGTCAAATATGCTTCGGGCTATTATGGCCCATTCCGTGATGCTGCAGACAGTGCGCCCTGCTTTGGCGATCGCCGTCAGTATCAGATGGACCCTGCCAATGCGCATGAAGCCATCAAGGAAGTCGATCTCGATGTGGCAGAGGGCGCGGACATCATCATGGTAAAACCGGCTCTGGCTTATCTCGATATCGTGCGTCAAGTGCGCGACCATATCCATCATCCGGTGGCTGTTTATAATGTCAGTGGCGAGTATGCAATGGTCAAGGCTGCGGCGGCGAATGGCTGGATCGATGAAAAGCGTATTGTGCTGGAGACTCTGCTGAGCATGAAACGCGCTGGTGCTGATATCATCATCACGTATCATGCCTTGGATGCTGCCAAGTGGCTCAAAGAAGAGGAGTAAGCCATGTTGAATCTTGAAAAATCTGCTGCTGCTTTTGCGGAGGCCAAGAACCTCATGCCAGGCGGCGTAAATAGTCCGGTCCGTTCGTATGCAAGTGTGGATTGCAATCCCCCGTTCATTGCGCGGGCAGAGGGCGATAAAATCTATGATATCGATGGCAACGAGTACATTGATTATGTCGGCTCATGGGGGCCGATGGTTGTCGGCCATGCGCATCCGCAGGTCGTGAAGGCTTTGCAGGACGCAGCAACGCGCGGCACCAGCTACGGTGCGCCGACCTGCATCGAATCGGAGCTTGCCAAACTCGTCATGCAGGTCTATCCATCGATTGAAGTCATCCGTATGGTAAATTCCGGTACCGAAGCGACGATGAGCGCATTGCGGCTGGCCCGTGGCTATACGGGAAGAGAAAAGATTGTCAAATTCATCGGCTGCTACCATGGACATAGTGACAGCCTGCTCGTCAATGCCGGTTCTGGCATGGCGACGTTTGGCGTGCCAAGCTCACCGGGCGTTACGAAGGGGACGGCACAAGATACGATTTCGGTGCCGTATAACAATGCGGAGGCCATTACAAAGGTCATGGAAGAGATTGGCGATGAGGTCGCAGCTGTCATCGTGGAGCCGGTAGCTGGCAATATGGGATGTGTGCCGCCAAAACAGGGCTACCTGCGCACGCTGCGCAATCTGACGGAGAAGCATGGCGCGTTGCTGATTTTCGATGAGGTCATGTGCGGCTTCCGCGCTTCCTTAGGGGGGGCGCAGGCAGCTTATGGCATCACGCCGGATCTCACGTGTCTTGGCAAGATCATCGGCGGTGGCTTGCCGGTTGCAGCCTATGGCGGCCGTCGCGACATCATGCAGAAAGTTTCGCCTGCTGGCCCTGTCTATCAGGCTGGCACGCTTTCGGGCAACCCGCTGGCGATGACGGCAGGTCTTGAAACGCTCAAGATCATCACGGCTGAGCCTGAAGACGGCAAAGCTGATTACAGCCGTGAGCTTACGCTCAAAACGAAGAAGCTGCTGCTGGGCTGGCAGGAAAAGGCCAAGGCGGCTGGTGTAACGATTCAGGCGCATCAAGCCGGTTCGATGTTTGGCATCTTCTTCAATGAGCATGAGGTCTTTGACTATGAGGATTCCTGTGCTTCGGATCAAGAGGCTTTCAAAGTCTGGTTCAAGGCAATGCTCGAGCAAGGGATTTACCTTGCTCCATCGCAGTTCGAGACATTGTTCATGAGCGGCGCGCACAGCGAGGCGGATATTGACCGCACGATTGCGGCTGCAGAAACTGCTTTCCAGGCTGTGGCTGACAGCAGAAAATAAATACAACTTAAAACACCCTGCAGACAAGCAAGTCTGCAGGGCGTTTTAAGTTTTTTCCGTTTTCGCCGATAATACCTGTAGAGAGGTCAGATCCGTACAGGAGGATAGCTTATGGCGGTAAAGATTGAAGGCTTTGGCCTGGCTGCTGGGGCAGCTGGCAGCAGAGCGAATAAAGAAGCTCCGACAGAAGATTTTCAACAGATGTTTACAAGCCTGCTGGCGCAGCGCAAAGGCAGCTTGCAGGAGACGCTTGAGGCGATGGAAGAGCGGCGCGAAGAAATCAAGCAGCTTAAGGTACAACGGGAATTTTCCGAAACCGTGAAGCGCATCCTGCCCGATGGCAGCATCCGGATTTCCGTTTATGAAAATGGGCATTTGGAGAGCTGCTATCGTCTGCTGCCAAAACTTCGGCCGGTAATTGACGAGTCAAAGCCAATTCCGAAAGCACCGGATGGCACCGAGCTTATCGGACAGGCTAAGGTAAAATTCGTGCCTCGCCGGAACCTTTGGGAAGATTTGCTTTGACGGCGTTATTTTACGATATGTTTGCCGCCATAATAACGTGGCTGCCAATAATCGCTGGACAGACTGTCGATGCGGACGCCTTTGCTGGAGCTGGCGTGGATGAAGTCTCCATTGCCAAGGTAGATGCCGCAGTGTGAGGCTCCCGGCTCATAGGTCGTGAAGAAGACGAGATCGCCCGGGACAAGCTGGTGGCTGCTGGTTGTACGGCGTCCGAGCTTGTACTGCTCATCGGCCGTACGTGGTATCGCAATGCCGTTCTGGGCAAAGACATATTGCAGGTAACCGGAGCAGTCGAATGCCTTAGGGGTTGTGCCGCCGAATTTGTATGGTACACCGATATAAGATTTGGCGGTTTTGATGATGTCCTTGACCTTGCCGGGGGCAAGAATCGGTTTATTGTTTGGTGCAAGGGGCAACTTTTTATTGGGGAGCGAGGGTGCCGCTGGTGGCGGCACATTCGCTCCCCATTCACGTTGTTTAGCCTTTTTTAGGGCCCGCCAGGTGGCATTGTTGACGATACCGGTTACACGTATTTTCTGGTCGCGCTGGAATTCGGCTACCGCGCGTTCTGTCTCATTGCCATAAACGCCGTCAACGGAGCTGATGGTGTAGCCGATGGTCTTGAGTTTTTTTTGCAGCAGCAATACGTCATGGCCATGCGAGCCGGTATGAAGGGTGGGCGATGCAAAGGCAGCGCCTGTCAGGAACATAAGCGATACGCCAGTCAGGATGCCGGCGCGGAGCAACCGGGATTTCTTCATCGGAATCGTCCTTTCTGCCAAGCAAGAAGTGGCTAGTGGTTGTCAGTTTTCGCGGACATGATCGAGGCCTTGGCTCATGAGTTTGACAACATGGTCATCATCAAGCGAGTAAAAGGCTTCTTTGCCAACCTTGCGGAATTTTACCAGCCGGGCTGCACGCAGCACGCGAAGCTGATGTGAGATTGCAGACTGGCCCATCTGTAGTGATTCAGCAATATCACAAACGCAAAGCTCTGTTTCGGAGGCCAGCAGGGAAAGCAGCTTGATGCGGGTCTTGTCACCAAGAATCTTGAAAATATCTGCGAGTTCCTGACTCGTTGCATCGTCAAGCTTATGGACGGCGCAGTGTTCTAATTTGTCTGGATGGGTGTGATGAATCTCGCAGAGGTCATCATTAGCTGTCAATTCTTCCATGGAATCCTCCCTGATGTTGTGTATATAGTCATTATCATTATAACAGTTTATGTATCGAATCGGAATGAAAATTTTCGGCCTGGTGTGATGTACTGGAGCAGATTGACTTCACTTTCCTCTACCATGGCTGGCACGTTAATGCGCGTGTCGGCAGGCTGGGGATGGCGGATGATCTGCAGTTCTCCCATGTAGCGCTGATAGTCCTGGTTGTCGATGGTAATGGCACCGATAGGACGTACAATCATGTTTTCCGGGAGGATGACACCGTTTAGTTTCCTCAGCAACGCGCGGCTTTCTTCGGCCCGGATACAGTCACGGGCTTCGTCGGCACGGGCCGTGAAGGTGTGTGTGAGCAGTTCGCGCTGGATGGGATTATGGGTCAGAAGTTTGGCGCGCAGTGTGACTTGGCCGCCAGCCAGGCTGCCAATTGTTTCGATTTCGTCGTCAGCGGGCAGGCTGTCGGCTAAAAATACCGAGTCGATGCCGAGGGCGATGAGATGTCGGGCTGCAAGCTCGCTGGGTTCATCGCGATGTTCTTCCAGCGTCGGCAGGCCATCGTGCAACGGGCCGCGGCGGCGATGCTGACTGGGGACGAAGGCACCGGTGCGGATACCGAGTTTGTGCAACATCATGGTCTTGCGCACGAGAAATTCCTCACTGATGCCGGTGCCGCGCCGTGGGTAGAAATTATGCAGCGCGTCAATCTGATGGAAGTTAGCATCCATTTCGACGAGGGCACTTAAAAGCTTGCCGGTGATTGTCGAGGCGTTGAGTTGGATGCGGATGCCCTGCTTGTTGCGCGACAGGCGGACAATCTCTTTGAGTCCGAAGCCGTAGTCGAGGCGCAGCGTGGTGATACCGAGCATGCGAAAGGCCTGGGGGCTGAACTCTTTGATGCCTAGCATTTCCATGGTTGCTGGCGATATATCGGAAATGACTTCCATATCATGTTGGCGGGCGGCTTTCAAAAGTTCGGAAAGCTCGCGTTTGAGAGCTGCGGTATTTGTCTCGGGAATGTGCAGGGAAGTAAAGAGGCGGCGGAAACCGCAAGCGGCAGCCTTGTCGATCAGGGCCAGATTTTCCTCGAGTGTGTTGTCGAGCCCTGGGTAGATGGAAATACCTTTTTCCATGAATAGTACCTTCTTTATCGTTTTATAGTTGTGCCAAAAGCGCGGGGAAAATCACGCTTCGTTGGCAGGGTCATCGAAACCGAGCAGCCAGGCAGCGATGAAGCCGGTTACATAGGCGGTAAGCACACCTGCCAGATAGATAAGCACATGATTGGTCGTGGCAGCCAGCGGCAGCCCCGAGATGCCGAGCGCCGAAGCGCCGACGGCAAAGGCTGCCTGGACAGCGCCGCCAAAAGCACCACCGATGCAGGCAGCGAGGAACGGCTTGCCAAGCGGCAGGGTAACGCCATAGATCAGCGGTTCGCCGATACCCATGATGCCGACTGGCAAAGCAGAGGCGACAGTTTTCTTGAGATGGGGATTCTTTGTCTTACAGAAAACGGCAAAGCTGGCGCCTACCTGGCCAGCACCTGCCATGGCCAGGATGGGCAGCAGGATGGTCATGCCATATTGTGACAGCAGTTCGACATGGATCGGGGTAAATGCCTGATGGATACCGAGCATGACGATGGGTAGCCAGAGACCGCCGAGTACAAAGCCTGTGATAGCACCGCCGCTCTGGACGGCCGTGGTGGCAGCACTGCCGATACTGCTGGCGATGTAGCCGCCGAGCGGCTGCAGCAGGCAGATGGCAATTGGCCCGGCAATCAGGAAGGTCAGCAGAGGAACCAGGAAGAGACTGAACATATCTGGAATCAAACGTTGCAGTTTCTTTTCAATCCATGCGCCGAGGGCGGCGACAAGCAGCACGGAGATGACACCGCCACGCCCTGGGACGAGCTGTGTATCTCCGAGCGTAATGGCTGCCAATCCCGGATGACTGATGAGACCGCCGAGGATACCACCGAGGATTGGCGATCCGCCGAATTCTTTGGCGGTGTTGTAGCCGATGAAAAGATTCATGCTCCAGAATACGACATTGCCAGCGACGGCACCAAGCTGGAACCAGGCAGTGCTCGTAATGGTGGGATCGAACTTGGCGGCGGTGCCTAGAAGTCCCGTAGTCAGGCCGCAGGCGATGAATGCCGGTATCAATGGCAGGAAAATGCTGGCAAGGCGTTTAAGGAATAACTTGAATGGTGTAGCATTTTTTGCCCGGATATGCGCATGGAGCGCCTGACCATCGCCAATCTGCGGCCTGGACGCAGAGGAAACAGCTTTGGCGGCGGCAGATTCTTTTGTCACGATATGGGAAAAGCAATCGGTGACGCTATCCGCTGTGCCAGGGCCGAGGATAATCTGCAGCTCATCGCCGGTATCGTTCACACCGAGGACGCCTTCAATCTTTTTCAGACGGGCTTCCATATCTGCGGGGCGCTGCGCAAGATACAGGCGCAGGCGGGTCATGCAATGGCTGATGGAGACAATATTGGCAGCTGGGCCGGTTACCGCATAAATTTCTTGCGCGATGCGTTCGTATTTCATGGTGTATTCTCCTCCTTTTGTTGTAGGGCAAGGCTGAGTTTTCCCTGTGCTTTGGCAAGCAGGGAAGTTCCTTCAGCTGGTGTGCAGCCGGTAAGCTGGAGCAGGATAGCCAGCTTGGCGTTGCCATTGGCTGCGTCAAGCGCGGCTATGGCATCCTCGCGGGTGCAGTCTGCGGCCTCCATGACGATGCGGCGGGCGCGTTCCTCGAGTTTCAGATTGGATGTCTTGACGTCAACCATCAGATTGCCATATACCTTGCCGAGTTTGATCATCGTACCCGTCGAGAGCATATTGAGTACGAGTTTTTGGGCGGTGCCGGCTTTCATGCGCGTGCTGCCCGTGATGGCTTCGGGGCCGGTGACGGGAGTGATGGCGATATCGGCAAGGCCAGCAATCGCCGAGACAGCACTGCACGATACAGCGATGGTGGCAGCGCCGCGTTCGCGGGCATAGCTGAGACCACCGATAACGTAGGGCGTGCGGCCCGAGGCGGCGATGCCGACAAGCACATCCTTGTCGGTGAAGCTGATCTTTTCCAAATCGTGACGGGCAAGCTGGGGATTATCCTCAGCGCCTTCCTGGGCTTTGAAAATGGCTGGCAGCCCGCCAGCGATGAGTCCTTGCACGAGGTCAGGATCGGTGCCATAGGTCGGCGGACATTCGACAGCGTCAAGAATGCCGAGGCGGCCAGAGGTTCCTGCACCGATATAAATCAGGCGGCCGCCGCAGCGCAGTCTGTCCGCAATCAGGTCGATGGCGGCGGCAATCTGCGGCAGCTCGGATGCAACAGCAAGCGGTACGGTCTGATCTTCGTTATTGATGAGTGTTGCCATGGCGAGCGTGTCGAGTTCGTCGATATGAGCGGTCTGCGGATTGCGCCGTTCGGTCGTAAGTTGGTTTAGTTGAATCATATTCGTTGCTGCTCCTTTGGGTTATATGTGTTTAGTATACCACACGACATGCGAAAAAACCTTCCTCGCATGCGAGGAAGGTTTTGTTTCTTTATGGAATCAGCCGACGAACGCCTGGCCAAAGTAAACGATAAGGCCCATGACGATAACAAACGGCAGATAGTATTTGACAGCGAACTTCAGCAGCTGTCCATCGACGCCCGTGACACCGATAGAAGCAACGGCGATGGCAATGCTCTGCGGCGATACCATCTTACCAGCACAAGCGCCTGTCGCATTAGCGGCAGCAATCCAGGACTGGACTGCCGGGCTGGCACCGATAGCCATAGCAGAATCGGTCTGCAGCTTGCCGAACAGGACACAGCTCGATGTAGCCGAGCCCGTGATGAACGTACCGATTGAACCGATGAAAGCTGCGATGCACGGATAAGCCGTACCAGTTGCGGCAACAGCCGTCTCAGCAATCTCGTGGGTCATGCCAGCATAGCCCATGACTTTTGCCGTAGCGATGACGGTAATGATCGTAAGAATCGTGAAACGCAGATTGATAATCGTGCGCTTGAGGACACCGAGCATCTCACCGAAGCCCGCACCCTGGACATTGCCGCCGATAAAAGCAGCCAGCAGGATCAGCACACCTGGCGTAGCAACCCACGTGAACGTATACGGTGCGCCGCCTTCACCGGTGTAGATGAGGACAGACGATTTGATGAGATTCAGTGGATCATGGATTGCCGGGATGAGCTTCGAGGTTGCCAGCAGGAAGACAAAGATAAGGATGAACGGCAGCCAGGCTTTGATGCCAGCAGCGGCCGTAACAGGTTCTTCATCTTCATGTGCAGGCATGGCAAAGGCTGGATCATTTACAGGGAACGCCTTTGCGCAGCCGACGATGGCGGCCATGGCGCCGATAGCACCAGCGACAACGGCAAGCTCCGGTCCCATGGTGGAGGCAACGATAAACTCCGGTACGAGGAAGCCGGCAGCTGCTGCTGCGCACATGAGCGTCATGCCCTTGAGTCCCCTGAGAGAACCACCGCTGGCTACGAGCGTCATGAGCAGCGGGCAGAGCAGCGTGAGCGGTGCAAGCTGCAGGCAGGTGTAGGTAGCAAGCGTCGTCGGATCACTGCCAGTGACACTGCCAAGCGTTACAAGCGGAATACCGATGGAACCATAAGCCGTCGGTACAGAGTTGGCAATCAGGCAAACCGAGGCTGCCATAATCGGGTTGATGCCAATGCCGGCAAGCATGCCAGCGGGAATCGCGATAGCCGTACCGAAGCCAGCCATGCCTTCGAGGAAACCGCCAAAGCCCCAACCAATCAAGAGGATAAGCACACGGCGGTCATTGCTGACAGAGGTGAGCATTTTCTTGATGATATCCATACCCTTGGTGTGCAGGGACAGGTTGTAGGTAAAGATTGCGGCGATAATGACCAGCAAGATCGGCCAGCAAGCCAGCGCCACGCCCTCAAGGAAGGCCTGAAATGCATGTAAAGCCGTCATATCGTAGAGAGCCATGCCGACCACCACAGAGATGACGAGTGCCAGAGAGCAGGCCTTGTGACCGGGCATATGAAGGATGCTCAGCGCAACGACCAGCCAAAGAATTGGGGACAGTGCGAGTAGAACCAAATGAGTTCATTCCTTTCTTTATACAGCTCATTGTGAAAAAATGATGAAAATAAATAAGACACTTCATTATATAAGCAGGTACTAAAAAAGTCAATGTGCAAGCATAAAGGTTCTATTTTCAGAAAACTATGAATAAATCCGCAATCAGTAAAGACGTTCGACTTCGTAGCCATTCTGGGCCAAGGCGTGGATGATGCGCTGGACGTGTTCTTCATTATGTGTTTCGACCGTGACTTCAAGCACGACTTTTTTGAAGCTGTCTGTGACTTTGGTTTGATTGTGATTGAGCTCGATGACGTTGGCGTTTTCCTCTGACAGGATGCGCGATACGTTAAGGAGCTGGCCAGGTTTATCCGGCAGCAGCACAGCGAAGCAGAAGACACGGCTGCGGGCAACCAGTGCCTTTTCAATCAGCGCTGAAATCATCGAGATATCGATGTTGCCGCCACTGACTATGGCGGCTACCTTCTTCCCTTTGAATGGCAGCTTGGACAAGGCTGCAAGCGAGAGGACACCTGCCCCTTCGGCAATCAGCTTATGTTTTTCAATGAGTGAGAGCAGGGCTCCCATGATTTCCATTTCCGATACTGTGATGATATCGTCGAGGTATTTCCGGCAGAATTCAAAGGTCAGCGTACCAGCTGTTTTGACTGCACAGCCATCTGCTACGGTGTCGGCACTAGGAAGTGTAACTATCTTGTTTTTCTTCAGCGCCTTTTTCATGCAGGCGGCATTGGCTGGTTCGACACCGATGACTTTGATGCCGGGATTGACGAGTTTTGTGGCCAAGGCTACGCCTGAGGCGAAACCGCCGCCGCCAATCGGCACAAGAATCGCGTCGATATCCTTGCAGGCATCGATGATTTCAAGGGCTGTTGTACCTTGGCCGAGCAATACTTGCAAATCGTTGAATGGATGGATATAGACGTAGCCATGCTGTTTCTGTAGTTCGAGGCTATAGGCATAGGCATCGTCGAAGCCATCGCCATGCAAGACAACTTCGGCACCGAGGGCCTTAGTGCCCTCCACCTTGAGAATCGGTGTCGTAGCTGGCATGCAGATGACAGCCTTGACGCCGAGCTTCTGGGCGGCGAAGGCGACTCCCTGTGCGTGATTGCCTGCTGATGCGGTGATTACGCCTTTGGCACGTTCTTCGTCGCTGAGCTGGCTGATTTTGTTATAGGCACCGCGGAGTTTGAAGGCACCAGTATGCTGCAGGTTTTCTGGTTTCAGGAAAACTTGGTTGCCGGATTGCTCCGAAAAAAAATCGCTGGGAATCAGCGGCGTTTTTTTGACCACGCCTTCAAGCTGCCGGGCAGCCTGATAGACCCCAGCGATGGTAGTCGATGCGACGATTTCCTGATTGGATGGTGATGCAGCGGCGGTTTTTGACATGGATGATGCCTCCTTTAAAAAATGTATACATAAATATACTGCAGAATGATATCTTATTTACATAAAATAATATATTCAACCTAAAATAGCCATTAAATGTTCTATAAAGTGTACCATCTTTTGGCAATTGTTGTCAACGCACAAGTTTGGTGGATTTTTTCTTGGAGATTGGGAAAATTTAGAGGAATTTTGCGGCAATTGCCGAAATATACAATATAAGCATTACGGGGGGAGGAAGAACATATGAAGAATCTTACCCGTATCTTGGTTCCTGTTGATTCGTCTGCCGGTGCAGATCGGGCTGTAACGTTGGCTGCTGGTTTGGCACAGGCGACAGGAGCTGTCCTGGATGTACTGCATGTCTCGTATTTCGATGCAGACACCGACGATGAGCAGGAGTCCTGGCTGCCTGCATCAATTGCGGGGCCGGTTGGCCGCGAGGGGCAGGAGGCGTTGGAGCGGGCGAGGAAACACATCCCCGCGTCGGTTACTGCCGCCTATCATCGCCGCACAGGAATCCCGGTTGAGGAGATTCTTGGCTTTGCTGCTGAAAAGCAGGTTGGACTTATCGTAATCGGTTGTCGCGGACTCGGTGTGGTAGAAGGCTTTTTGCTAGGCAGCGTAAGTCAGGAAATCGTAGAACGGGCGACTGTCTCTGTGGTAGTGGCCAGATGAATTTGAGCATTATATCAAGGGGGTAATACTATGTCGAGAAATATCCTTGTACCAGTAGATGGGTCGGAAGGTTCGGATCGTGCTGTCGCACAGGCAATTGCGCTGGCTGAAGCCTGCGAAGCTAAGCTGAACTTCCTGTATGTGGCCAATATCAACCAGCTGGCCATCAATGCCTGCCTCTCGGATGCAATTCTGGAGGCTGTTACCAAGGCTGGCAATGTCATCCTTGATCGTGCGATGGAGATGGTTCCGTCTGGCATCGAGAAGGAGGCTTTTTCTGAGACAGGGTCGCCGGCAGTCGTTATTCTTGACTTTGCGACGACCAATGATATGGATATGATTGTCATGGGCAGCAGGGGGCTCGGTGTAGTCAAGGGCGTGTTGCTCGGCAGTGTCAGCCAGTATATCGTTGAACAGTCCAAGTGTCCGGTACTGGTCGTGAAATAAGGAAACATAAACAATAAAAAGGAGCAGCAGGAAGTTGTGGATAACTTCCTGCTGCTCCTTTTAGGTATCTGTGTATAAAAGTTTTATTTTACCGGTCTTGCGCCAGTGATGCATATCGATGATACGCTGGTTTGCAGAGCCACGGAAGGCCAGCGTGAGATCGCGCTGCTCTGCAAGGTAGCGGCCGTCGATGAGCACATCGACTTCGGCGAGCAGAGCATCAATCGCGGGATTGCGGCGCAGCTGCAGCTCTTCCAGCGTGAAGCCGGTGTAACTCCAGACGGTCAGGCCACGTGTATGGATTTCGTGGGCAAGACGTGCCAGCGGGGCAGGCTGCATAAAAGGCTCGCCACCACTGAATGTGATGCCAGCAAGCAGCGGGTTGGCGTCAACTTTGGCCAGGATGGCCGCGATGGTCGTTTCACGCCCGCCATGAAAGTCGTGCGTGGCAGGATTATGGCAGCCAGGGCAGTGATGCGGGCAGCCCTGTGTGAAGACTGTCAGCCGCATGCCCTCACCGTCAACCATTGAGTCATCAATGATACCAGCAATCTGCAGTTTCATCGTCAGTGCATGCCGTGTTTGACGCGGTCGTGTTCCTCGCATCGCTTGGCATCGTTCCAGCGGTCGATTGTGCCGACGAGATAGCCTGTGATGCGGCGGATGCGCTCGAATTTATGTGGCTGCAGGACATAATCGATGTTTACCGTATCATCGTCAGCAGCCGAGATGCGCAGCGTGTCGATCTTATCGTTTGTCTCGTTTTCGACATAGTCGATGTAGTTGATGATTTCCTGCTCGGAAACATCGGAAAGTCCTTCAATCGTTACATCAATACCATTTACTACCATGATAATCCCCCGTCCTTTTATCTATTGCAAGGGCGCTTCAGCGCCGGATGTTTTGATGCAAGGCTGTGCTTGAATCTGAACAAATTATACAATATATATGGGGTGATAGTCAATAGACATACTATATATTGTTATCAACAGATTATTTTTCCGATTGTGGATTACGAGTGGATAACCGTGCGGATCGGGTAGGGGATATCGATTCCCTCTTCGCGATATCGTTTGGTGAGTGCTTTGATGAATTCATGGCGGATGATGAATTGATGGTCAAAACGGCTGGAATGCATGAGTACATTGAAATCGATGCTGGACTCGCCAAAGGTGTGGAAGCGTACCGCAGGTTTGATTGTTACGTCTTTATCGACTTCCTGCAAAGTTTTTTCTGCGACTTCGATGGTTACGCGTTCGACCAGATCGAGATCGCTGCCATAGGCAACGCCGATGGGGATTTTGATGACGATGTCACGGTGCGGCATACTGAAATTGGTAATAATGGAGGAAGCGATTTTTTGGTTTGGAACGACGACCATATTGGCGTCGCCGGCAGGCACAATAGTCGTGAAGCGCCAAGTGATGTCAGTAACGCGTCCCTCTTCCCCTGTGCTGAGGCGGATGTAGTCGCCGATACGCAGCTGTTTGGATAGGATGAGGTGCAGGCCCGAGAAAATATTGGCCAGTGTCTCCTGCAATGAGAGTGCGACGGCCATACCACCGACACCCAAAGCGGTGAGGATGGGGGCAATCGATATGCCATAATATTGAAGGATGACAAGGCCGCCCATCGCGTAGATGATGCAGTTGACGATGGCATTGAGCAGTGTCGTTTTGGGCAGTTTCTGCTGTGAGCGTTCAATCTGCATATTGATGATGCCACTGACGGCACGGGCGATGACGCGTGTAATCGATAGGATGATGACCGTGAATAAAATATAGGAAAAAATGCGTACAAGCGGCTCGATGATGTCGATGGTGTTGACAATCCAGTAGAGGCCGACAACCAGGCAGAGTGAAATCGGTACGCCCTGCAAGGCATTGATGAAAATGTATTGCCAGCTGGCTTCATCGGTGTCTAGATGGTGGGCAACCCGCCGATGGATGATGCGGTTGATGGTGATGCCGGCTGTAAGCGATGCCAATAAGATGCAGCCAGGAATGATCAGCATTTCGAGGAGATGGGCCCAGTCTACCCAGGCCATCCATGTTAAATTAGGCAAAAAAATACCCCCTTATCGTGTTTTCGTGACAGGATTACTTGAACTAAAAAATCTCTCTAATTATACTATACCTATGTGAAAAGAAAAGGCATTTTCATGAATTAAGGAAACGGAGTGATAGCATGGCCGAGATTTTGCAAGCGGGAGAACGTTTGCAGCTGCGCAGAGCGGAGCTTACGGATTTAGACTATATAATGAAGCTTGAGTACGAACCGGAAAACCTTAAGTTCATCGTACCCTTTGACCGGGATTTCCATACGCGCATCATAACGGAAGGCAAGGCGGCGATGGATGTCATTGTCGAAGAACGAGCGACCGGAGCAGCTGCCGGTTATCTGATGATCAACGGTTTGACGACACCCGCTAAGGAAATCGAGTGGACGCATGTAATCATCGGCAAAAAAGGGCTGGGCTACGGGCATGAAGCGATGAAGCTCTTGAAGGCCTGGGCGTTTGATACGCTGGGATTCCATCGGGCTTGGCTCGATTGCAAGGACTACAATGCGCGCGCTCTGCATCTATATGAGTCGGAAGGTATGCTGCGCGAAGGTTTGATCCGTGAGACAATCCTGACCAATGGTGTTTATGAGAATCTCGTGATACTCGGCATTCTTGACCGTGAATATCGTGCGCGCAAGGCGCAGGGATTGGAGCTTGGCTGCTGATTGTCGTTGATGGGTAGAAATAAGAAAAACAGGACACATGTTTAGAAAACACGATGAAATACGTGGTACTTAAAGACATGTGTCCTTTTATTATGCGAGGGAAAGCGATACAATAATAGCAACAAAGGGAAAAGCGATGATGTGATTCATCAATCTTTGTAAATATCGTGACCTATATATTGGGAGGAATTATCATGAACGCAACGGAAATCTTAGCATGTGTCGACCACACGTATCTGAAACAGACGGCGACCTGGGCTGATATTGAAAAGATCTGCGATGAGGCAGTAGAATATCATACGGCCACGGTTATGGTGCCGTCTTGTTTTGTATCGCGCATCAAGGCACAGTATGGGGATTCGCTCAAGATTGCAACGGTAGTAGGCTTCCCAAACGGTAACTGCAACACAGCAGCCAAGATTGCTGAGACGGCACAGGCTTTGGCTGATGGTGCAGTAGAGATTGATATGGTCATCAATATCGGCATGCTCAAGGCTGGCGAGACGGAGTATGTCACCGAAGAGATCCGTGCCCTCAAGCGTCTCTGCGGCGAGCGCGTGCTCAAGGTCATCGTTGAGACCTGCTTCTTGACGGAAGCAGAAAAGATTGCTGCTTGTGAGTGTGTGACGAAGGCTGGTGCAGATATCATCAAGACGTCGACGGGCTTTGGTTCCGCTGGTGCCAAGCTCGAGGATATCGAGCTTTTCAAGAAGCATATCGGCAAAGGCGTTGAGATGAAGGCTGCTGGCGGCATCCATACGCGTGAGGAAATGGAAAGTTTCCTCGCGGCTGGCTGCACGCGTCTTGGCGCCAGTGCTGCGGTCAAGGTACTTAAAGATGAAATCGACAAGTAATAGTGGTACTGACGAAGGGAATGGTATCAAGTGAGTAAGTTTAAACGTGCGTTTATCCTTGTATTGGATAGCTACGGCATTGGCCGTGAGCCGGATGCACCGGAGTTTGGTGACGATGTTTGCAATACGCTCAAATCCATCGCTGCATCCCCAAAATATGATACGCCGAACATGAAGAAGCTCGGTCTGTTCAACATTGACGGTGTGGACTGTGGCACGCCGGAGGCCGAGCCGATTGGCTCTTTTGCCCGCCTGCGTGAACTTTCGCGTGGTAAGGATACGACGACGGGGCATTGGGAGATTGCAGGTATCGTATCCGAGCGGCCAATGCCGACGTATCCTGATGGTTTCCCTGCGGACCTCATCACAAAACTGGAGAAAGCTTTTGGCAAGAAAATTCTCTGCAATAAGCCGTATTCGGGTACGCAGGTTATCCATGATTATGGGCAGGAGCAGGAAAAGACGGGCGGACTTATCGTCTATACGTCGGCAGACAGCGTCTTCCAGATCGCTGCCAACGAAGCTGATGTGCCTGTTGAGGAGCTCTATGGCTACTGCAAGACGGCCCGTGAAATCCTGCAGGGAGAGCATGGTGTCGGCCGTGTCATTGCCCGTCCGTATGTCGGTAAATTCCCAGATTATACGCGCACGTCGCGCCGTCATGACTTCTCGCTTGATCCGACGGGCGATACCATGCTGGATGCGTTGCAGCGCAAGGGGCTGGACACGATTGGTGTCGGCAAGATTGCAGATATCTTTGCCGGCCGCAGCATCAGCCGCAGCCTGGGCATCAACAAAGATAATGTCGATGGCATGGAAAAGACGCTCAAACTCATGGATGAGGACTTTGAAGGCCTGTGTTTTGTAAACCTGGTCGACTTTGATATGCAGTATGGCCATCGCCGTAATATCGATGGCTATGCTGAGGCAGCTACGGTATTTGACCGTCAGCTTGGCGAGTTCATGGCCAAGATGCGCGATGACGATGTGCTGATGATTACGGCTGACCATGGCTGCGATCCAGGCGCTCCGGGTACGGACCATACGCGTGAGTATGTGCCATTGCTTGTCTATGGCAAACAAATAAAGGCTGGCTTGAATCTGGGGACGTATCCGACGTTTGCAATGATTGGCGCAACGATTGCCGACATGTTTGGCTGCGAACTCAAGACGAAGGGCGAGAGCCTGCTGCCGCGGCTGATAAAAGACTGAAAATAAGGGGGAGGTCATACCTCCCCTGTTACATAAAGGAGATATGCAGCAATGAGAATGTATGATCTTATCACGAAGAAAAAACATGGCGAGGTCCTGACGGATGAGGAAATCCAGTTCATGATCACGGGTTATGTCAATGGTGAGATTCCTGACTATCAGATGTCAGCAATGACCATGGCCATCTGGTTCAATGGCATGAACGATCATGAAATTACGGAACTCACGAAAGTCATGGCACAGTCAGGCGATATGATCGATTTGTCGGCTATTGCTGGCAAGAAGGTCGACAAGCATTCCACGGGTGGTGTTGGAGATAAGACGACGCTGATTGTGGCACCTATCGTAGCTGCTTGTGGCGGTAAGGTTGCCAAGATGTCCGGCCGTGGGCTTGGACATACGGGCGGCACGGTTGATAAGCTTGAGGCAATTCCGGGCTACCGTACAGTGCTCGATCGCAAGGAATTCTTCGATACAGTCAACAAATGCGGCATGAGCCTTATTGGCCAGTCGGGCAATCTGGCACCGGCGGATAAGAAACTCTATGCGCTGCGTGATGTCACGGCTACGGTTGACAGCATTCCGCTTATTGCTTCTTCGATCATGAGCAAGAAACTGGCGGCTGGCAGTGATTGCATTCTGCTGGATGTTAAGACGGGCAGCGGTGCTTTCATGAAGACGCTTGATGATTCCATTAAGCTGGCGCAGACGATGGTAGCTATCGGTGAGGGGGCTGGCCGCCGTACGGTAGCCCTGATTACCGATATGGATACGCCGCTGGGCTTTGGTATCGGCAACAGCCTTGAAGTCATTGAGTCAATGGATGTCCTCAAGGGACGTGGTCCGGCTGACCTCACGGAAGTCTCACTGCAGCTGGCTGAGAATATGCTGTATCTCGTAGGCAAGGGCACGATTGAAGAGTGCCGCGCGATGGCGGAAAAGGCTATTGCGGATGGCAGTGCCTTTGAAACGTTCTGCACGATGGTTCGCGAGCAGGGAGGCGATGACTCCGTACTGCGCGATTACGAGAAATTTGCCCAGGCACCGTACAAGCAGGAGATCCTGGCTGAGCGCGATGGCTTCATCACCAAGATGAATGCCGAGGAAATCGGTGAGACGTCGGTTATTCTTGGTGCTGGCCGCGAAACGAAGGACAGCGATATTGACTTCTCGGCGGGGCTGGTCCTGCACAAGAAGTTTGGCGATGCCGTCAAGAAAGGTGACAGCCTTGTAACGCTTTATACGTCCAAGGAAGCATCGCTGCAGGACGCTGAGCGCTTGTACCGTAAAGCAGTTGTCATCGGCGATACGCAGCCGGCCAAAGAGCCGTTGGTCTATGCGCGCGTGGAGAAGGACAAAGTCGAAAAGTATTGATTGCTGCGGCGAGGGATAAAGAATGCCTCCCTTAGGGAGGCATTCTTTATCGGCACAATTGTCAATAAATTTTGTATTGAGGGAGTGTTTTAGCGTGAATGACAAAGAACTGATTGAAGTTGCACGTAAGTATCGGGAATTTTCCTATAGTCCGTACTCCAACTTCAAAGTCGGTGCGGCGGTGTTGACGAAGAAAGGCAATGTCTACGGTGGCTGCAATGTAGAGAATTCAAGTTATCCGTTGACCAACTGTGCTGAGCGTACGGCCATCTTCAAGGCAGTATCCGAAGGCGAGCGCGAGATTGAAGCCATTGCTTTGATTGCGGATACCGAGGGGCCATGCTCACCCTGTGGTGCCTGCCGTCAAGTCATGGGAGAGTTTCACATCAACCGCATCATCATGGCAAATCTCAAGGGGGATGTAAAGGTGGTTACCCTGGAGGAAGTCCTTCCGTATGCTTTTTCCGAAAAAGATCTCTAATTCCTAGATAAAGTTTGACAATACCAGATGCGTGTGCGAAAATAGGACTCGTGTCCTTATTTCTCATAATGCAAAAAGGAGAGAAAGAAAAAGATGTATTTCATTATCAATCTTCTTGGTGTAGTGGTCTTTCTGGCCATTGGCGTTCTTTTATCCAAGAAACGTAAGGAGATTCAGTGGCGCTGTGTTGGTGCACTGTTGCTTTTGAATGTATTTATCGCCTGGTTCCTGACGACTTTCCCGATTGGCCGCGATATTGTATCTGGTGCGGCGGCAGCGTTCGTCTGGCTTGTCAGTGTTGCCTATGACGGTATTGCTTTCGCGTTCCCGGATTGGGTTCATGTTGAGCAGATGAATTTCTTTACCTCGGCGCTGTTGCCAATCCTGCTGGTTGTACCGCTTTTCGATATCCTGACGTATATCGGTATCCTGCCGTTTATCATTCGCTGGATTGGTAAAGTATTGGCATTCATCACGCGTACGCCGAAGTTCGAATCGTTCTTTGCCATTGAGATGATGTTCCTTGGCAATACGGAGGCGCTGGCTGTTTCCACGCTGCAACTCAAGCGTATGAAGGCAGACCGCAACCTGACATTGGCTATGATGTCCATGAGCTGTGTAACGGCTGCGCTGATCGGTGTCTACACGAAAATGATGCCGGCGGAATTTATCCTGACGGCTGTTCCGCTCAACTGCATCAATGCGCTGATTGTTTCGAATTTGCTGCATCCGGTACGGGTTTCGGAAAAAGAGGATGTCATTGCGACGCTCGATGACAATGGAACTGAGCGTCAGCCGTTCTTCTCCTTCCTGGGTAACTCGATCCTTGGTGCAGGCCGTCTGGTACTTATCATCTGCGCTAATGTCATTGCTTTCGTTGCACTGGCTGCACTTATCGATAAGTTGCTTGTACTCATTCATCCTTCGGTCACGCTGGAGAATATTCTTGGCTGCATCATGTTCCCGTTTGCCTGGCTGCTTGGTCTGGATGCCGGCGAGGCATTCCAGCTGGCGCAGTATATGGGCACGAAGCTCATCACGAATGAATTTGTTGTCATGCTCAATGTCAAGGACATCATGGGGGACTTCAGCGTGCATATGCAGGGAGTCTTGACCGTATTCATCACGTCGTTTGCTAACTTCTCGACGGTTGGTATGATCATTGGCTGCTTCAAGAGCATTGTTGACGAGGATAAGAACGATCTGATTTCCCGCAATGTTGGCTATATGCTGCTGTCCGGCATTCTGGTGTCGCTGCTATCGGCAGGTATTGCTGGCCTGTTCATCTGGTAAGCCAGCAAAAAAGAACCTGACTTTTTTGTCAGGTTCTTTTTTTGCTGGGAAGGAGTTTGCAGGCAGGCTGCCGAATTAAGTAATACATTGCATGGATTGGATGCATGGATCATAAAAGATAAAATAATTGTAGAAGCAAGAGCTATTGCTGAGGAGGCGTTAATTTTGGATAGAAAACTTAGAGTCTTGATTACGGATGATTCCAAAATGCTGCGCAAGAAACTGCGCCAGGAACTGGAGGCACTGGATTGCGAGGTGCTTGAGGCGGAGAATGGCAAAGAGGCAGTTATGATCAACTTGCAGGAATCAATCGATTGTATCTTTTTGGATATCGTGATGCCGGAAGTTGGGGGCATTGAAGCATTGCAGGTCATCAAGGAAGTGAATCCTGATTTGCCGGTTGTAATGCTGTCGTCGGCAGGTACGCCGCAGAAGCTTATGGTAACCCTCAAGATGGGGGCAATGGATTTTATCCAGAAGCCATACTCCAGCGACCAGATCAAGAAGACCATCGAGACGGTCCGAAAGAAGGTCGCTGCGAATGGCAAGTAAGTATAATATCGCCCAGTGCCTGCTCAATGAGGAAAAACATAGTCCTGAGGAGATACAGGCACTGCTCAAACAAGGCGAGGAAAATGAGGGGGCCATGGTCCGGCTGCTGCCAAAGGTCGAGGCTGTTGATACGCGGCCTGTGCGTACGGCTTTGCTGCGGGCGGCAGGCAATGGTTATGCACCAGACGAATTGGCAATCTACACGACGTATGTGGAGATATTCATTGAAAAGCTCTGCGAGCTTGTACACACAGAAGCAGTGATTGCGCAGGAGCCTTGCCAGGAGACTGAGCCGTCGCCTGCGTATGCGGCTTCTGTCCGCATCGATGGCGATTTTGACTTCGTGGGCGGCGTGATTGCCAGCGAGCCTGTTTTTTTGGAGCTTGCACGTCGTTACAGCGAAGATGATTCACTTACCGAGGTGGATGATATGGCGATCGATGTCTGTGCAGAATTCCTCAATGTCGTGCAGGGGTTGTTTGCAGTTACTATGGCACGGCAGGATCTTGAGGGGGAATTGCAATTGCCACGCTGGGGGAAAGATATCGTCCCGCAGGGCAGCCATCAATTGCGCCTGCGTGTTTACACATCGGTGGGAGCCTTCCAGATCGTACTGGCGGTAGATGAATTTTTCTGATATAATCAGGGGCAGAGTTGCTGCTCCTTTTCTTTTCAAAGAAAATTAAAAAAAGGTGTTGACAGAAAATGTTTTAGCTATTATAATAAATTCTGTTGTTAAGCGACAAGCGCGGCAACGGAAAAATAAATAGCTTACTTTTGTAGAGCATTGTGGAGAGTTGTCCGAGTGGTTGAAGGAGCACGCCTGGAAAGCGTGTATACGGTGAACGCTGTATCGAGAGTTCGAATCTCTCACTCTCCGCCATTTTTTTATTTATTTTTATAAGGATTATTCTTTTTCAGGTCGGGCCATAGTGTCTGGGTCTTGCGCAATGAAGTCCCGCGAACCTCGTCAGGTCCGGAAGGAAGCAGCGATAAGAGGGCCGCTTCATGTGCCGCAAGGTCGCCTGGGGACTGTGGTCCGACGTGGAAAAGAATAAGGATAGCAAAAAGCTATCCTTTTTTTGTATGCAGGAAGTCGAAGGGGAGACGGGTTATGGCGTATATTGCATTATACCGGAAATGGCGTCCGGGCAGTTTCAAGGACCTGGTGGGACAGGAACATATCAGCCGCACGTTGTCTAATGCTATCACGTCGGGGCGCATCGGTCATGCCTATCTGTTTTCAGGGCCGCGCGGTACTGGTAAGACGAGTACTGCGAAAATCCTTGCGAAAGCATTGAACTGTGAGCACGGCCCGACGCCAGATCCCTGTGGTGAGTGCGAGCAGTGCCGCAAGATAAATGATGGTTCGTCAATGGATGTCTTTGAAATCGATGCAGCATCGAACCGTGGTATCGATGAGATACGCGACTTGCGTGAGACGGTGAAATTTGCGCCGGTCGATGGCCGTTATAAGGTCTATATCATCGATGAGGTCCATATGCTGACGTCAGAGGCGTTCAATGCCTTGCTCAAGACGCTGGAAGAACCACCGGCACATGTCGTCTTTATCCTGGCTACCACGGAAGCGCATAAGGTGCCGGCGACCATCCAGTCACGCTGCCAGCGTTACGATTTCAAGCGCATCACAGTGGAAGAGATTCGCGAGCGGCTGGCACATGTGGCGGCCGAGATGCAGCTGGATGCCGAAGACGAGGCGCTGACGATGATTGCCGTCCAGGCTGATGGCGGTCTGCGCGATGCTTTGTCGATTCTCGATCAGTGTTCTGCCTTGGCTGAGGGGAAGATTACGGCTGAGCGTGTGCGGCAGATTCTTGGTCTTGTCGGTCATGACTGGATTTATCGTATGACGAGGGCTTTAGCTGCACATAAAGCGCAGGAAGTGCTTGAAATCATTGCGGAACTCTTGCGGGATGGCAAGGATCTCAAACAGATCGTAGCAGAGCTTTCCCTGCATTTGCGCAGTCTGATGATTTATCAGGCTGCCGGTACGGTGGCGAATATGGATCTCTACGCCGAACAGGATGAGGTGCTCAAGGAGCAGGCGAAGCTCTTTGCCACCGAGCAGATCATGCAGATAATCAAGCGATTGCATGAGGCGATGAACGAGATGAAATGGTCGCCGCAGCCGCGCATTACAGTCGAGGTAGCATTGTTGGCTTTATGCCGCCCTGAAGCTGCTGCCGTAAGTCCGGCGGCTATGCCGGCGGCAGCTGCTGATGATTCGCGCATTGCCCAGCTGGAGGCAAAACTAGCGCAGGTGACGGCAGCTCTGGCAAAACGGCCGGCATCTCCTGCGGCGGCAGCTCCCACGACAGCTGCTGCGCGCCCTGTGGCGCGGCCTATGCAGGTGCAGGCTGCCCCGCCGCCTGAGCCGCTGGAAGTTACGGCGGCTGACGCGGAGGTCTGGGATACCTTGCTGAAAAGATTGCGGGAGGCCAATAAGATGCCCATTCTTGCCTGTGTGCAGCAGGGAAGTTTTGCCGGTATGACTGAGAAACAGTTTTTCATTCAATTCAAGGGCAGCTTGATGGCGTCGCTGACGATGCGAAATTATCGGCAGCAGCTTGAAGCTTTGCTGCAAGAGATTACAGGGCGTGAATTGCATTTATCATGCAGCGGTGAAGACAGGCCGATGGTACCGCCGCCACGTCCTAAAGCGCAACCGCGGACGGAAGCTATTCCATTGCCTGAGGAGCCGCCGGCCATTCCAGTTGACCTCAATGATATTCCGCCAGAGGAGCGGGCGCCGCTGGAGACGGCTTTCAACTATTTTGGGGACCATGTAGTAGAAATCGAGGATGACAAATGACAGGGTTAGTGAAACAGCTGCAGGAGAAGACAGGGCTTTCTGAATCGGAGGCGATGATTGCAGATTATTTGCTGACGCATTTCCGCATGCTGCCGGGGATGTCGACACGCCAGCTGGCCAAAGAAACCTTTACAAGTTCGGCGGCGATTGTTCGCTTCAGCCAAAAGCTGGGCTTTGGTGGTTACACGGAATTCCGGGTCAAATTCCTGGCGGAGATGATGCGTTATATTGAGCGGCCGCATGGCGATGACCTTGTCATGACGGATCGGGATTCTGTACATTCACTGCTTGATAAGGTTACGAGTATTGAGCTTGATGCCATCAAGGACACGCGGACGATGCTCGACCCGGCGGATTTTGTGCGGGCATTGACGCTGCTCAATAAGACAAACCATATCGATTTCTATGCGACAGATAATAATCTCGACATTGCGAATATGGCGGCCTCCAGTTTTATCATGGCTAATAAATGTTCGACGGTTCATCCGGCCATGACCATGCAGTATTTGCAGGCGACTGGTGCGCCTAAGGATCATGTGGCGTTTTTTATCAGCCGTACGGGTGAGAACCGCATGCTGCTCGATATTGCGCATTTGCTCAAACTCCGGGGCAATTCCATCATCCTGCTGACCGCAGCACCAAATTCGTCGTTAGCTTCTATGGCTGAGGTGGTTTTTCCTGTGGCTACGGTAAAATCCATGGAGGAGTTGGGGCCACGTGTTTTCTTGATGACGGCAAAATATGTGACCGATATCCTGTTTGCGGTACTGATGACACGCGTGGACTACAAGAATGCCCAGCAAAAGGAACAGTGGCTCAATAAACATTTCTATTATTGAAGCGATAATATATGGCTTCCCGGCGGGGAAGTCTTTTTTTATATTAAAATAACGGAATATTTTGAATACATATAATATATGTAACAGTGATACAGCCCGGAGAAGTTTTCTGCCGGCTTATATGAATCAGTGTTTCGTATTGGTTTGGCGTTATTGTGCGCAAAAAGTACGACGTGTTATATTAGACTTACCTTAAGGGGAAGAGGCTGGGCGCGCAGCCTCAAGGTTATCGACTATTGGAAAAGAGGAAAAAGAACATGAGTAAACAAGAACTATTCGATAAGTTTATCGAATTCATGGGAGAGTTCGCTCAGATTCGTGCTGTAGCAGCTCTGCGTGATGGTTTCATCATGACGACGCCATTCACGATTTGCGGTTCGGTGTTCCTGCTGCTCGCTAATCTGCCGATTCCCGGTTATGCTGAGTTCATGGCTTCGCTATTCGGCAACGATTGGACGGCACCGCTCAATGCAGTTGCTGGTGGTACGTTCAGCGTGCTGGCACTTATCGTAGTTTTGTCTATCACGTATAAATATGTAGAGAACGAAGGCTGCGATGCAATCATGGCGTCGATCCTGGCCTTGTCCACGTTCCTGATCCTGCTGCCGCCATCCATCATCAGCAAGGGTGGGGAGACTGTTGGTGATATCATTCCGAAGGCTTGGGCTGGCAGTAACGGTGTTATTACAGCAATCATCATTGCTTTCTTTGTTTCGTATGTGTTCTGCTACTGTGAGAAGAATCATATCGGCATCAAGATGCCGGATTCTGTCCCCTCGGGCGTTGCCAAAGCCTTTACGGCTCTCGTACCAGGCATGATTTTCTTTACAGCAGCATCCGTATGCTATGGCCTTTGCCATTATATCGGCGCTACGACGCTGCCAGAGCTTATTTTCAAAGTCATTCAGACGCCGCTGCAGGGGCTTTCGGATTCGCTGGCTGGTGGTTCGATTATCGTTGGTCTGCAGAGCATCCTGTTCTGGGCTGGTATCCATGGCCCGAACGTTGTCGGCGGTGTAGTCAGCCCGCTCTTGATTGCCAACTCGCTGGACAACCAGCATATCATCGATGCGGGCATGAGCCTTATCAACAACCCGCAGGCTAAGATATTCACTTGCCAGATCAATGATGTGTTTGTCAAGAGCGGTGGCTGCGGCCTTACGCTGGGCTTGCTGATTGCCGGTGCGATTACGGCTCGTTCGCAGCAGCTCAAATCCTTGATGAAGATGGCCTTTGTTCCGGGACTCTTCAATATCAATGAGCCGATCATCTTCGGCCTGCCGATCGTCTTCAACCCGTATCTGCTTGTACCGTTCATCCTGGTACCGCTGCTGGCTATGTTTGTCACGTACTTCTCAATCTCGCTGGGCTTCATGGCTCCGTTCAGTGCTGTACAGGTTCCCTGGACGACGCCGCCGGTAATCGCTGGCTTCTTGCTCGGTGGCTGGCAGGGCGCTGTCGTACAGATTGTGAACCTTGCCATCGCTACGGCTGTCTACTTCCCGTTCCTCAAGGCGCAGGACAATGCCTTCCTTAAAGAGGAACGCGGTGAGCAGTCTGAGGAGAACGTCGAAGATACGGATGCAGTCACTACACATTGAGATAAAGGGGAGTTAGATGATGAATCGTAAAAAAACGGGAGCTATCCTGCTGGGATTGACTATGGGGCTTACGGGAACGGTATGTGCAGCACCGGCTGACGAGACAGATGTCACTGCACGCATTGCTGCATTGGAGGCACAGCAGCAACAGCTGGCTGAGCAGCTCAAAGCGTTGAAACAGGAAAACAACAAGCTGAAGAATGCAAAGACGGTAGCGAATAAGAACAAAAATGATATTCAAGCATTGAAGGCAGAGCAGGATCGCGTCAAGATCTATGGTTTTGTACGTGCATCGTGGGACAAGGATAATGCTCGCAATCAAGGCGATGCCTGGGCGGATGAGAAAGATAATTCCCGCTATTATCTGAATCTGTTGGGGGATCTTAAAATCAATGATGAGTGGACAGGCCATTTCCAGAGCGAGACAAATCAGCGGTTCGCGCATCAGACTGGTAATGGCACGGAAGGTAAATTGAAGAGAGAGCATGGACAGATCCAGCGTATTTGGCTTACGGGCAATCTCAAGAACGGTTTGGAAATCAATGCGGGCCGTAAGTGGAGTCCGCTTGGCATGCAGTTCTCGTTGCTTGGCTGCACCACGAGTGGTATCGATGTAAGCTATCCGATTACGAAACAAGGATTGCGAGCTGGTGCTTTCTACTACGCGATGGCTGAGTATGATAATGCGGACTTTTCGATGTGGGGACCGACAATCCGTGGCCCGATCGGACATAATTTCGACATCAATCTCGCCTATGCAAAGCTGAACGTTGGGCGTACAGGCGAGCTCAATAAATTCTATGAAGCGGGCAAACAAAAGACGCCGTTTGGCAATCAAGGATTTGTCTTGAGTGCGGCGACGAATGTTGCGAAGAATTTGCGGCTTACTGCGGATTATGTGCAGACGAATTATCAGGCAGACCCAGGTGAACAGGATAATAATCGCGCGTATCTGGCCCGGCTGGATTATAAGTGGACGAATCCATCGGTGGTCGGTTCGTTTGGTGCCTATCTGCGTTACCATAATATCCAGGCACATGGCAATATCTGGGCGGATGATGCCTGGAGCTCGCTGCTCAAGGATTCCAAAGGCTGGACAGTTGGCTTCAAATATGTGCCGTGGAAGAATGTGGAATGGGAAACGTTCTACCAGATTGCTGACTGCGGCATGTCGCAAAAAGCCGATGGCGAATGGTGGGAGAAAAAGTCGTTCAAGCGCAATCTTATCCGCACGCAGCTTGACTACCATTTCTAATCGGAAGCTATCGATTATATAGTTTTTCAAGGTCAAAGGGGAGAGTTTATCATGAAAAAGATTGTTTTACTTTGTGCATCGGGGATGTCCACGAGCATGCTAGTCAAGAAGATGAAAGAGGCCGCAGCAGCTGATGGCTATGACTGTTCTATCGATGCTTTTTCGGCATCAGAAGCGGCAACGAAGGCAGCCGATGCGGACTGTGTTCTTCTGGGGCCGCAGATTCGTTTCCAGAAGAACAAGATTGCCGAGCAGCTTCCGGGGATTCCGGTTGATGCTATCGACATGCGCATGTATGGCCGTATGGATGGCAAGGGGGCTCTGGATTTCGCGCGTAAACTTATGAAGGATTGAGGTTTTATAATGGAAGGTTTGGAACTTATAGCATTTCAGATAATTTCGGCTGTCGGCACGGCCCGCAGCTGCTATATTGAGGCCATTCAAGAGGCTAAAAAAGGCAACTACGAATCGGCAGAAAAACTTATTAAAGATGGCGATGAAGCGTTTGTTGAAGGCCATGATGCTCATGCGGGGCTCCTGCAGAAAGAGGCTTCGGGGGAAGGCGACAATATCAATCTGCTGATTCTCCATGCCGAAGATCAGCTGATGAGTGCTGAGGGCTTTAAGACGATCGCATTGGAATTCATCGAAGTGTATAAGCGCTTTGATGCTGAGAAGGAGGCCTGATTATGAGTTTTCCAAAAGGTTTCCTCTGGGGCGGTGCAGTCGCTGCCCATCAGCTTGAAGGTGGCTGGCAAGAAGGCGGCAAGGGGATAAGCGTTGCCGATGTCATGACGGTCGGTGGCCCGGGAAAGCCGCGTGAAATAACCGACGGTGTCCTGCCAGGTAAGATCTATCCGAATCACGAGGCGATTGAATTCTACTCGCGTTACAAGGAAGATATCGCTTTGCTGGCCAAGCTGGGGTTCAAATGCTTCCGCACAAGTATTGCCTGGACACGCATTTTTCCGAATGGTGATGAGCTCGAGCCGAATGAAGAAGGCCTGAAGTTCTACGATGATCTCTTTGATGAGATGCATAAGTATGGCATGGAGCCGGTTATCACGCTGTCACATTTTGAGATGCCGTATCATTTGGTCAAAGAGTATGGCGGCTGGCGCAACCGCAAACTTGTCGACATGTTTGTCCGTTTTGCTGTGACCTGCTTTGAGCGTTACAAGGATAAGGTAAAATACTGGATGACGTTCAATGAAATCAACAATCAACGCAACGTTGACGATGCTTTTGCGCCGTTTACGAATTCTGGCGTGCTCTATCAAGAGGGAGAGGATCGCTATGAGGTTCTCTACCAGGTAGCACATCATGAGTTTGTCGCGTCGGCTAAGGCAGTCATCGAGGGGCATAAAATCAATCCGGATTTCCAGATTGGCTGCATGCTCGCGATGTCGCCTGTCTATCCGGCCACGTCCAAGCCGCTGGATCAGATGGCAGCACTCAAGGAGATGGACCGTACCTTCTACTATGGCGATGTCCAGTGCCGTGGCCATTACCCGCAGTACATGCTCAAAGAGTGGGAGAACCGTGGTTATCATATCGTGATGGAAGACGGCGATCTGGCACTGCTTGAGGCAGGCAAGGTAGATTATTTTGCGCTGTCTTACTACATGAGTTTCGTCAGCGAGTATGACCCGAATGGCAAGATCCATATGGGCAAGGAAGTCCCGAATCCGTATGTCAAGGCATCGGACTGGGGCTGGCAGATCGATCCGGTCGGTCTTCGGTATATGCTCAATGTTCTGGCAGAACGCTACGAGTTGCCGATGATGATCGTGGAAAACGGCATTGGCTTGCATGAAAAGCCGGCAGAAGATGGTGTGGTGCATGACGATGAGCGCATCAAGTATTTTGCTGAGCATATTGCGCAGATGAAGGATGCCATCGAAAAAGACGGCATCACGCTGATGGGGTACTGCCCCTGGGGGCCAATCGACCTCGTCTCAGCCAGCACGGGTGAGATGGAGAAACGCTACGGCTTCATCTATGTCGACAAAAACAACAAAGGCGAGGGTACACTTGCGCGTTCGCCCAAGAAATCCTTCTATTGGTATCAGAAAGTCATTGCCAGCAATGGTGAAGATCTAACGTATTGATTATATGAATCGGGAGGAATACAGAATGATGGATATTCGCAAGAAAGCTTTGGCAGTAGCAGTTTTGGCTGCACTGGCAGCTCCGGTCTCTGTTTCGCTGGATGTGGTTTCGCCGGCAATTGTTTCTGCTGCACCGGCAGCGGAAACGAAAGCCAGTGATGCCTTTACGATCGATTTGACGAAAGGCGGGCAGAATGACATCTCCATCCCTTCGGATGGCTGGACGAATGGCAATCCGTTCAATGTATTCTGGCATAAAGAAAATGTCACGTTTGAAGATGGTGCAATGCAGTTGATTGTTGATGTTTCGCCGAATCCGGCGGCGGATAAGGTTCCGTATTCCGGTGGTGAGTATCGTACCAAGAATTTCTATGGTTATGGCCGTTTTGAAACGACGATGAAGGCCATCAAGAATGATGGTGTTGTCTCCTCGTTCTTTACCTGCACGGGGCCTTATGACAACGGCAACGACTGGGATGAGATCGACTTCGAGGTACTTGGCAAGGACACCACGAAGGTCCAGCTCAACTATTTCCGCAAGGGTGTTGGTGGCCATGAGATGATGATCGACCTGGGCTTTGATGCATCGGAAGACTTCCATACCTACGCATTCGAATGGCACAAGAACTCTATCATCTGGTATGTCGATGGCAAAGAGGTCTACCGTGTCGAAGGGGGCGACCTGCCGTGCACGAAGGGCCGCATCCTTATGAACGCATGGTGTGGCAAAGGCGTCGATGAGTGGCTCAAGCCCTTCAAAGATGACAACATGCCGCTGGTGGCTGAATACAAATCCATCAAGTATACGCCGTTTGCAGAATAAGGAGTGATAGTATCATGCAGAGCAAGAAAAGACTTTGCCAGTTGGTACTGGCGGGGATTGCCATGCTGGGAACTTGCGGGATGGCATCCTTTACGGAAGCTGCCGATGCTGGCATGCATGTTGACCAGGTCGGTTACCTTACGGGCTATGAAAAAGTGGCTATGGTAACGGATTCTGGCGATACGGATTTTTGTGTCATCGATGCCAAGACGGGCAAGGTGGCCTATACAGGGAAACTGTCGGCAGCCAAGGCTGATCCGATGTCTGAGGAAACATTGCGTCGGGCAGATTTTACAGGGCTTAATACACCTGGCACGTATAAACTCAAAGTGGGTAATCGCGAGTCCTATGATTTTGCTATTGGCGACAATGTCTATGCTGTCCCAGCTGTCCAGACATGGCGTTCCTATACGCTGACGCGCAGCGGCACGCCGATTGATGATGCGGATATCACGGGGCTCAAAGTCAGGAATGGTCATGCGCAGGACAAAGAAGCCAAGGTGTACTTTACGGATAAGCTCAACAAAAAGGGCGACAAAGTCGATGTGACAGGCGGCTGGTATGATGCTGGTGATTACGGCAAATATACGACGACGGCTGGCATTGCTGCTGCCGAACTGCTATTGGCTTATGAGGCGCATCCGGATCATTTTACGAAGGGACAGATGTTATTCCCGCAGGGCATCAAGTACGATAAGAATCTGCCGGATGCACTCAATGAGGTCAAGTATGAGTTTGACTTCATGAAAAAGATGATGCGTAAGGATGGCAGTACATTCCATAAAGTAGCTGGTGCTCAGTGGCCGGGTTTTGACAAGAGCCCTGATACGGATACGCAGGAGCGTTTCCTCTACAGCACCTGCTCGGCCAGCACAGCGATGTACGGTGCCAGCCTGGCTATTGGTGGCCGTGTCTATAAAGCTTTCGATCCGGCGTATGCTAAGTCGCTGCTGAAGGATGCCGATAAGGTTTGGGGGTATCTGGCTAAGACGAAAGAGCCGGTTTACCGCGTGGATGAAGGCCAGGAAAGTGGTTCGGGCCCGTACAATGATACGAATGACATTCAGGAGCGCTTGTGGATGGCCGCTGAAATGTTCCGTACGACGGGCGACAAGAAGTATGAAGATTACCTCAAGGCGAATAAGGCTGAGTTTAGCAAAGCGCCAGGCTTTTTCACTTGGGATAACACGCTGGCGCTGGCACAGTTTGCCTATGCCATGTCCCCAAATGCCGATACCAGCTTGCAGGCTGAGGTAAAGAAAGTTTATCTCGATTATGCAGATATGATTGCTGGTAAGATTGCAAAAGATGGTTTTGGCTGTGCTTTGTCTAAAGAGGAATATACCTGGGCATCGACGAAAAATGCTATGACGCAGGGCGATATGCTGCTGATGGCATATCAGCTTGAGCCGAAACAGGCCTATGTCGAAGGAGCATTGTCGCAGATCCATTACATGTTTGGCCGCAATTCGCTCGATAAGAGCTTCCTTACCGGGGCTGGCGCTAATCCGCCTGAGCATCCGCATAACCGCATCCATGAAAGCACGGGGGCCTATATCCCAGGGCTTTTGGTCGGTGGTCCGAATGCAGTGGCGGGCGGCGATCCGGATCAGACGAAGTATCTGGAGAGCGGTCATATCCCGACGGCAAAATCCTATCTGGATGTTCTGTCGTCCTGGTCTACGAATGAGTATGCCATTGACTATACGGGGACAGCAGCCTATGCCTTGGCCTGGTTTGCCAAACCGGAAGCACTTACGGCATCTCAGATAAAGCTTACGCGCGATTTCCCCGTCGTGGCGAAGTAAGATTCTCTTTTTCAAACCTATAGCAAAACTTTGGAAAACTGTTTCTGCGAAAAATCTCGTCGTCTTTGCGGGCGGCGGGATTTTTTGTTTTGTGCGGGCAGCTGCGGATTATGGTTGACGTTGGCACGTTATTTTGGTAGGCTAGAGGAAGTGAAAAAGAAAAGACAAGCATGCTGGGTTAGCAGCGTGTACTGAGAGGAGCAATAACATGTTTGGTGGAATGGGCAACATGGGCCAAATGGCCGGCATGATGAAAAAAGTCCAGAAAATGCAGAACGAAATGAAGAAGATGCAGGACGAACTCAAACGCAAGACCGTTGAAGTCACAGCTGGCGGCGGTGCAGTCAAGATTGTCATGAATGGCGAGAAGCAGGTGCAGTCGCTGGTTATCGATCCGGCTGCTGTCGATCCGGAAGATGTTGAGATGCTGCAGGATTTGATTTCGGCAGCGTTCAATGAAGCTATCAAGAAAGTAGACGATATGATGGCTTCTGAGATGGGCAAGCTGACGAGTGGTCTTGGCCTGCCGCCAGGGATGTTTTGATTGTGCAATACATTGCACCGCTTGCAAAACTGATAGAGCATTTTCGCGCACTGCCGGGGATTGGAAACAAGACGGCAGTGCGTCTTGCTTATCATGTACTGGATATGGATGTGGAGCAGGCCAAGGCGTTAGCTGGGGCTATCGTCGAAGCTAAGGAGAAGATAGGCTATTGCAATACCTGCTTCAATCTCAGCGACCAGAATCCCTGTGCAATCTGTGGCAGCGATCAGCGTGATCATTCGCTCATATGCGTAGTTGAGCAGCCGCAGGATGTTGCAGCGATGGAGCGCATGCGTGATTTTCACGGTGTCTACCATGTGCTTCATGGCGCTTTGTCCCCACTGGAAGGTGTGGGGCCGGACCAGATACGCATCAAAGAACTGTTGAACCGCCTGGCTGATGACACAGTCAAGGAGGTTATCATGGCGACAAACCCGAATGTCGAGGGGGAGGCTACAGCCATGTATATTGCCAAGCTGCTCAAGCCGATGGGCGTCAAAGTCACGCGTATCGCGCATGGCCTGCCGATTGGCGGCGATCTTGAGTATGCAGATGAGGTAACCTTATCCAAGGCAATGGAAAATCGGAGGGAAATCTAATGGAAATCATTGTGGCCTTTGCTGTGGGCCTTATTGTACTATGCTTGATTGGCAAAATCATTGCGCTGCCCATGAAGTTATTGTGGAAACTCATCACAAACAGCGTGGTTGGTGCTGTTTTGTTGTGGGTGGTCAATTTGTTTGGTGCTGGTATCCAAATCACCTTCGTAAAAGCATTGCTTGCGGGCGTACTTGGAGTTCCAGGGGTTATTATTGTCCTGTTGATGAACTGAAAGCAAAAACCTGACAGCCTTGGCTGATGCCGGCAGTCAGGTTTTTTTATAAAAAAGAGAAAAAAGGTGTTGACAAAGAACTGAAAGACGTGTATCATAATACAAGTCGCTGAGAGATACGGCAGACAACATGAACCCGCAAAGCCTTGAATGGCAAGGGGTTGAAACATGTTACTTCCGAATTCAGTCAAAAAGAAATTTAAAAAAGTTCTTGACAGAAAAAACTCGATGCGATATAATAAACAAGTCGCTGAGATGAGCGACACGGTTCGAAAGAATCGGAGATTGTTCTCTGAAAACTAAACAATGCAGAATGAATCATGCAACATGATTCAAGCCAGATGTTTAAGATGAAACTTCGGTTTCATAACAAAAACATCGATTGGTATGAACAACATAGCAATCGGCAAATTCTTTTAAGCAGCGAACAGCAATTTTAATTGCTTGTGAGTCGCTTACGCAAATTACTTCAGTAATTTGTGAACCATAGATAATTGAGAGCTTGATTGAGTTCTTCAATATAATTTATTGGAGAGTTTGATCCTGGCTCAGGACGAACGCTGGCGGCGTGCTTAACACATGCAAGTCGAACGAGACGATTTTAAGCTTGCTTAGATGAGTCGAGTGGCAAACGGGTGCGTAACGCGTCGACAACCTGCCGCAAAGATGGGGAAACAGTCCGAAAGGACTGCTAATACCGAATGTTGTATTGTTTCCGCATGGAGACGATATCAAAGATGGCCTCTACTTGTAAGCTATCGCTTTGTGATGGGTCTGCGTCTGATTAGCTAGTTGGTGGGGTAACGGCCTACCAAGGCGACGATCAGTAGCCGGTCTGAGAGGATGAACGGCCACATTGGAACTGAGACACGGTCCAGACTCCTACGGGAGGCAGCAGTGGGGAATC
>SVBZ01000014.1 GCA_015058575.1 Pseudoselenomonas ruminantium
CATCGATCAGCGCCTGGAAGGGCTTGAGGTCAGACTTAAACAGCGTATCTTCTGTCACATCGATGCTTGAAATATCCTTATGCGAGTCAACCGTACCGCGGCCGATGCCTGGGAAATGCTTGAGCGCATAGATTTCCCGCGAGGACTCGTAGCCCTGTGCGGCCGCCTTGACGAACTTCACGACCGTATCGGGGTCCTTGCTGTAGGAGCGCGTGTCATTTGCGCCCACATCTGCTACGGGCGCAAAGTTGACATGGATACCCAGCTCCTTGAGCGCCGCTCCCGTTTTTCTTGCCCAGGCTTCAACGGCCGTCGTCTCGCCAGCATTCCCCAGCTCCTGCTGGGACGGTGGCGGCTCGATGAAGTTTCTGCCCCGGACAACCCGTCCGCCTTCTTCATCGATAGCGATAAATAGCGGCACTGGCTGATGGGCATTCTCTTTGGCCGAGCGCTGCAGGTCAGCCGTAAGCTTTGCCGTCTGCTCACGGGACTGCAGATTGCGGTCAAACAAGATGACATTGCCGATATGGTACTGGCTCAGCATATAGGCAGCATCATCGCTAAGCTCTGTACCATGGATGCCAATCATGACCATCTGGCCCAGCTTTTCCTTGTAAGTCATCTTATCCACGATGGCATCTACTTTTTCATCCAATGTCAGCGTCTTTTCGCTGACTGCCTTACCTGCCGTTTCGGCAGATTCCTGGCTGTTTTTCAGCCAATTGCCGCCAAAAGCGATGCTGCCGGCGACCGCTAGTACTGCAATACCACCAGCCAGAGCGGCGAGTTTTTTCTTCATCATTCGTAGTGTTCTCCCTGTTTCGACGCTTGCATTTCATCAATATACCAGCGGCCATTGTTATTGACCATGATGGCCGTACCGCTGAATACCTGCACCAGCACCCGGCCGCCCTTGGCGCGGTCTCTTGCGCGCAGCGTATAGCCGATACGCACCCTGTTGCCATCTGTGGACAGCACCTTGGTATCCGTTACCGTGCTGGAAAGCGTTGACTGATAGCCATTGCGGTAGTTTTCAAAGGTACCCATCGCATTCTGCATATCCGGCGTCATCATCCCATAGGCATCCTGATAATTATGGTTGCTGATGGCCTTATGATAAGCCTGCATGGCCGTCACTGCACCCGACGGGTCTGGTGCCAGCTCCGACAGCTTAGCAGCTGGCGCATAGCGGACCGTGATGTAGTCGACCGTATCCGTGCCCTCATTCACGGCAAACCGCAGGATACCCTGACGGCCGTCCTGCGACTGGAAGTTGTACTCATACAGCTTCTTGCCATCGTAATTACTGAGCATATAGTCTTTGCCATAGGCTGCTAAGACCTCGCTGAGCTGTGCGCCTTGAGCGATCCCACGCTTCGTCTTTACTTTATCGGAGTTCGATTCCAGCGCACTGACCTTGCCATCATGGACAACGACCCAGATATCGTCGTAGTAGTAGCGCCGATAGCCCGCCTTCTCCATCGCCTTGGATTCCTTCTCCTGCCCGAGCACCTTATGCATTTCCTCCAAGCTAAGACCTAAATCCAACCCGCCTAGCGAAAGGTCGGTCTGCATTTCCCGCACCGCAGCCTTCTCTTCCTTACTCTGCGTTGCCACGCTATTAGCCGGGGCACTGCTCTTGTTGCCATCGTCTCTTACTACAAAGTACAAGCCGACAGCAAGCAGGATGACCACAAGCGTAATCACCAATGCCTGGACATTCTTATGATCCTCTGCCACTTGCGGCTGCACCGGCGGCATACCTGCCGGCTGAATCGGCTCAGCTGCCGGCTCTTGCACCGTCGTACGGCGGCGTACTACCGGTTCTGCTGCTGTTGCCGCCAACGAATCTTCCTGCTCTTTCGGCCGTGGTTTGCCACACGCCACGCAGAATTTTCCCTTGTTGCCGCTATGACCGCAGGCACAAGTCCATTCTGCTCTTTCATTCATCATGATTCCTCCCTAAAACTCTCTATTTCTCTCAGCTGGTATAAACTACCGCTAAGATCTGCATACGATAGTCTATCCTCCGACATTGACATCCTCCTTGCATCATACTCAAATTTTCCATATTATATTTTAACAAAACATATCCATGAAATCTATCATCACTCTCCATAAAAACAATTTGCCTTACTATGTATATACAAAAAGGCCTCCGCAAATGCGGAGGCCTTTCCTGCCAATATGTTCTTGTCGTTTATGCGATTAGAAGAAGAACTCAACACGTCCGAATGCGTTGGAGGTCTTGTGGTCACCATCAATCGTCTTGCCAAGTGCATAGCGGCCCGTAAGGACAACGTTCTTGAACAGCGTGTAGTTAGCGCCGATTTCGTAGTCTTTCTCACCAGCACGCGTTACATCCCAAGTGCTGAACGGAGCTGCAGCTGCGCCGAGATGGCGGTATGCTACCCAAACACCGAAGGAGCCTTTGTTCTCAGCCTTAGCCCCTTTGTAGTTGACTTCGATACCAGCAGCTTTATTCTGGTAGTCACCGTTGGCTTTTGCATAGAAAGCTTTGGCGTTCAGCGTCGGCAGGAACTGATAGCCTGCTTTTACCATCCAGATTTTGCCTCTTTCACTATCAGGAACATCCTGAACCAGTTTCATATCATGGTAGCTGGCACCAAGATTCAGTTTATCTTTTGCATAGTCAACACCTACATAAAGATGGTTAACCTTTGCATCAACCCCCGCCCAAGCTGCCTTCATGTATTTGTTGGCATCTCTCTTCGCATCAAGACGGCCATAGCCGATCGTCCCCTTGACTTCTTTACCAAAGGACACCTCAGCACCCGTATTCGTCGTATCGAAGATGCTATTGCTATCGAGCGGCGCAAACTTACCGAGTTTGACCTGGAAATTCTTGTAGTCACCCTGTGC
The DNA here is from genome assembly GCA_015058575.1 of Pseudoselenomonas ruminantium. Lineage (GTDB taxonomy): Bacteria > Bacillota > Negativicutes > Selenomonadales > Selenomonadaceae > Selenomonas_A > Selenomonas_A ruminantium_O. Next base: position 2,884 of record SVBZ01000014.1, read on the forward strand.
CCAAACGCGTTTGAGCGTGACATCTTTTTCCTGATCCTCTGCGGCTTTGAGCTTCACATCAAGACGAGCTTTTACATGCCAGTTAGCGTTGACCTCAGCCGACGGCTCGAGACGGAGAAGCAGGCTGTTTTCACGCGAGCCATTGCTGCCTTCGTCATTGAGACGGGCAATCGTAGCACGAGCTACGCCAGTCCATTTGACTTTATCAGCATTGCGCTCGAGGTTGGCCACGCGGACACCGAGGTTGTTGAGCTCATCAGCGAACTCAGCAGCGAGTTTGTCGACGAGAGCCTTGTCAGCGCCAGTCGGGTTCTTAGCCATAGCTTTAGCTACCATCTGCGCCATCTCATAACGCGTGATGTTCTGCTGGCCTCTGTACGTGCCATCGCCATAACCGTCGATTACACCATCAGCAGCGAGCTGAGCAACAGCATCATATGCCCAATGATCAGCCGGAACATCGGAGAACGGATTTGCAGCAGCAAACGTCGTGCTGGCTGCGCCGACAACCAAAGCGGTCGTCAGAGCGGATACGAGAGTCTTCTTCATGAGAAACTCCTCCTTCTGTAAGATAGAATTGAATTTTCATTCAGTCCTAGACGAGGAATCCTGCATGAGTGTCCGTGTTTCCTCAGCTTTTCCATCGTTTCGTCCTGAACTTAGGGTTATCCTATCATACAATTTTCAGTTTCGCAACATTTCCCAGGAAATTTTATCCTGTTTTTAATTTTTTCCAACCAAAAAAGACCTCCGCAATTGCGGAGGTCTTTTGTTTTCGCTTGTAAGCTTCTGCTAATCGTCAGATTAGAACAGGAACTCAACGCGGCCGAAGGCGTTGGACGTACGCTCATCCGTAGCGAGGTCCTTACCGAAGCCATAGCGGCCCGTCAGGATGACGTTCTTGAAGACCGTGTAGTTAGCACCGATCTCGAAGTCTTTCTCGCCAGCGCGCGTTACATCCCAAGTGTTGTAGAAGTCAACGCCACGGCCGAGGTGACGGTATGCAACCCAAGCACCCCAGGAGCCTTTGTTCTCAGCCTGAGCACCTTTGTAGTTAACTTCGAGGCCTGCAGCTTTGTCCTGGCCTACATTTTCCGTGTTCTTAGCATAGAAAGCCTTTGCATTCACGGTCGGCGTGAACTGATAGCCAGCTTTTACCTTCCAGATGTTTGCTTTGTTATCCTCGCCACCAGCAACATTTTCCTGTTTCAGGTGGTGGTAGCTTGCACCAAGATCCAGCTTGTTCTTGCTGTAATCAATAGCAGCATAGAGATGGTCAGCAGCCGGAACATATCTCCAGCCTGCATTCTGGTTGTTGATACGAGCATAACCGAGCGTACCTTTGACTTCTTTGCCGAAGGAAACCTCAGCACCAGTGTGCGTCGTATCGAAGATGCTGTCATCATCGTAGGAGCTGAACTTACCGAGTTTTACCGTGAAGTTCTTGTAGTCGCCCTGTGCCCATACACGTTTGAGCTGAACAGAACCATTGTCCTCAACCGTATCAGATGCGATGTTAACGTTAGCATCGAGACGAGCATTTACATGCCAGTTGCTGTTAACTTCAGCGGACGGCTCGAGACGGAACAGAACGTTGTTCGTGCGGGAATCGCCAGCTTTGCCAGCATTGTAACGAGCAATCGTGTACTCAGCTTTGCCGTTCCATTTTACCATGTCAGCATTGCGCTCGAGTTTAGCAACACGAACACCGAGGTTGTTGAGCTCATCAGCAAACTCAGCAGCGAGTTTGTCAACGAGAGCTTTGTCAGCGCCGGACGTGCTCTTAGCCATAGCTTTAGCTACCATCTGAGCCATCTCATAACGCGTGATGTTCTGCTGGCCTTTGTACGTGCCATCGCCATAACCGTCGATTACACCATCAGCAGCGAGCTGAGCAACAGCATCATATGCCCAATGATCAGCCGGAACATCGGAGAACGGATTTGCAGCAGCAAACGTCGTGCTAGCTGCGCCAACAACCAGAGCGGTCGTCAGAGCGGATACGAGAGTCTTCTTCATGAGAAACTCCTCCTTCTGTAAAATAAATTTATTTTGTTCGATTCGCCATCAGAGGAGTCTCATGAGTGTCCATGTTTCCTCACCCAGCTCCTTGATATACCCTCAAACAGTGCTTATCTTACCATAAATGTTTTTTAGGTGCAAGCTTTTTAAGCGAAAAATAATCTCAATTCCATGCGCTTTTCAGTTTTCTGCGTATAGCAAAAATTCCTCCAACCCGCACAAAACAAAGCCTCGCGGCACTATTGCGCGAGGCTTTGTTTTCTAAATTATTTTTTTATTAAAAATTTGTCAGAACAGGAACTGGACGCGGCCGAAGACCTTCGACGCATCGTTATCGCCGGCAATCGTCTTGCCGTTGAAATACTTGAGGCTGGCGACCGTATTTTTCGCTACTGCATAGTTCGTGCCGATTTCCCAGCCCTTCGTGCCAGCCCAGGCACCATCATACGTCGGTGCCAGCGCTACGTTCTGGCCGAGGTGACGGTAAGCCACATAGGCGCCCCAGGAACCCGGGTTCTCTGCTTTGGCTCCCTTGTAGTCAAGCTCGACCGAACCAGCTTTCTTGTAGTTATCAGCCTGCGTATTCTGGGCATACATGCCGCCAAGGGCGACATTATCATTGAAACGGTACTTGCCGTTGACGCTCCAGATATTGGCCGTGTCATGGTCGCCATAGCCGCCTGACGCACGCAATGCGTCACTGCCAATGCGATGGTAAGCCGCACCTGCCGACAGGTTGCCCTTATCATACTGCAGGCCAACGCTGCCAACCGAAGCCTTCTGCTCGCCAGCGGCAGCAGCTCCAGCCGTGATGCTGCTATTGACACCATTCTTATCGCTTAAATCCCAGCGGCCGCCCTGCACCGTGAACTTGAGATCCTTGCCCGCCGTCAGCGCCGCACCAGTCATCTGGCTATCAAAGATGGAATCGCCATCCACCTGCATCGGCAGCTTACCTGCTTTGATGCTGAAGTTGTCATAGTCACCCTGCGCCCAGGCACGCTTGAGGCTGATGTCGTTCTCACCATCTTCGCTGGCATTGAGTTTCGCATCGAGACGGGCTTTGACATGCCAGTTGCTATTGACCTCAGCCGTCGGCTCAAGGCGGAACAGCAATTCATTCTTGGCATCGCTATCATCATCCACTTTCGTGTTCGTGTAAGTGTAGCGGGCTTCGCCGTTCCATTTCACTTTGTCGGCATTGCGCTCGAGGTTTGCGACGCGGACACCGAGCTGATTGAGTTCATCGGCAAACTCAGCGGCGAGCTTGTCGACCAGGGCCTTATCGGCACCCGACGTGTTTTTCGCCATGGCTTTTGCTACCATCTGCGCCATCTCATAACGCGTGATGTTCTTATCGCCCTTGAACGTATCGTCGCCATAGCCCTCGATGACGCCGTCTGCCGCGAGCTGGGCTACGGCATCGTATGCCCAATGATCAGCCGGAACATCCGCGAACGGGTTCGTAGCAGCAAACGTAGTCGAAGCAGCGCCGACAACCAATGCCGTAGTCAGAGCCGAAACAATAGTCTTTTTCATGATAATCTCCTCCATTTCGTAAACCGAAAAGAAATTAAAGTTTCCGTCCCGCAGGGCCGCCAGAGAAGCTCATGAGTGTCCTTGTTTCCTCAGTGCTTATCTCACCGTGCCCCTTTCCCTTGGGACACTCTCAGTATAATACTTGACCAAGTCAATTACAATTAACGAACCATTATTCTTTCGTTATGATTTGATTAGATAGTTTTCTAAGTCAACTATAAGAAAGCACCCTCATCATTCTATTTTGTCACAGCTCCCCCACTATGCTATGATATAGGTATCTTCGGCAGGTAGAGCCGCTCGCGCCGATCGGAAAAGACATCCATATTTTCCTTGATTTGCTGACGCACAGCCAGCCGCAGCGTGCTATGCAGGATGGTCTCCTGCTCGCCTGCCTGCGCGAGGATCTCGCCCCAGGGGTCGATGATGGCCGAATGGCCGGCCAGCTGCAGATTATCGGCGCCTATGCCGGATTCGTTGCAGGCGACGACGAAGATCTGATTTTCGATAGCGCGGGCCCGGATCAAAGTCTGCCAGTGGATGAGCCGCGACAGCGGCCAAGCGGCTGGTACAAATAAAACAGCCACGCCCTCCAGTGCCAGGCGGCGGACAAGCTCGGGAAAACGGATATCGTAGCAGACCGCCAGCCCGCATTTGACGCCATCGAGCGTGAAGGTCACGACACTATCGCCGGGCTGGAAATCCTCGTTCTCGCCACTGGGCGTGAAAAGATGTGTCTTATGATAGGTAGTCGTCAGCCGGCCTGTGCGGTCAAAGACGTAGCAGGTATTGAATACCTGCCGTCCGATGGCATTGGCCACCGTCCCGCCAACGATGTTGACCTGATACCGCGCCGAAAGCTCGGCAAGCGCCCGCCGCGTCTGCGCGCCATCCGCATCGGCATAGTCAAGGATGGGCCGCGGATAGAAGCCAAGCCGCCAAAGCTCTGGCAGCAGCAATACGTCGGGCCGCTTTAGCATGGCTTGTTCGGTCAGCCGGTAAAAATTCGCGATATTCTTTTCAGGTGCGCCAAACGCGACCTCCATCTGCAATACAGCAACTTTCATAGACTATTACCTCACAAGGGGGACAAACAATGGAAAAGCAACAATACAAACTCGGCGATATCGTCCGCATGAAAAAACCGCATCCCTGCGGCAGCAGCGAATGGGAAATCCTGCGCGTCGGCATGGATTTCCGCCTCAAATGCCAGGGCTGCGGCCATCTCGTCATGCTGCCGCGCCCCAAATTCGAAAAAATGGTGCGCGCCATCGTAAAACACGCGGATACGGAGTAAAAGCTTAAAAATACGATAACATATAAGTTATCACATTTCAATCGTAGCGCATACACAAACAGCCCGCTGACTGCATGGTCAGCGGGCTGTTCTATTTTCCTATTCAGGCTTCGCGTACTTCAAAATACATGGCTTCCTGCTCGGTCTGCAGGAAAGAGCAGGCAGCAGCAGCCACGCTCTGGCAGAACACCGACTCACTGCGGCGGCGGACATCGTCGAGATGCTCGAACACCCAGCTCAGCAGATGGTCCCGCAGGAACAGCTGGTACGCATCCCAAAGGCGGTCTGCCAGCTGCATATCGAGATGCCGGCGGGCCAAAGCCTCAAGAAGGCAGCTCATATAAGCCAAAGCATAGTGCAAGTGGTCACCAGACTCTTCCTGCTGCAGCATATCCAGACCTGCTTCCTCACAGATCTGCCGTGCCCGCAGGCTCTCGAGCCGCATCGCCAGCGGCCGCTCCTCACAATAGACATCCGCCAGCGGCGGTGCCAGCCGCGTATGTGGCGCGATAAACAGCCGGTTGTAATCATCCGCTGTACCCGCGACAATCCCCGGCACTGCCAGCCGGATAGCCAGCAGCTTGCCGATATGCCGGACTGCCGATTTGCCGGAATACAGCACGCCGGAATAGTATTCCGATAATTCCCGATAGATTTCCGCTTTTTTCAGCAACCTATCCCTAGATTCATGCTCATACATATCCATTCCACGCTCTCATAAGTAAATTTTATCATACTCATTAAGTTCCATTTTTCTATTGTAATAAAAAACAGGCAGCAATATGCTGTGAACTTATCCAAATTTTTCCTGCAATACTTATAGGATTTTACACAGGAGCTTTTCACGCCTGCTACGGATGCTGAATGATGCGCAGGGCCTGGCAGGCCACGTAAAAACGCACACGCTGGTCAGCCCGGTTAAGATCGACACCGAGCACATCCTGTATCTTCTTCAAGCGGTTGCGCAAGGTATTCGCATGGATGAACATGCGCTCAGCGGCCTTTTGCAGGGATTCGTTCTCCTGAAAATAGATTTCGAGCGTGCGCAGGTAATCCGTCTTGTTGGCATCGTCATAGGCCACGAGCGGTCCGAGCGTTTCCTGCACGAAATCATCCAGCTCTTCGATGCGGATATGCGAAAGCAGCTTCAAGACGCCCAAATCCTCATAGCAGGTAATACCATTTTCCGGATGATGGAACCTGCCAAGGCTCACCGCCTGCCGAGCCTCCTGCAAACTGCGGCAGATGTCCGCTACGGCCGGATAGACCCGGCCGATGCCCAGCGAGAAAGCTGGCAGCTGCGGCTGCGCCTTACGTACCTGGCGTAAAGTGGCCTGCATCTGCTCCCGTATGCCAGCCTGCCGGCTGCCAGCGTTCTCCTGCTCAGGCAGCAGCAGAACGACCTGGCTGTTGAGCTGCATCGTGATTGGCTGCGTAAAACGGCTGAGCAAGGTGCGCTGCCAACTGCGCTCAAGATCATCCTGCCACTGCTGCGACCGCCCGCCTAAAAGCGGCTGGTCGAATTCGGCCACCACCACATAATGCGGCCGGTCAAGATCCATATTCCATAACTTGCCGACGCTGATGACTTCCTCCGATGATTCGAAATTATGATAAAGCAAATCATAGAGGAACTGCTCCCGATGACGCCGTCCCTCCTGCCGCATCTCCTCCTCATGCCAGAGCAGGAATGCGAGATGGCAGGACAACTCCATGAGCATCATTTCCCGCCCGCTGGTCAATTTCTCCTCCCCCAGCGCTGTCACCAGCCATCCCAACGACTGTGTCCCATAACTTATTGGCACCAGGAACAATCCGGCAAAGGGCGTCATATCCTGCTGAAGCAATGCCTGCCGGCGATTGCGCAGCCGCGACAGCTCCCCTTCGGCAAAACCTGCGGTCCGCTGCACCAGCTCGCCCGCCTGATCGATAACCGCCAGCTCCAGTCCTGTCCTTTCAGCGGCCAGCCGCAATTTTCCTTGCAAGGTCGTCTGTTGCCAAAGGTCTTCCTTATTCATCTTTTGGTTCATGACCACCGGCCTCCTTACGCCAGAAACACAGGGGCTGCCGTGCCGCGATAAAGCGGATGGATGGCTGGGTATACCGAAGCAAGGGAGAGCCAAGCAGATTCGCATCTGCTTCTTCATCCTCATCCATCGCAATCAGGCGCAGCGCATTTACAGGACAAGCCTCGACGCAGGCAGGCAGCTGGCCTGCCGCCTGCCTATCCATACAGAAATCACACTTTTCCGCCCGCTGCGTGCGCGGACTGATCTGCGGCGCCCCAAACGGACAGGCCCCGACGCAGCGGCCACAGCCGACGCATTTCTCACTATGATGCCGCACGATGCCATTGCGCAGCTTTTCATAGCAATGCTCCGGACACACCCGCATGCACTCCGGTGCCGCACAGTGATTGCAGGCCATGGACAGCAAGCCCTGAACCCGCACCTCAGCCCGCAGCGGCTCAAGATGGCGGAACCCTCCTGGTGTCCTGGGATGCTTGTACTGACAGGCAAGCTCACAGGCGCGGCAGCCAACACAGCGCGATAAATCCACCTGAAATCCTAGTTGCTGCGGCCGCATGCTTTCTCCCCCTTACACTGCTCTTCCTTTTTTTCTGTGTTTTGGCGAAATTTCAAACTATGGTATAATTACATCATACAATTATACCACAGATTCGAATCGTACGAAAAGAAAGGTGTTTCGAAATATGGCCAAACGCGAAATCGATCTGAACCGGTGCCTGTTCCACTATACTAATGTAAGCTGCCACCGCTGCGAGGCTGCCTGCCCACAGCAGGCCATCAAGAATCGCACCGTCGATGCGGACCGCTGCGATGACTGCGGGCTCTGCACGGCGGTCTGCCCCACAGGTGCCGTGCAAAGCTGCGTCGATTACGACAGCTGCCTCAGCCAGACGACTACGCTTGAGCCGCAGGTACTCATGTGTGCCCAAGTGAGTGCACACGGCATGCAATGCCTGGGCGCACTTACCCGTCAGCTGCTCTGGGCTCTTGCCAGCCGCCGCCCGCTCGCCATCGACACGTCGCGTTGCGCCGCCTGCAACCCTGCCGTCAGCCAATGGCTCGATCAGGAAATCGCCGCCTGCAATCAGGCGCTGGAAAAGGCGGGCAAAGCGTCCATCCGCCTCGTCCATGTCCGCGAAGCAGCCCCGTCAAAGCCTAAAGTCGCCCGCCGCTCCTTCTTCCGCTCACTGCTATCGGCTACCGCCCAGGGCGTCGCTGACTTCACCGCCGCCCAGACCGAGCGCTTATATGCCTTCGATCCGGTCATCTGGCTTGAAAAACAGCAGGCTGAGAGCTGTAATCTTTTCCCCGCCTTGACAGTCAGCAGCAGCTGCAATTTCTGCGGGCTCTGCACGATGCTATGCCCCGAAAAGGCCATCACGATCACGGATGATCCCGCAAATGCCAGCGGCAGGAAAATCCGGTTCGCGCCGCTGCGCTGCACGGCCTGCGCCGTCTGCACGGGCAATTGCCCGCATAACGCCCTGACCCTATCCGCCGGGGAAATCCCCCAGAAAAGGATGTGAACTGCATGTATCACGAAGATGGCTATCAAGTCACGCACCATACCTGCCCGCGCAACTGCTACGACTCCTGCCCGATGCTCGCCTATACACGGGGCGGGCGCATCGAGAAACTGGTCGGCGATGGCAGCACCGATCCGGCTTTCTTCCAGCTCTGCTCCAAGGCCAGCTCGATTCTCGGCACTGTCGAGCATCCGCAGCGGCTGCTGTTCCCGCTGCGCCAGGCAGGACGCGGCACGGGACGCTGGCAGCGCATCAGCTGGGATACCGCCATCGACATCATCGCTCACAAGATCCTTGAACTCAAGGAGCGCTATGGCTCCACGCTGCCTTTGTGCCTCAATAAGTATTCCGGTAATTTCGGCCTGCTCCACTACGCCTGCGAGGGCATGTTCAACAGCCTCGGGCCGACGACGCAGACAACTGGCACGCCTTGCTTTTCCTCCGGCATCGATGCCCAAAAGCTCGACTTCGGCGGCAATGTCACCTCTGCCATGCACGAGCCCGTCCACTCGCAGCTCATTATCCTTTGGGGCGTGAATCCAGCCTGGACCTCCATCCACTCGCTGCCAGCCCTCTACGCCGCCCGGGATCACGGGGCTAAGATCGTCGTCATCGATCCCGTCTATACGGAGACGGCCCGCAAAGCTGACTACTATATCCAAACGCGCCAGGGCAGCGACGCCGCCCTGGTGCTGCTGCTGCTGAAAAACCTTGCCGCCCGCGGCGCACTCGCGGCTGACGACCCGCGCATCCTAGGCGCTGCTTCGCTGCTGCGAAAGATTCGCCGCCTTGATGCCAAGGCTCTCTATGCAGCCATCGATCAGGACGAAACAGCCATCGAAATGCTGACAGACCTTATCGCCACACATCATCCCATGCATATCTGGTGCGGCTTTGGCATGCAACGTCACATCCAGGGCGGCCTTACGATCCGGCTCATCGACGCCCTCTCTATGCTGACGGGCAATATCGGCATCGCCGGCGGCGGCGTCAACTTTGCCGACCGCGACGGCGTCCCCTTCCCGCACGCCACCAAGCGAGCACGGAAAGACACCCGCTACATCAACATCAACCAGTTCGCCCAGCGGCTAAGTTCCCTGCAGGAGCCGCCCGTCCGCCTTTTATGGGTGGCCTGCCGCAATCTCATCGGCCAGGACGTCGCCCCGCATAAGCTGCGGGCCTGCTGGCAGGATCTCGAGCTCGTAGTCGTCGCGGATAAGTTCCTGACCCAGACCGCCGAGATGGCGGATATCGTTTTGCCCGTCACTACGGAATTTGAGAGTCTCGACGTCTATACCGGCTATTTCCAGCACTGGCTCGGCGTCAACGAGCCCGCCATCGCCCCGCGCGGCGAGACGAAAAGCGACCTCGAGATCGCACGTCTGCTGACGCGCCGCCTAAACGAGCTTGCGCCTGGCACCAGCGATTTCCCCGCCGGACAGACCGATGAAGAGTTCCTCGATGCTGAGTTCACGCCAGCTGTCTGCGAGCAGCTTGGCATCAGCGGCTGGCGCGACTTATGTGAAGGTGCCATCAAGGTGCGCACATCATCTATTGCCTGGGAAGGCGGCCACTTTGCGACAGATGACGGCAAGTTCCACTGCTGCGATCTGCCCGAAAACATCGAGCTCCTCCTGCCGACACCAGCCTATCCCTTCCACTTCATCACCCCGCACGCCCAGCAGAATATCAATGGCCAGATACACACGCGGCTGCACGAGCTGCCCGAATACCCCATCATCTATATCCACCCCGCTGCCGCAAAAAGACAAGGGCTGGCTGAAAACCAGCCAGCCATCATCTGGAACGAGTACGGCAAAGTCACAGGCACCATCTGCTATGATGAACATCTGCCCCTCGACATCCTGCTGAGCTATCAGGGCAGCAGCCGCCAAGGCAGCGTAAACGCGCTCAATGGCGGCCGTGCCACCGACCTCGGCGCCCTGAGCACCGGCGCCCCCGGCGTCGCCCTCTACGATGTCTTCGTGAATATCCGGGCAAAATAATGCAGGGACCTGCCGCAAAATTTGCACATAAAAAAGCCATCCTCGACCAAAAGGATGGCTTTTATCGTCCGAATAGCGGACTCCCGCGTCGCAGGCAGTCAACCGGCAACGCTTGTCGTTGTTCATACGACATTTACCTTACCCATATTGTAGCACACAACTACAAAAAATGCTATAATCATTTTGCTGTGCACCTCTCAGCGGAAGGGAGGGTAGTTCATGCGATATTTACCTTTGTTGCGTGACTTCTTGCTTTCTTTACTTGCAGGAATGGTAGCCAACTATCTGTTCACCGTGCTGATGAAATAGCACAGCCATCAGCAAATACCTCGGGCAAAAGTCAGCCGTAGAGGGAGAAAAGCCGTCCAAGACCAAATGGACGGCTTTTTGCTATAGCTATTGTACTTATACGTTAAAGCGGAAGTTTACGACATCGCCATCCTGCATGACATAATCCTTGCCTTCGACGCGGACCTGTCCTTTTTCGCGTGCAGCTGCGACACTGCCATTGGCGACAAGATCATCATAGTTGACGATTTCGGCACGGATAAAGCCACGCTCGAAGTCCGTATGGATCTTGCCCGCAGCCTTCGGTGCTGTCGTCCCTTTGACAATTGTCCAGGCACGGCACTCGTCCGGGCCAGCCGTCAGGAACGTCTGCAGGCCCAGAAGGTCAAAGGCTGCCTTGATCAGGCGGTCAAGACCGCTTTCGGTCTCGCCGAGATCCTCGAGGAACGCCTTGGCTTCTTCCTCGTCGAGCTCAGCGATTTCCGACTCGACTTTGGCCGAGATGGCAACGACCTCTGCCCCTTCCTGCGCGGCAAATTCCTTGACCTTCTGCACATAGGCATTCTCGTCAAAGGCCGTAGCGACTTCATCCTCGGCTACGTTCGTGACGTAGAGCGTCGGCTTCAGCGTGATGAGGTTCATATCCTTGATGACCTCCAAATCGTCTGCACTCAAGTCAACCTGGCGGGCCGGTTTGGCTTCATCCAGAGCCTCCTTGATCCGGCGCAGGATTTCATCCTCCACGCGGGCTTCTTTGGCACCGGATTTCGCGAGCTTGGCCACCTTCATGATGCGCTTCTCGACGACCTCGAGATCCGCGAGGCAAAGCTCGGTCTGGATGATGTCGATATCGCGCAGCGGATCGATGCCGCCCTCGACATGCGTGATGTTCTGGTCATCGAAGCAGCGTACGACATGCGCGACTGCATCGACCTGACGGATATGCTCGAGGAACTTGTTGCCCAGGCCCTCGCCTTTCGAAGCCCCCTTGACAAGCCCCGCAATATCCACGAAGCGCACCGAAGCCGGCGTCGTCTTCTTGGAATCATACATCTCATGCAGCACCTTGAGGCGCTCATCCGGCACTGCGACGACGCCGACATTCGGCTCAATCGTGCAGAACGGGAAGTTAGCTGCCTCAGCACCAGCCTTCGTGATTGCATTGAACAAAGTGCTCTTGCCGACATTTGGCAGGCCGACAATACCTACTTCTAAATTACTCAAAATACTTACTCCTTTAATCTACTAAATAAGCCTTCCCCTAAGGGGAAGGTGCCGAACAAAGTGAGGCGGATGAGGTGTACCGCATGCAGCACCACCTCATCCGACCCCTTCGGGGCCACCTTCCCCTAAGGGGAAGGCTTGCTCCCGAACTTTGCCTGACACTTCATTTTTCCTGCCCGGCCTCTGCCGCAGCTTTTATCGCTGAACAAACACCGGTAAAATTCTCCCATATCTCCCGATTCGAGAACCGCAACACGCGAATCCCAACCGTCTGGAGATACTGCGACCTTGCCGCATCGTAAGCCATTGCCTCGCTTTCATAATGCTGGCCGCCATCTAATTCTACCGCTAATCCGGCACGCGAACAATAAAAATCCAAAATATAATCACCTATTGGTTTCTGCCGGCGAAATTGAAGCGGATACGCCCGCAAGAAATCATACCAAAGATGACGCTCTTCCCTTGTCATATTTTTGCGCAGAGATTGAGCCTTTGCTTTTAAGTCTTCACGATATGCCTTCATATCCTACACCTCGTTTACCCTTTTCATGGGTTCCCTTGCAGGTAAGGCTTGTATATTACAGCGTGCCGAAGATACGGTCGCCGGCGTCGCCGAGGCCCGGGACGATGTAGCCCTTCTCGTTGAGCTTCTCGTCGATAGCAGCTACGTAAAGCGGTACATCCGGATGCTCTTCGTTGATGACCTTGATGCCTTCCGGAGCTGCGACAAGGCACATGAGGATCATGGATTTTGCGCCTTTCTCCTTGAGCAGCGAGAGCGCTGCAGCCGCACTGCCGCCCGTTGCGAGCATCGGATCGACAACGATCAGCGTGCGCTCAGCTACATCATTCGGCAGCTTGCAGTAGTACTCGACCGGCTTGAGCGTCTTCGGGTCACGGTACATGCCAACATGGCCGACGCGGGCAGCCGGAATCATGTTGACAACGCCGTTGAGCATGCCGAGGCCAGCGCGCAGGATAGGTACGACACCGACTTTCTTGCCAGCCAGCACCTTGGCCTTGCATTTCGTGACCGGCGTCTCAATCTCGATCTCCTTGAGCGGGAAATCACGCGTAATCTCATAGGCCATGAGCATCGCGATCTCCTCTAAAAGCTCGCGGAAATCCTTCGTGCCCGTATCCTTCTGGCGCATCAAGGTGAGCTTATGCTGGATCAGCGGGTGATCGATTACGGTTACTTTCATATCTTCAGACATTTTCTTTCTTCTCCTTCAGTTTCTCTTATTCATAAAGCGGATATTTTTCGCAAAGAGCAGCTACGCGCTTGCGGGCTGCTGCCTTGACGTCTTCGTTCTGCGGATCGCTAAGGACCATGGCTATGATATTCCCTACTTCTACCATATCCTCTTCCTTGAATCCGCGCGTCGTAAGTGCCGGAGAGCCGAGACGGATACCGCTCGTGACAAACGGCGACAACGGCTCGAACGGAATCGTGTTGCGGTTGGCCGTGATATTGACTTCATCGAGCACGAACTGGGCTTCCTTACCCGTGATGCCCTTGCTCGTCAAATCGACCAGCATCAGATGGTTGTCCGTGCCGCCCGAGACGATGCGGAAACCGTCAGCAGACAGCGTATCAGCAAGTGCCTTGGCATTCTTCTTGAGCTGCTTGGCGTACTCCTTGAACTCCGGACGCAGAGCCTCGCCCAGCGCGACGGCCTTGGCAGCGATGACGTGCATAAGCGGGCCGCCCTGGATGCCGGGGAATACGGCCTTGTTGAACTGCTTGCCGAACTCCGCATCACGGCAAAGGATCATGCCGCCACGCGGGCCGCGCAGCGTCTTATGGGTCGTCGTCGTGACGACATCGGCATACGGGATCGGGCTCGGATGCTCCCCGGCAGCGACCAGGCCGGCGATATGCGCGATATCGACCATCAGATAGGCGCCGACTTTCTTCGCGATCTCAGACAGGCGCGGGAAGTCGATGACACGCGCATAGGCCGATGCACCGGCAACGATGAGCTTCGGCCGGCACTCCTCAGCCTTCTTCTCCAGTGCATCGTAGTCGATAGTCTCTGTCTCCTTCGTAACACCGTACGGCACGATGTTGAAGTATTTGCCCGACATGTTGACCGGGCTGCCATGCGTCAGATGTCCGCCATCCGTGAGGTTCATGCCCATGACCGTATCGCCCGGCTGCAAGAGGGCAAAGAACACCGCCATATTGGCCTGTGCGCCCGAGTGCGGCTGCACGTTGGCATACGCCGCACCAAAGAGCTTCTTGGCCCGCTCGATGGCCAGTGTCTCCACCTCATCCACGAATTCGCAGCCGCCATAGTAGCGCTTGCCCGGGTAGCCTTCGGCGTACTTGTTGGTCAGCACGCTGCCCTGGGCCTCAAGCACCGCCTTGCTCACGATATTTTCCGAAGCGATAAGCTCGAGTTTCGTGCGCTGGCGCCTCAGCTCATTATCGAGCTGAGCGGCGATTTCCGGATCGGATTTCTTCAGTGTTTCCATAAGACTCATAGGGAGAACCTCCTAAAAAAGACAGATGAATGCGGACACTTGCTTATATTTTATTGGTAATAGACAGCAGTCAGTTCTGCTCCAGGGCCATGATCTTGTTCACGCGGCGCTCATGACGGCCACCCTCGAACTCCGTCTCGACCCAGGCGCGGACGATCTCGCCAGCCGGACCAAAGCCCGTGACGCGGCCGCCCATCGCGAGCACATTGGCATTGTTGTGCTGGCGCGACATCTTAGCCGAGTATACATCGCTGCAAAGTGCGCAGCGGATTCCCTTGACCTTGTTGCAGGCAATGCTGATACCGATGCCCGTACCGCAAAGCGCAATGCCGCGGTCGGATTTTCCCGAGACAACATCCGCGCAAATCTTCTCGGCGATATCGGGATAGTCGACCGACTCCGTGCCGAAGGTACCGACATCTGTTACCTCAATGTCGCCGTATTCCTTGAGGACCATCTTGACTTCTTCTTTGAGCTGGACAGCGCCGTGATCACTGCCGATGGTAATTTTCATGCTTACCCTCCACCTTTCTTACATACTAACTTTTATTGTATCATAAGCCCACCGAAAAAAATAGAAGTCTGCGATTTTTCTCGCAGACTTCCTTCAGCAAAGAAGCGCTTTGCTTTATTTAACTAACCATCATAACGGCCTGATTCTCTCCGAGTTTAAAGGAAATCTCCCCATTTTGGACAATGGCCTTGCGCCCTGACAGCTGGTCTTTAAACACCGTGCCATCTTTAGCCGTTACTTTGAGCGTCACCTGCTGTGCCTTGCCATTATTGAGCGCCACGACCCCGGCCTTGCCCGAACCATCGACGGCTGTGCGCTGGTACGCATAGATATTATCCTTGGCGGCAATGGTCGCAAGGTCGCCAAGAGCAAAGACGTTCTTATGGTTATTGCGGGCTGCGATAGCTTTCTTATAGAATGCCTGCAGGTCCTTATCCTCTTTGCCCCATGGGAATGTACGGCGGCAATCGGGGTCTTTGGAGCCGAAACTTCCGGCTTCATCGCCGTAGTAAATGGTCGGCATGCCCGGATAGCCAAGTTCAAAGGCCGCTGCCATCTTGAGCCGTGCCTTGCCCAGCGCATAGTCAAAGTCGCGCCGCGTCGGCTGAAGCACACTGTCTTTGCCATTTCCATAAAGATAGATAGCCCGTGCCGTATCGTGCGAATCGACGATATTCATCAAGTTGTAAAGAGCCTCTTGCGGATAGTTCTGCCGCAGCTGCATGAGCACGTCATCGGCGTCCTGCGCCTTGCCGCCCATCACGAACTGGCCGATGGCATCGGACAGCTTATAGTTCATGACCGAATCCATCGTATCGCCCATAAAGAACTGGGATCCATCCTGCCAGATTTCGCCTAAGAGCAGCGGCGTATCGCCAGTCTGCGTCTTTACCGCTTTGACCGCATCACGCGTCTTGGCCCAGAAGCCCGGCGGTACTTCCTTGGCCACATCGAGGCGCCAGCCCGACAAGCCGTAGTCGAACCACTTGATCATGACGCCTTTGTCACCCGCACGGCCATAGAGCAGATAGTCACCCAAGTCCGTGTGTGCGGGCGTTTGCGCATCATAGCCCGGATAGTCCTTGTCGCGGAATGGCGCGAGGCTCGAGAATCCCTGCCAGCAATGGTAATCATACTTCTCACCCATCTCGTCACGGCCTTTGACATTGCGGATATCGAACCAATCCTCCCAGTGATAAGGAGAAAATACCTGTCCCTCAGCCTCCAGCTGCTTTTTGGCTTCAGCCTTAGCCGCCGTCAGCGACAGCCCCTGCTTGTTCTGCAAGTCATAGATGCGGCTCCAATATTCATAAGCGCCGACGGTCGGATATTTGCCATAGCGGTCAAAGTAGACCGAATCATCACCGACATGATTGTAGACACCATCCATGATAAGGTGCATGCCACGCTTCTTCATCTCAGCCGTCAGCGTCTTTAAGGCCGTGAAATCGCCGAGCAGCGGATCGATGGCATTGTAGTCACGCGCATCGTAGCGATGGTTCGACGAAGCAGCATAAACCGGATTCAGATAGATGGCCGTAATGCCTAAGTCTTTTAGATAATCGAGCTTTTTCGTGATACCGGCGATATCGCCGCCAAAAAAATCGTTGCAGTCCCAGGCATCGCCATCGGCCGCCCCGGCTGCAGCGTTAGCCGGCAGGTCACTCCAGGCGCGATGCTGCACCGGCTGGCTGCCGCGGGCCGTCGTGCGCGCGTTGTCGAGAGACGGGTCGCCATCAAAGAAGCGGTCGGGGAAAATCTGGTAGCAGACAGCCTCTTTTGCCCAGGCTGGTGTTGTAAAGCCTTTCTTGTAGGCTGTTACCTGAAAGTATTTCGTCCCTGTGAGCTTCAGCTCACCCGTGCCGCCCGTCTTGGTATCATCGCCATACTCCTTCGTATCATTGAGCACGAATTTATAGCCATAGATGCCATAGCTCTGCGGCGTAAAGCTGCCCTGCCAGATATCCTGTCCATCCTTGGTGCCGATTTTCTGCATGGCATAATAGGCCGTAACCCCCGCCTCGTAATCCGGATTGTACTCATCGCCGCCCTTGGCCGTCAAGGCGGCCTTGGTGACCATGATTTTCGCTGCCTTCACATCGCCAGCCCCGGTGCGCAGTTTCAGTGTCACGGGCGTCCCTTCTTCCACGGCCCCCCAAGGGCCGCGCTCCGCCTTATTCCAGCTGTCATGCACGACTTTATCCGCACGGATGCTGCCATCGTCGGCAATGATGCGTTTCTTGCCCGCATCGTAGTAGAACGTGACCTGTGCCGGCCTTTCTAGATGGACGGTCTGCGTGACCGGCTCCTTGCCTGCCTGCGTAACCTTTACCGTATAATCGCCCGCTGCGGCCTTGGCCTCCATCTGATAAAGCCCCGACAGCATCAGATCATGCATCGTGCCATCACTTAGGCCTGCAATCCCCGACAGCACGGGCAGCTCGCTATCGGCCAGCATTTTATAGTTCTGACTGTCAGCAATACGATGTGTCCTATCATTATAATAGAACGTAACTGTCGCCGGCTTTTCCAGCGTCAAGGAGACATTGGCGCCATCGGCAATGCCATTGAGCCCATAGTTTTCGGCCCAGCTGCCATTGATTGCGACTTTGTAGTTATAGGTGCCTGCCGGCATATCTTTAATGGTCAGCGCGTAAAAATCGTGGCCAAGCGGCGTCATCTTCGTAGCCATATCCGCCGGTGCCCATTTTGCAGCGGCACCGGCCACCGTTTGCAAATCACCGACCAGCACAACGGCCCGCTGGCTGGCAGGCTGCTGTGTCTCAGCAGCCTGTGCCACCGCCAAGCCGCTGGCCGGCAGCAGCTCCGGCGGCATAACACAGGGCGAGGCCAACAAGCTAAGCGTCAAAGACATGCCTATGGCCTGCCGCAAAAAATGTTTGCGATTCATCGAATCCCTCCATAAAAGCTCTCCCCGCCCTGCAGGGAACGGAAAGAGCCTGCTCTTTTATCCAGCGGCTTAGAAATGGTAGTCTACCTGCGTGCGGAATAACGTCCTGTTATAGGCCCAGGCCTGGTCATAGCCACGTTTCTGCCGCGAATACAGCGTCTCCCACTCAATATTTTTCGCAGGGATATATTTGACGCCAAGAATCCAGCCCTTCGTTGCCGACGGCGTCGAACCCCATTCGTCATCTCCAGCGAGCTGGCCATTCGCGCCATATTTGATGTAACGGCCATAAATCTGATAGCTGCCTGGCTTATTCAAATCGGCATTGCGGTAATTAAGCCGCAGTCCCAGGCTGTTGTTCTGGAAATCTGCATTCGTCTTTACATAATCTGCCAGGAAGCGGAGATCCTTAGCGGCGTCGACATAGCCACTGAGGACATAACCATAGCTGCGTTCCACATGCTGATCGTTCTCTGCATATACCGGATCAATGGTCGATATGCCCGTTCCTGCATCCGTATGGATCTTATACCCACTGATCTGCCCGCTGCTATAGACATCGCCCTTGCTCTTGTTGCTCTTAGCAAAAGCAAGATTGATGCCTGCGCAATGGCCAACAGGGCCCCAAGTTCCGACGCCATACAAGCTTTCTTTGTTCCCGCTCCAGGTCGAAGCCATCCAGAAACCGCTGGCCGTCAGCTTTGTCCCCGGAATCGGCAGGCCGAACTGAATGCCATCGGACTCATTGCCGAACAGGATATTCTGGCCGCCCAATCCGCGCCACGTCCTGCCGACGCTGACCCACAGCTGCGATTTCGGGAACCAGCCATCCGCCCAAATGCGCTGGATGTTGCCATCATGCCCCGACCATGTTTTCTCGCTATAATTGCTAAAACCAGTCTCGCCCCGGCGATGTCCATCGTTGTAGCGGCGATTTGTCTCGCTCTGGAACTTCGCCGTCCAATTGTCATTGACCTTGAAGTCGCCATAGAGATTCAAATAAAACCGGTTATTGGCATGATCTATTTTTTCATTCGTCGTATCCTTATCGTAATCATACTGCGTCCGCACAAAGCCGTGCAGGTTGACGCGCTCAATGGCCTGCTTGTTTTTCTCGATCTGGGCCGTGTTTTTCTCGACCTGCTTGCGGAGCGTCGCCAGCTCGCCGCCGTACTCGGCCTCAAGTTTTTCAAGAACAGCCTTGTCAGCAACCGATCCACCGGATTTCTGCATGGCCTTGGCCACAATCGCCGCCATCTCATAGCGCGTCATCGTCCGTCCGCCTTGGAAGGTATTATCGCCCATGCCCTCGATGATGCCATCTTTGGCCAGATAGTCCAAGGCTTCATAGGCCCAATGATCTTTCGGCACATCCGTGAAACTGTCAGCCGTAGCGGCTAGTGCCGTGCCGCCAAAACCAGTGCTCATCATCATGCCGGCGAGGATTGCTGCGGTATTCTTGTTGATTTTCATCGTCCAAAAACTTCCTTTCGCATCATTACGCAGTATATTCTGCGGTTCTCGAATTTTCACACAATTATTCATTTAGGGGAAGAGGCTTTTCAAAAAAGCCTCTTCATATGTTCATATGTAGGAATATAAGGGTATAGGGAGCCGGGGAAGCTCCCTCCTCAGGGGAAAACTTAATTAGAGATTGGCCTCAAGCATCCTGCCGACGCCCTGGTAAACCTTGCGCGCCTTAGCCTGGATAGCCGCCCGCGCCGTATCGACCGTGAAGCCATTGAAGGCCTCGATCATAGGCAGATCGTTGATTTCATCGCCAATGGAGAATACCTCCGGGTCCCGCCAGCCCATCAAATCGATGAGCTTGCGGATACCCTGCTCCTTGCTGATGCCCTTCGGAGTGACATCGACGCTGCAGCGGTTGGGATAGGCATGCACCACATCACCAAAGCGCGCATTGAGCTTCTTGCTGACCTCCAGCGCCTCGCCGGCCTCAGGGTAACCAAGCGAGAACTGATGAATCTGCGGCAGGCTCAGGATATCGTCCTCCGTGATTTCCACGATGGCAAAATCCCACTGCTTCGCTTCCCGCGAAATCCAGGAGCCTTCGCTTTCATGATATAGATAGGTCGTATCAGCAGCCGAAAAGGCGAAATGGAACGAACGGCAGACGCCGGGGTCCTTTACCATCTCCGCCAGCACCGGCAGCGGGATATCCCCCTGCCAGAGCGGCGTGCCATCGGCACGGCAGATGAGGCCGCCATTGTTGCAGACTGCATAGTCCGACTCGATGCCGTAGTATTTAAGCTGCGGCGCCAGCATGCCGTAGTCACGCCCCGTGACTACACCAAACTTGTTGCCGGCCGCCCGCCAGCGGCGAACGCCCTCGGCGTCCGCGCGCGAAATCTCTTCATTGCGGAACAAGGTTCCGTCGTAATCGCTGGCAGCAATCTTCATTGGCCCTGCCCCTCCTTTCGTGCCGTCCGGCCCAGATAGCAGACTGCCTCATACGGACGCAGCTTGCCTGCCTTGCTGTCCGGCTGTGATTCTATAATAGCCTGTGCCTCCGCTGGCAGATCCACTGTATAATCGGTCTTTCTGCCCGTAAAGTTCACCACGGTAAGCACTTCCTGCCCGCCCCAGCGGCGGCGGAAGGCATAGATATCCTCCCGCTCCGTCAGGACTTCCTCGTAGCTGCCCTGCTGCAATACCTGCGCCGCAGCGCCCTCGCGGCGCAAGCGGCTGAGCCGGCGGTAGAAGGACAGTACCGAATCTTCGTCTTCGGCCTCGCTTTCGACGCAGCAATGCGCATAGTCCTCATGGACAGGCAGCCAGGGCTGTCCCTCCGTGAACCCGGCCTGACGGCCACGCGTCCACTGCATCGGCGTACGGGCATTATCACGGCTGTACCGGTGAACCAGGCGCAGCGCATCGCTTTCGCTGCGGCCCTCGGCCAGTGCCAGTTCATACTGCCCATGGGAAGAGATATCATCATAATCCGCAATCGAGCCCCAGGCCACATTGTCCATGCCGAGCTCCTGCCCCTCATAGACAAACGGCGTACCGCGCAGCGTGAACAGCACCGTCGCGATGGCCTTTGCCGTGACCTGCGGATTGGCATCATCGGGGAAGAAATGGCGCACACAGCGGAACTGGTCGTGATTCTCGAAGAAAATCGGATACCAGCCGTTTTCTGCCGTTGCCAGCTGGCTGGCCGTAAGGCTTTGCTTTAGCCTGCCGATGAGTTCCGGCTTCCAGCCTGTGCCGCGGCTCCAGATTTCGCCATCCGGAAATTCCAGATTCACATGACTGAACTCGAAGAGCATATCAAATGCCCCTTGCTCCCCGACCCAGTCCTTGAGCTCATCCGGACCAACACCATTGGCCTCAGCGACGGTGAAGATATCGTGCCCGTCAAACACCTCACGGCGGAATTCCTGCAGGAAATCGAGGATTCCCGGCGTATTGGCAATCATCGAATGCACATTGACCATGCCGTCACTGCTGTCCGGCTCGCCGTCGGCGAAAACTGCCGGCTTCTTGATGTAGACGATGGCATCGATACGGAAGCCGCCTACGCCCTTATCGAGCCAGAAGTTGGCCGCCGCATAGAGGGCCTTCCGTACCGCAGGATTTTCCCAGTTGAGATCCGGCTGGGCCGCGGCAAAGGTATGCAGGTAGTACTGCTGCCGCTCCTCACACCAGGTCCAGGCACTGCCGCCAAAAATGGAGCGCCAGTTGGTCGGTGCCGAGCCATCCGGCTTGGCATCGCGCCAAATATACCAGTCGGCCTTGCTGTTGTCACGGCTGGACTTCGACTCGATAAACCACGCATGCTTATCCGACGTGTGGTTATAGACCAAATCCATGACAATGCGGATATCGCGCTTCTTCGCCGCAGCGATAAGCTCCTCCATATCCGCCATCGTGCCATACGACGGGTCGATGGCCGTATAATCGGCGATGTCATAGCCGTTGTCCACCATCGGCGAGGAATAGACCGGCGTGAGCCATACAGCACCGACGCCGAGTGTCTTCAGGTAGTCGAGTTTCCGCGTGATGCCAGGGATATCGCCCTGGCCGCTGCCAGTCGTATCGAGAAAGCTTTTGGGATAGACCTGGTAGACGACGGTCTTCTGCCACCATTGCAAATCTTTCATGATAAATCTTTCCTTTATGGGTCGTTTCCGGTCAGAATGTCAGGACCGGGGTTTCACTTGCCGCAACCGTCTGGTCCGGCTTCTTCTTCATCTGCGGATAATCCGCCGAGTTCGTCACCGCCATGATGACCGTCGTCTGATAGCCGGCATCGCGGATGACCTGCGGGTCGAAACGGATAAGCGGCTCGCCCTGCTTGACATGCGCCCCCTGCGTCGTCAGCAGCTGGAAGCCACGGCCATTGAGCTTGACCGTATCGATGCCGATATGGATCAAAAGCTCCGCGCCATTGGCAAAGCGCAGGCCGATAGCATGCAGGCTCTCTTCCATGACCATCGTGACCTCAGCATCTGCTGGTGCTACGACCGTGTCGCCCGTCGGCTCGATGGCTACGCCATCGCCCATCATCTTCTGCGAGAACATGTCATCCTGGACTTCGGTCATATCGATGAGCCGGCCCGAGATGCAGGCATCAAGCTTCATGGAAAGATCCACAGCAGCCGGCTGTTTAGCGGCAGTGTCCTCACCTTCGCCCGGTGCAATGGATTCACCCTTCAGCAGCGCATCGAAGTAGCCACGTACCTGCGGTACGGAAAGGCCGACGATTACCTGAACAGCATGGCCGTTCTTGACGAGGCCATAGGCACCCGCCTTCGTGAATTTCGATACCGTTTTTACTTTATCGGGATCGCCAACCGTGACACGCAGGCGCGTTGCACAGTTCGTGACCTCTTTGATGTTCTCCGGGCCGCCCAGGCAGTCCAGGAATACTTTCGCTTTGATGGCCAGCGCATTGCCCGCGAGGCCCATGTCTTCCATTTCTTTCTTGGCCTTGTACTCATCCTTCGAGAACAGCTTATCCTCGACATCATCAGCCGTACGGCCCGGCGTCGCATAGTCGAATTTCAGGATCATGAAACGGAACGTGAAGAAATAGATGGCCGTAAAGCAGAGACCGATGAGAATCTGCATGATATACGTGCCGGAATGATAAGCGAACAGCGGAATCCAGTTCTGCACGAAGCAGTCGATAAGGCCGCCGCCGAAGTTACCAGCCAGGCCGAAGAAATAAAGCGTAGCCGACAACGTTGCGGCCAAAATGGAGTGAACGAGATACAGAAGCGGCGCTACGAACAGGAACGTGAACTCGAGCGGCTCAGTGATGCCACAGATCACAGCCGTGAGCGTAGCCGGAATCAGCAGAGCTGCCGTCTTCTTTTTCTTCTCCGGTTTCGCGCACATGTAGATAGCCAGCGCTGCGCCCGGCAGGCCGAAGACCTTCGAGCTGCCATGCAGGGCAAAACCGCCCTCTGGGAACATTTCCTTGAGGCTCTGCGCACTCGTCGCAAAGTCGTTGATATGCTGGAGCCAGTAAGCCTGGATACCGCCATCACAGACGGCCGGGCCAAAGATGAACGGCAGATAGATGAAGTGATGCAGGCCTGCCGGCAACAGGATGCGCTCCGAGAACGTATAGGCCCAGACTCCCAGCAGACCGCTGGTCTTGAGGAAGCCCTGGAAATTCATGATGCCATGCTGGATAGCCGGCCAAATCAGGCAGAACAGGAAAGCCAGCGGAATCATGACGGCAAAGCCGACCGCTACGACAAAGGCCGGGCCCTTGAAGATGCCGAGCCACTCAGGAATATCCGTATCGTAGAAGCGGTTGTGCAGCCAGGCCGTCACGCAGGCGATGAAGATAGCGCCGAGCATGCCCATATCGAGGGTCTTGATGTTGGCAATCATCGCCAGGCCCGTGCCTGCACCGGCGTTCTGGCTGTAGTCAACACCGAAGAACGCACCGTGAAGCGTCAAAAAGCCCGAGATGAAGTAGTTGAATACCATGTAGATGACAAAGGCTTCCATCGCGCACCGTGCCGGTTCCTTCTTGGCAAAACCAATTGGCACTGCGATGGCGAACAGGATTGGCATCTGCGAAAATACTGTCCAGGCTCCCTGTTCCACGACAAACCAGAAATCATACCACAGCGTACCCTTCGCTGCCAGAGCACCGAGAATGCCTTCATTCTTGCAAATGATGGCCAATGCTACCGTGAGACCAAAGAATGCAAACAATACGACCGGCGTGTACATCGCACCGCCAAACCGCTGCATTCCCTGCATGACACGATCTTTGCTTAGTGTCATTTTTCATTCCCTCCAGTTCTCCTACGAACGTCTTGTCACATCGATACATACACCAATAAATGCGGTTCCCATTCAGATCCCGTTGGCATCCTGCCGCTGTTCTCTGTAAGATATCTTGTACTTAAAGCATACGCAAAAAAGCCCGCGAACGCAATAGGTTCGCGGGCTTTCGGCACTTTGTCGTCAAGGCGTACCATGGTACATCCGGCGTACTTTGGTACACTTACTGGCCAGTCTGGCGATTGATATACATGCGGTATTTGACATACCAAACCTCCACGAGCATGAAATACGGCATCATCGACTGAAAGGCCGTATGCTCGTCGTCATGGTTATAGAGCTGGAAGCGTGCCGGCGACACGTAGAGATTGACGGTCGACAGGCTCGCCAGCGTATTATCATGCAGCTTCGTGATGGAGATGAACGGCACATCCAAAAGCTGCAGCTGCCGTGCAAACTCCACGACCTGCGGCGTCTCCCCCGACAGCGATACAAAGACAAAAAGATCATCCTTCGTCAACGTCCGCGCAATGGAGCGGAATTCTTCATGGCCATTGATTTCATAGATCAGCACATTATCGTAAAAGAACAGGCGCTTCAATTCCTGTACGACATTGTTCTGCACATAGCCGGAGGCAAACGCAAAGACGCGATTCGCTTCGTGCATCAGGCGGCTCGCGCTGTCGAAATTGCGCTTGAATACTTTCGCCGCCGTCTGCGAGTAGAACGCCTGCAAATCCGTGAGGACATCCTCGCGATAAAAGACCTTGGCTGGTTCCTCCATCTTCATGACGGCCTTGAGCTCACCAAATCCATCAAAGCCAAGCTTCTGCGCAAAGCGGACAATCGTCGTGCTCGATACGGCACAGGCGCGGGCCAACTCGTGAATCGAGATATGACGTGTCTTTTCCCGATGCTGAAGGATATACTTCCAGATGGCCATATCCGTGTCATTCAGCTCATTCCTATGACGGTTGATGATTTCTTCCAATCGCATACAAAATGCCCCCTTATCCATGCCATATTATAGCACGAACCGTCAAAAAACAACATTTTTCCCCCCTTTTACCGGCAAATCATCATTCGATTGACAGTTAGCAGCCCGCTACAATGGGGCATGAAAGGAGTGATGGATGATGAATCCCTGCAACCATCTGGATAAAGCCGCCGAAGATGCGCTGATTGCCCGCGCTGCCCAACACGATGCTGCGGCAAGCCGCATGCTTTACAACTATTACCAGGGCCTGCTGGCCAAGGAATCCCATCAGCGCTATCTTGCTGCAGCCGGCCTGCGCGACGAAGCCTATGGCATCGCCAGCCTGGCCTTCGCCGAAGCCATCGCCGCCTACGACGCCACGCGCGGCGTCCACTTCGCCGCCTTCCTGCAGCGCCGCGTAAAGATGGCGCTCTACACCGCCTTCTGCCGCCTGCGCCGCTATCTAAAACGTACCTCGCACCCCGATCAGGATTGCACCGCAGACGGCTCCTTATGGGACTTGCTCCCGGATAGCGCCCCCATCCCCGAGGCCAATCTTTGCCGCCGCCAGCAGCTGCGGCAAGCCATTCACTGCCTGACTGCCAAAGAAAAAGCAGTCCTTCGCCTCATCTACCTCTACGGCCTGCCCCAAACCACCATCGCCGCCCGCCTCCACGTCACCCACCAAGCCATCAGCAAACTCCATCGGCGAAGCCTGCAAAAAATGCGGCAGCTGCTATAAAATTGCAGTTTGCCGATTAGTACGTACTTAAAATAAACTTGGAAGAGCTCAGCTTGGGCGGGGGCGGGTGCACTTTTTCTCCGCTCCCGCTAAATGACCCGCGCGGACGCTTTTGTACGTATCTAGGTGCATGTGCCGGGC
>SVBZ01000015.1 GCA_015058575.1 Pseudoselenomonas ruminantium
ACTTAGTCAATAATTGCTATTTTGCCCGGAAACAGAAAAAGCACTACCCCGTGAACCCCGCGCTTCGTAGTATCGGGATTCCATACGGACGCATACACCTCATCCGAGCGCTTCGCGCCCACCTTCCCCTCGGTAAGGGGAAGGCTAGAACTAACCCGTCAAACTACAATTTAAAAATCCGCCGACCTGTGTAGTCAACGGATTTCCCTATAGCTATGTTCTAATATCTCTGAACTGCGCATTTATTTCAATGCCTTGGTGATATTTTGCAGATACTCCATAAGAATGCGCTCATCTTCGTATATCTGGCGCCCCTTCTTGGTCACGATACCCGAATTGATATAAAACGGCTCTGTCAATGGTATCACGACGAGATGATCGTCCGGCAAGATAGCCTGACGTGTCAGGAACGTCGATACGATGCCACTCTTGACAAGCGTCTTAATTGTATGGAGATAGGGCGAATAGTGGATGATATTGGCCTTCCGGTCCTCTTTGGCAAACAAATCATGTACCATGTGATAAACAAAAAAATTGCTATCAAGCATGGCCAGCGGTTCCTCAGCAAAATCCGCAAACGTAACCGACTTACGGTCGGCCAGCGAATGTTCCGGATAAGTAACAAAGCAGCACTCACAGGTAAATAGCTTCTGATAGTTGAGTTTATTGCTAAAGCCGCTCTCATAATTTGTCAATGCAATATCGAGTTTCTCATCCTCAACCATATGCAGCGCGCTGATACCACCGGACTCGATGATATCGAGGCGGATTTCGGGATGCAGCCAACGAAAATCTCCCAACACCAGCGGCAGGAACTGCGTACCGAGCTGCAGTGGCAGTGCCATACGGATATGATTGCGATTATGCGCCATATCCTGGATTTCTTCTTCAAGCTGATCCATCTGGTCAAGAATGTGTTTGACTTTGCCAAGTAATTTGCTGCCATCATGCGTAATGATGATTTTACGTCCTTCCCGATGGAAAAGGTTCAATCCCGTCTCAGTCTCCAAAGCCTGCATAGCGACGCTGATTGTTGGCTGGGATACATGCAAGTGCTCTGCTGCTTTGGTGATATTCTGCCACTGGCAAACCTCATAGAAATAGCGCATCTGGATAATCGTCATTACCGCACCCTCCCTGTCTGATTCCGCAAATACTCTCTTGCCTAAAGTATAGCATATACTAATAGCCAAAAGCTATATATTATCAAAACAAGGTATTTCACAAATAAAACCAGCCATGTCATAATATATACAAATCCAAAGGTTAAGTAAGAATAAATCTTATGTATAACTTTATTTTGTAAAGGAGCGGTTTGCGATGAAAAACATGTGGGAAAAACACGTTGAGAGCTATACGAACGACCTCATGGAAGCTACTTCTGATTACCTGAAGAGCTATGAAGTCCGTCCGGGCATCTACTCCAATGTCGATCCGTCCATGCTCATGGACGTCAATGCTGCTGATTTCGACGTAAACCGCAGCTAAGATTTCACTCTTCCTTTCCATAAATACAACACAACATCACATCTGAAAAAACGTCCGATTCCCCTCGGACGTTTTTCATTTCAAAGCCCCTGACTGCCCATCACGGCAATCAGGGGCTTTGCACATATAGCTATCAGCTTTGTGTACTAGGAGCTGGCTTAGCCGGCGGCTGCCCGCCGTCCTCCATGGAGCTCTTCGAGGAAAGTTTGCTCTTCTGCTCCGTGATGAAAGCCTGCATAATGATGAACACGCAGAGCAGTGCACCGACAACAATCTTTGTCCACCAGGCAGAAAGTGTTCCCTGGAAACTGATGAACGTCAGGATGACGCCTTGAATCAATACGCCAACAAGCGCACCGGGGATGAAGCCAACACCGCCAGTCAGCAGTGTGCCGCCAATGACCGACGAGGCAATGGCATCCATCTCCATGCCCAAGCCGTGCAGGTTATAGCCAGTCAGCATGATGAGGCTGTAGGCCAAACCACCAAGCGATGAGCAGAAGCCCGAGATCGCATAAACCATGACTTTCGTGCGGAATACCGGCAGGCCCATTAGCGCAGACGACGATTCACTGCCACCGATAGCAAATACCGTGCGGCCAAATTTCGTAAAACCAAGTACAATGGCCGCAACAACAATCGTCAGCAAGGCCACGATAGCACCAATTGAAATAAAGCCCACACCGACATCGACGCGATAGCTTGCCAGTGCCACCCAAGTCGGATTCTCAATCTGGATCGTATCCTGCGAAATAACTGCCGTAAGACCGCGGCAGAAGAACATACCGGCCAGCGTGATAATAAAGGGCTGCAAATCAAACTTTGAGATGATATAGCCCTGTGCCGCACCAAAGACCGTCCCCATAACCATGACGATGAGCACGCACAGGCCAAGCGGCAGGCCCGTATTGGCCAGCAGCCACGCAAGTACCATGCAGACCAGTGCTAATACTGCACCGACCGACAAATCGATTCCCGCTATAATCAGCGTAAACGTGATACCTACCGTGACGATAATCAGCGCCGCATTATCGATGAAGAGATTCAAGAAAACCTGCGGCCGCATAAAGCCCTTATACATGGCAATACCTGCACCATAAAGAATGGCAAACAGGAGCACTGTGACGAAAAATGAGAAATATTTGGATGCTATTATGTCATTGAGTCTGTTTCTCATGGCTGCTCCACCACCTTTCCATCAACCAACTTTTTTGGGCGCGGTTTCCCCGCTGCCCGCCGTGCTTTCCATGCATCGAAAAGTTCCTGAGCTTTTTTCGACTGGATCAAGCAGATGATGATGACCGCGATTGCCTTGACAACCGGCAGCTGGTCAGCAGAAACACCGAGCGCATACATTGTCGTTGTCAGCGTCTGGATTGTGATAGCACCGATGACCGAACCACCGATGTAGAATTTGCCACCCGAAAGCAGCGTACCACCAAGAGCAACAGCCAGGATTGCATCCATCTCCATATTTAAGCCAGCGTTATTGGCATCGGCCGCACGGATCAGCGAGCTTTCAATAAGCCCCGAGACGCCCGCGCAAAGCCCCGAAAACGCATAGACAAGGAAGATGACCAATGTAACGTTGATGCCTGCATATCTGGCCGCCGTCGGATTGATGCCGACCGACTGGACAAAGAGCCCGATACTCGTCTTCTTCATCAGCACTGCTACCAGCAAAACCATTGCGAGGGCAATGAAAATGTTTGTCGGCAGCGGCATGCCCGGCAAAAAGCCAGCAATATACTCAAATGGTTTATAGTAGACCGTGATAATCTGGCCTTCCGTCATGAGCTGTGCCACACCACGGCCAGCCGTCATGAGAATCAGCGTAGCGACAACGGCCTGGATCTTGAACTTAGCGACCAAAAGGCCATTCCACATGCCGCAGAGGACACCAACACCAACAGCAGCAAGCATTGCCATTCCCATCGGCATCTGAGCTACACCATCGCCACGGCCGCCAATCATCGTGCAGACCACAGCAGCCGAGATGGCTACCACAGCACCGACGGAAATATCGATACCGCTCGTCGCAATGACGAAAGTCATGCCCAGCGCCAGGATAATCAACGAACAGGAACGGTTAAGGATATCGATGAGACGACCATACAGCCTGCCATCCTCGGTCAGCTGTATCGACAAGAACCCATCGACGAAAATCGTGTTGAATACCAGCAGTACCAAAAGGGCTACTACCGGCAGGAAAAGCGAACTTCCTGAAAACCTTTTCAGCATATCCATCAGGCTGCACCTCCCGCAATTGCTTTCATGACACCATCCGAACTGATGTCATCGCCCGTGAGTTCTGCCACCTTACGGCGGTCACGCATAACGATGAGTTTCGTGCAGGTACGGACCATCTCATCCATTTCTGATGAGATGAACACGACCGACATGCCACGCTGTTTCGCCAAGGCAATCGCCATCTTCTGGATTTCCGTCTTCGTACCGACGTCGATGCCACGCGTCGGCTCATCGAGGATAAGCAGACTCGGCTGCGTCGCAAGCCAGCGGGCAATGATGACTTTTTGCTGATTGCCGCCCGACAGGTTCTTGACGAGCTGCTCACGGTCAGAAACCTTTATTTTGAGCAATTTTATGCAATCATCGGCAATCCTGCACTGCTCTTCATAGGGGATATGATGCATGATGCCATCCTTCGCCTGCATCGCGAGGATGATATTCTCACGTACCGACAAATCGCCAATGATGCCTGAAAGCTTGCGATCCTCGGGACAGAATCCGATTTTCTGCTCCATCGCATCCATCGGGCTCTTGAGATTGATCTTCTTGCCATTTATGCTGATGGCTCCCTTGCTGATCTGTTCGATACCAAACAAGAGATCCGCTGTCTCGGTACGCCCCGAGCCCAAAAGCCCTGCAAACCCGATGACTTCGCCCTTGTGGATGGTCACATCCACCTCACGCAGTTTGCCGACAGCACCAATCCCTTTGGCCTCAAGGAATACCTCCTCAGACGGCGTGCTCTTCTCAGCAAATTTATCCATATCCTTGACATCACTGAGTTCCTTGCCGACCATCTTGGCGATGAGTTCCAAGCGCGGCAGCTTCGCTACCTCATACGATCCCACCAGCTCGCCATTGCGCAATACTGTAATGTGGTCGCAAATCTCATAAATCTGATCAAGAAAATGGGAAATGAATACGATTCCCATCCCCTGTTTCTGCAGCTGGCGCATGATCTTGAATAAATGCGCCGTCTCCTCCTCATTGAGCGACGAAGTAGGTTCATCGAGAATCAAGATTTTCGCATCGACATCGACAGCTCGAGCAATTGCAATCATCTGCTGCAATGCAACCGAATAATTGTCGAGTGTCTTTGTCACATCAATATGAACATCCAGCTTTGCGAGAAGTTCCTCGGATCGCTGGTTGATTGTTTTCCAGTCAATAAAACCGTGTTTCTTCGGTTCGCGGCCGATGAAGATATTCTCTGCAACTGTAAGGTTTGAACAGAGATTTACCTCCTGATACACCGTAGAAATGCCACATTCCTGGGCTTCCTTCGGCGTCTTCGGTGAAATCGGCTTGCCATTCATGACAATGGTACCGCCATCACGCTGATACACGCCTGTAAGTACCTTGACCAGTGTTGATTTACCGGCGCCGTTCTCTCCCATCAGGGAATGGATTTCCCCGGCGCGGAGCGTGAAATTGACGTTTGATAGTGCCTTGACGCCCGGGAATACCTTATCTATATACCGCATCTCCAATAGAGCTTGTGCCATGATCTTCACTCCTAACCAGGAAACTAAATACACTCGGAATCAGTTATAAACCACACGAATAAGTCCTGAATTGTTCCTCTGGGATCCATTTGCGGATAAAAACAGCCGCGTCCGAACTCATACGATGTACGGGCGCGGCCTGTTTATCCTAAGCTGCGTATTTGGATTGATTGGAAAGGGATATCAATTAATATTTGCGCTCTGGGAGCGTCTTTGCTGCAACATCTGCCGGGAATACGCCTTCATCAACATAGACGAGTTTTTCGACTTTCTCACCAGCGAGGATTTTCTTAGCCGTCTCCATGAGCAGCGGTCCCTGCAGCGGGTTGCACTCAACCGTGCAGTTTGCTTTGCCATCGATCATAGCCTGGAACATGCCTTTGACACCATCGATGGAAATAATCGTGATATCTTTGCCCGGTTTCAGGCCAGCTTTCTCGATTGCCTGGATGGCGCCGAGAGCCATGTCATCGTTATGAGCAAAGAGGATATCGATTTTCGGGCCATAGGATTTGAGGAAGGACTCCATGACTTCCTGGCCTTTCTGACGGGTGAACTCACCAGTCTGGGAAGCAAGGATGTTGTACTTGCCTGCATCAGCTGCTTTAGCCATTGCATCTTTGAAACCTTCCTGACGGCGGATAGCCACGGAAGAACCAACCGTACCCTCAAGGACTACGACATTGTACTGGCTGCCACCATCACGCGGGGTCTTTTTCTCTTTAGCCATGTACTCATCGATCCATTTGAAGACGTTGTTGCCTTCTTTGACAGAGTCCGTACCGATTTTAGCAACGTAGAGGGAATCATCGCTGAGCTTGACATCACGGTCAACAACGATAACCGGAATCTTCGCATCTTTTGCTTCTTTGAGCACCGTGTCCCAACCGGTTTCAACGATAGGAACGAAAGCGATGATATCAACCCCCTGGGCAATGAAGGAACGGATAGCCTTGATCTGGTTCTCCTGTTTCTGCTGTGCATCCGAGAACTGCAAGTTGATACCTGCATCTTTAGCTGCCTGTTTGATGGATTCCGTATTAGCCGTTCTCCATTCGGATTCCGCTCCGATCTGTGAGAAGCCCATCGTTATCTGCTTGCCGCCAGAGCCTGAGCCCGAACCGCTTCCACTGCTTGCGGACTGTCCGCCGCCACAACCGGCTGCAACGATCATCATGGCTGCTGCCAAAAGTAATGCAATGATCTTTTTCATGTTTTCGTCTCCTTTGCTTTTCGTACTGCCATCAGTACATTATTGTGGGCTCTGCCCGGAACCAGCCATCCCGCTTGTCCACCTCGATTCTCCGGGAGTGATTCCTTTTCCGGTTTCAAGAGTTCCGCTGCCTCTGTTCTCGTGCACAGAAAAGTTTAAAAACAATCCTGTTAATTGCAAAAAATCAGATAATAATAGAACCAACACTGCCCGCAACGGTAACACTCCTTACTTCCAAGCTACAGAACCATTTTGTTCTCTTGCTATTACAATACACTTTCACTCCGCAGTTGTCAATATATTTTTTATTCTTTACTTTTGTTTGTGTATGTTTTATTCCTGTTTGCTATCATGTGCACGAACACCAAAACGCCTGCACCAATGCCACTTCCTGCCCCCTTACATTTGCCCTGGGAAACGGCACAAAAATTATCCGGCCACCATCCCAGCCCCAAAAATAACTGTGCTCGTGCAGGATTCCCCTTCCCTCACGACGAAACTATATTCCTATCATCCATTTATGGATAACCTTAAGTACTCATAATCGTATATTATAGTATATTATATATTAAGCGAGGTGCCCTTTATGGTTACTATCAAACAAATCGCCGAAATATGTGGCGTTTCCCGAGGAACCGTCGACCGTGTTCTCAATAATCGCGGCAACGTAAAACCCGAAAAAAGACAGCTCATACTCGATACCGCCAAGCAGCTCAAATACCAGCCGAATCCTGCGGGCAAAGCGCTGGCTGCGCGTAAGAAAAACCCCATCGTCGGCGTACTCATTGCCTCCGAAGGCGTCCCTTTCTTCGATGACGTACTGCTGCCAATGCGCAAGGCCGCTTTAAAATACGAAAATTACGGCATGAAGGTAATCTGGCGCAGCATGCGCGGCTTCAATGTCAACGAGCAATGCAGCATCATTGATGAGCTGGCACAGGAAGTCAACGCACTTATCATCAATCCTGTCAATGACAAGCGTATCATTGACAAATTGGACAATCTGGTAGAACAAGGGATATTCGTCGTGACCATCAACAACGACGTCGATAGCTGCCGCCGCCATTGTTATGTTGGCACAGACTATCTGCAGGGCGGCCGCACAGCTGGTGCCCTGCTCAAGATGATTGCGCCGCCAGGCATCCATGCAGGTGTGTTGATGGGATCGCAAAGCATGCAAGGCCATCGTGAGCGCCTCAAAGGTTTCCTGGAAGTACTCGAAAAAACCGAGGGATTCGAGCTTATGGGCGTTCGCGAGAATGATGATGATGATATGATTTCCTACGAGGAAACCCGGCAGCTTTTAGCCGAACATCCTGAAACCAATGCGCTCTTCATCATCTCATCCGGTGCTTACGGTGCCGCCCGTGCAGTAATCACCCAAAACCGTCGCGATATCGTGATGATAGTCTTCGATACGATTCCCTCGACAATCCGGATGATGCGCGACCACATCATTCAAGCCGCCATCTATCAGCACCCACGCCAGCAAGGACGACGTGCCATGCAGGTAGTCTTTGATTACCTTGTCAACGGTATCAAGCCAGAACATGAAAAATACATCATGCGCAACGAAATCCGCATCCGCGAAAATGTTGTCGACTAAAAAACTATATCCATGGAGCTGGAAAGCAGATGGGAACACCATCCGCTTTCCAGCTCCATTTTATTATCCCTAAAATAACCCTGCCCTCAACAAGGTAACTTGCAGTTTGTATGCTAGTTCTAGCTTAAAATAACCTTGATAGAGCTCAGCTTGGGCGGGGGCGGGTGCACTTTTTCTCCGCTCCCGCTAAATGACCCGCATGGAGGCTTTCGTACGTATCTAGCAACATGTGCCGGGCAGGCCGGCGGCACGCCAATACATCGTGTCATTCTAGATAGTACTTGCCGCGGGCCATCCCTCACTGCGTTCGGGCAGCCGCTCCCGC
>SVBZ01000016.1 GCA_015058575.1 Pseudoselenomonas ruminantium
CAAAAAGAATATCTGGTGACGCTGGCTATGTGGTTCCACCTGTTCCCATACCGAACACAGTAGTTAAGCACATATACGCCGAAAGTACTTGTCTGGAGACGGACTGGGAGGATAGGG
This sequence comes from Pseudoselenomonas ruminantium, assembly GCA_015058575.1. Taxonomy (GTDB): domain Bacteria; phylum Bacillota; class Negativicutes; order Selenomonadales; family Selenomonadaceae; genus Selenomonas_A; species Selenomonas_A ruminantium_O. The sequence continues at coordinate 118 of SVBZ01000016.1, forward strand.
AGTTGCCAGTTAAGCAAAAGACATCCGCATGGCGGGTGTCTTTTTTTCGTTTGTTATGTTATAATACACTTTGTGACTATATTTATATTGGGGACTCGCAGCTATGAGTAATGTATATGTTTTGGTAGAACACTTCTACGAAAGCGATTTTGACTATGATATGATCTTGCCTCAGAACGTCGTCGAGAAATATCTGCGCCGTAAGGCTTGGCAGGGTGCGGATGATGAGGAACTCAAGCAGATTTGGGTGCTTATTTCGCTTTTGCTTTCCTATGTTGAGCAGCTTCACTTGTATTCGCTGGACGCATTGACCATCAATGACCTTCATGAGATAATTTACCGTTATGCGCAGGATGACAAGGAATTTGTGCTGGAAGAAGCATCTGTGATGAAAATTGTGACGCTTATTGAGGCTTTTTTCAGTTTTGCGTGCAAGAATAGTCCGAAAGAAGATTTGCAGTCTTTTTTTCGTGATGTAAACCAGTCGTTTTATCAGCAGCACAAGTTTGTCATGCCGCCACGCCGCATGCAGGATGAATTCTATAATTCGCTGGAACATCAAGACGAAGTTTCGGATGAAGACATGCTGCAGCTTAATCAGATGATGGATGCGCTGTTGCAGCGGATGGATGATTTTTTTCAGCAGCCGAAGTATCGCTCTGATAGGGATAGGGCTATGACGATGTTTGTCGGGCCCGATGGCGATACGTACAGCAGATTGTCAGAGGAAGACCAACAGTCTTTTTGGATTGGCTATTGGGATTTTTTCCTGTTTGATTATCATATGCTGGCTTCCGATGAAACGCCGATACATTTTTATTACCGTGTGGAGAAGGAAAAGCTGTCTGCTGCTGAATGTGATATCCTGTTAGATTTGATGCAGGCAAAGTTCGGCATTTTCGCCATCGATTATTACGATGTTGATTTCGTTTCCTGTCACAATTTGCTTACGGATGAGCCCATCGAACTGCCGATACCGGCCATGATGGAGGGAGGCATCGACGATTGCCTGTTGTATGGTCATATCCATAACAAAGGTGTCATGATGCTGAACTATGTCACCATCCTCCCAGCCAGCCGCAAGCTGCAACAGCGTATGCGGCAGGAAATTTTCAAGCAGTACGAACTCTTCAAATATCAGCAGCCAGAGGCAACGCTTGATGCATTTTTAGCACGGGAATCAGGGGCTGTGCGTCATACGATGAATATTTTGGCGCATTTCGCACAGCTCAATGTCGTACCGAATCATGTAATCAAGCCGACCAAGCGGACAGCAAACGTGATTTGGCAGTTATCGGAGGAAGATCGCCAGGGATTGGTGCGTTTTTCCTTGAAGTTTGGCATCAGCAAATATTCTGCGCAGCTTGTTTGCCGTTTATTCTCGGACTATATTGCGGCCTTGGGACCGGCGTATGAGCTGGTTGACAAGTCGGTGCTGGTCACAGCGGTATTCTTGAAGTTTGCGGAAATCAATGGCTCTGATGTCGTGGCAGTCCCTGAGATCGTCGAATTCTTGGGAGCGTCAGCAGAGGATGTATTTTCGTGTATGGATGATGTGCGGATAAAGCTGGGGGCAATCCGCTTCGATCCCCGGTATTTGACAGAAGAAGGTTTTATCCGCTCCCTGTATTGGGAATAGTATATACTGCCATTTTCATGGAGGTGTACATAAATGGATGAGAAGAATCCACAGGTTCGCGTCATGTCGAATTCTGAACGGAATGATTATGATGGGGTAACCATAGATGAAACTACAGGTGCTGAGGAAGCACCGAAACAAGATCCGTATCAGCGGATTACATTCCATACGCTGGGCTGGAAAGATCTTTTTTTCCGTAATTCTACCTGGCTGACGCGTGTGGCTGTGGTGCTGGTTTTGCTGGCAATTGCAGGCATCTTTATCTTTGCCGTTATGCCGGTTCTGCTGGTTTTAGCCGGTGTGGGCATCGTGGCATGGTTATTGATGAATTTCTTCTTTCATTGATTACATAAAAAAAGGCAGGCCTTCGGGCCTGTCTTTTTTAGTAGCGGAAGAAGCGATCAGATATGGAATTTTGTTTTGATGCGGTCTACGGCGCGCAACGTATTTTCGCGATTGCCAAAAGCGGTGAGGCGGAAGTAACCTTCGCCGCAAGGGCCAAAACCTGCGCCTGGCGTACCGACGATGTTGACTTCTGTGAGCAGCTTGTCGAAGAAATCCCATGACGGCATATCATTCGGCGTCTTGAGCCAGATGTATGGAGCATTGACGCCACCATAGGCTTTGATGCCAGCGGCTTCCAGTCCTTCACGGATGATACGGGCATTTTCCATATAGTAGCCAACGAGTTCTTTGACTTGCTGCTGGCCTTCAGGCGTATAGATGGCAGCTGCACCACGTTGGACGATATAAGCCGTACCATTGAATTTTGTTGTATGGCGGCGGTTCCAAAGCTTGTTGAATTCAACGAGCGAACCATCGGCAGCGCTGCCTTTGACCGTCTTAGGGATGATCGTATAGCCGCAGCGCGTTCCTGTGAAGCCGGCTGTTTTTGAGAAGGAGCGGAATTCGATAGCAACGTCCTTAGCCCCCTCGATTTCGTAGATGGAGCGTGGAACATCTTCCTCGGTAATATATGCGGCATAAGCGGCATCGAAGAGGATGACGGATTGATTTTCACGCGCGTAGTTTACCCATTTGGCTAGTTCTGTGCGCGAAAGCGTCGTGCCTGTCGGATTGTTCGGGCAGCAGAGATAAATCATATCGACGCGCTCGGCTGGCAGGGCCGGGGCGAAGCCGTTGCTGGCATCGCAAGGCAGGTAAGTCACACCCTCGAAGTGGCCGTCTGCCTGCAGCGTGCCCGTGCGGCCAGCCATGACGTTGGTATCAAGATAGACTGGATAAACCGGGTCAGTGATGGCAACTTTGTTGTCAAGACCGAAGATTTCCTGGATGTTGCCGCAATCGCTCTTAGAGCCATCGCTGACAAAGATTTCGTCGGAGTCGATATGGATACCGCGCTGGGTGTAATTGTGCGCGATGATGGCATCAGTCAGGAAGGAATAGCCTTGTTCCGGTCCATAGCCGCGGAATGTATCAGCATTGGCAAGTTCATCGACTGCTTTGTGCATGGCTTCGATGCAGGCTGCTGGCAGTGGCTGAGTAACATCGCCGATGCCGAGGCGGATGATGTCTGCCTCGGGGTGAGCTGCCTTGAATGCCGTTACCCGGCGTCCAATCTCTGCGAAAAGATAGCTTCCTGGCAATTTCAGATAGTTATCATTAATAGATGCCATAAATAAAACCTCCTGAAGTATGTGTATACTAATATAACTTTTTAGCATATTATAACACATTAATATGCATTCTCAATAAGTAAATAGAATTTTTTTTCCTTGTGTGATTTAGTTTGCTCGATTCTAACGGATTATGATTAATGACACTTAGATTAAGATAAACATAAATAATCATTAAATATTTTTATGATAAATAGTATTTACTTATAAAATTATTTTGTAGTATAATAAGCAAGGGATAGGTTTGATGTATCACAGTTGGCACTTTTCTGAATAGTTGATAAAATATTTTTTATGGAAGCAGGAAATATGGAGGCTATGCAGAAATAATATGCCAAGGGGATTCGATACAATCGATCTAGATGTTGTGTCGGTCTTATCTATGCGTTAAGTAGGGAGCTTGACAGTTAGGTAAGGCAATGGGCACGGAAGAGTTTTTGTGTTTTTTTAAGGAAGGGGAGTTTTCACTATGGAAATGCTTCTTGGTTTTCTGGTGCTGCTCGCATGCTTGATTGTTGGCGTGCGTCATGGCGGCATCGGCCTGGCTGTTGTCAGTGCAATCGGTCTTATCATTTTCACGTTTGTCTTTGGGTATAAACCGGGTACGCCGCCTGTAAGCGTAATGCTTACGATCATGGCAGTCGTCACCTGCGCAGGCTTCCTGCAGACGTCGGGTGGTCTTACGGTTATGCTGAAATACGCAGAGAAATTCCTGCGCAGCAACCCGAAACGCATCACGCTGTATGCACCGCTCACTACCTGGCTGCTTACGATCCTCTGCGGTACGGGTCATGTCGTTTACACGATGTTCCCGATCATCTATGATATCGCCATCAAAGAGGGCATCCGCCCAGAGCGTCCGATGGCTGTTGCCTCGGTTTCCTCGCAGATGGGTATCAGCGCATCGCCGGTATCGGTAGCACTGGTAGGTTTCATCGGCTTCTTCTCGGCTGCCGGCCTGCCGTACACGGTACTGAACCTGCTCATGGTTTCCATTCCGGCTACGCTGTGCGGTGTAATTGTTGCTGCTATGTACAGCTATTCCCGTGGTAAGGATCTGGCTGATGATCCGGAGTTCCAGGAGCTCATCAAAGATCCGGAAGCTAAAGAGTACGTTTATGGTGATACGGAAAGTCTCATCGATAAGGATCTCCCGTCCTCGTACTATCATGCTATGTACATTTTCTTCATCGGTATCATCGTCATTGCTTTCCTGGGCAATAACCCGCAGGTCCTGCCGCATTTCCCGAATGCTAAGGGCGTCATGAAGGCAATCTCCATGACGACGGTCATTCAGATGATCATGCTGTTCATGGGTGCGCTCATTCTCTTCACTTGCAAAATCAAGGCAAAAGATGTTGGTAACAGCCAGGTATTCCGTTCTGGTCTGGTCGCAGTCATCTCTGTATACGGCGTTGCCTGGATGGCAGATACGTACTTCTCCAACCATATGGCATTCCTCAAGGAAGTTCTTGGTTCGGCTGTACAGACTTATCCGTGGGCATATGCATTGATTGCTTTCTTCACTTCGAAACTTGTTAACTCGCAGGCAGCTGCTGTATCTATCGTTGTCCCGATGGCTTTGGGAATTGGCACCGATCCGGTTGTCATCATTTCCTTCATCTCGGCAATCTATGGTTACTTCTTCCTGCCGACTTATCCGTCTGACCTTGCCTGCATCGGTTTTGACCGTTCTGGTACGACGAAGATTGGTAAATACATCCTCAACCACAGCTTCATGATCCCAGGTCTGCTGGGCGTATTCACGGGCTGCTGCGTTGGCTATGTACTGGCTCATATTCTCTATTGATTGCTTGTTGGATAGCAAAGAAAAAGATGACATTTTAATGTCATCTTTTTCTATATGAGGACTGTTGGAGGTGCACGCTTTGATGAAGGATTATGAATTTCATTATGGGCATGGGAGCAAGTCGTTTCAACTCGATGAAACAAAGGTGCTCAAGGTTATTGAAATGCCAAAGGTCGAGCCGTTGGCGGATATTGCGCAGGCAGTGCTGGAGGCGATATATCATCCGATTGGCCAGCCGCCGATCGATGAGATTATTAAACCTGGCGATACGGTGACGTTTATCTGCAACGATCCGACACGGGTTGCCAATAGCTTTGATTTTATGCCGGTGCTTGTCAATGAGCTGAATCGCCTGGGCGTACCGGATGCCAATATGCAGATCGTTTTTTCGCTGGGAACGCATCGCTTGATGACGCAGGCGGAAATGGAAGAGGGTGTGGGCAAGGAGATTGCAGGCCGTTTGAAGATGTTCAATAGTGACTGCAATGTGCCGGAGGATTTTGAGTACTTTGGCACGACAAGCCGGTTCACCCCCGTGCTGATCAACAAACATATCTGTCATAGCGATCATGTGATTCTGACGGGAACCATCGTGCATCATTATTTCAGCGGGTATGGTGGCGGACGTAAAGCGGTATTGCCGGGCTGTGCAGCGATGGAAACCGTCCGCAAGAATCACAGTTTCATGATGGACCCCAACGCTGGGCTGGGACGGACCGAAGGCAATCCGGTCTACGAGGATCAGATGGAGGGCGTGGCCCTTTGGGCGAAAGGCCGCAGCGTCATCTTGTTCAATGCAATCCTTGATGCCGAGCACCGGTTTTTGCGAATCTTTGCTGGCGATTATATCAAGGCACATCAGGAAGCATGCAAGTTTGTCGATGCCGTCTATGGCGTGCCAATCGCTAAGCAGGCAGATATTACCATTGCCAGCTGTGGCGGCTATCCGAAGGATATCAACGTCTATCAGATGCAGAAGACGATGGATAATGCTGTGCTGGCGACGCGGCAGGGTGGTGTGGTCATTTTGCTGGCCGAATGTGAAGAGGGAAGCGGCAGCAAGGTGCTGGAAGATGCCTGCCGTGAGCTCAAGACTGCGGATGCCATCGAGGCTAAGCTCAAAGAACGTTTCGTGATTGGTGCCAATAAGGCCTATGCGGTTACGCGGCTTACCAAGAAGGCACATTTCATCCTTGTGACAGGGCTGGACCGGAAACTGGCCAAGGAAATGCTGTTCGATGGTGCTGTCGATACGGTGGCAGAAGCACTGGAGCTGGCTCGTCAGTATGTGGGGGATGATCCCAGCTACATGCTGATGCCGACCGGCAGCTTGACGGTGCCGCTGCTGGCAAAATAAGCGAAAAAATGGCTGTGACAAATCAGTTTGTCACAGCCATTTTTTAGGCTTCCTGTTTCTTTTTCAGCAGATCCTTGCAAAAGTCAATGAAGGATTGAGCTGCTTTGGAGATATAACGATCTTTTTTCCAGGCGAGCCCCACATCGACGTAGATGGGATCGGACAAGGGGATGGCCTTGACACCTGGTGTATCTTCGACTACCATATCTAAAAGGAAGGCAACCCCGACACCGCTGGCAACAAGTCCTTTCAGCGTGATGACCTGATTGGATTCCAGAACGATGTTTGGCGTAATGTTTTCAGCACTCATCTTGGACAAGATGGTCTGACGCAGGAAAGAGCCTTCTTTCATCATGACGACATTCGCGTCAGCGACATCCTGCAGCGAAAGGGATTTTTTCTTGGCGAGCGGACTGTCTTCTGGCACACAGCAGACGACCTGATTCTTGGACATCGGCAGCAGCTGCAGATGATTTGATGCACCTGAGATGATAATGATGCCGAAATCAAGCTCGTCACGTTCGAGCTGTTCGCGGATTGACATCGAACCTTCTTCATGCATGAAAATATCGAGGTGCGAATAGCGGCGCTGGAAGCTCGAGAAGATTTTCGGGAACAGATAAGCACCCATCATTGGCGGGATACCAATCTTGATGGTGCCTTTCTGCAGCTGTTTGTAGTCATTGACTTCAAGAACCGCATCTTGGATGTTGCGCAGGGCAAGTTCGACGCGATTCAGGAAGACCGCACCTTCAGGCGTCAGGGACAGCTGTTTCTGGCTGCGGTCGAAGAGCTGGATGCCGAGCTCAGCCTCTAGCTTCTTGATGGCCACAGTGATGTTTGGCTGAGAGACACGGAGCCGTTCGGCAGCCCGGGTGATATTTCGCAGACGGCTGGCCATCTGGAAATATTCAAGTTGTCGTAATTCCATGTTATCGCTTCTTTCTGTATAAACTAGTCTTATTATATTTTTATTATACCATACTTTTGACAAATATATGATATGATAATGAAAATTTATCATGAAAAATAAAATTTTTTTTATCGCAGGAGCAGTAGGATTTTTTCTATTCACATGGAATTATAATAGTGTATAGTAGTAGATGTAGCGAGATTTGGGATTTCATTCCAAGGAATCAACGGAAGATATTGGAAGAAATAGGAGGGCTTTTATTTTGGAAATTTCAACAGTCATAGGTGCAGTAGGCGGTCTTATCTCCGTATTCGTAGGTATGATCATCAAGGGTGCACCAATCAGCTCATTAAACAACCCGGCAGCATTCCTTATCATCATCTGCGGTACTTTCTCCTGCTTGTTTACAGCGTTCAATATGAATCAGCTGAAAAAACTGCCTGGGCTGGTTAAGATGGTTTTTTTCAAACCGGCACTTCACGAGAAGGCTGAGCTTTTGACGCTTTTCATTGAGCTTTCCCAGATTGCCCGTCGTGAAGGTATCCTGGCTTTGGAGAGTAAAGTACAGGACATTGACGATCCGTTCTTCCGGACGGGTTTGAGCATGGTCATTGATGGTATGGACCCTGACTTTGTCGGTGATGTATTGGATGCGGAGCTGGCGGTCATGCAGGAACGCCATGCTGAAGGCCGTGCGATGCTCGAGCAGGCCGGTCTGTATGCTCCTACCCTTGGTGTATTGGGCGCCGTTATCGGTCTTATCGCAGCATTGGGTAACTTGAACGACGTCAATAAACTGGGTCACGCAATCGCTGCAGCATTCGTTGCTACGATCCTCGGTATCTTTACTGCATACGTTGTTTACCTGCCGATGGCCAATAAGCTGAAACTCTTGTCCAAGGCAGAAGTCAGCGAGAAGCGCATGATCATCGAGGGTATCCTTTCTCTGCAGGCTGGTGATTCGCCGACGCAGATCGAGGCTAAGCTCATGGTCTTCATTCCGCAGAGCGAGCGTGAAGGTTTGAAGAAGGAGTGATTTGATGGCTAGAAAGAAACATGCGGCGCCTCATGAGGAACATGAAGGTGAGCCGTGGCTCCTGCCGTATTCTGACCTTATGACGCTCCTGTTGGCACTCTTTATCGCGTTGTTTGCTATTTCCCAGACGGACCAGAAAAAGATGTCGGAACTGTCGCAGGCATTCAGTACGGCGTTCAATATGGGCGGACCATCGTTTTTCAGTCAGATGGGCCCTAATGCTGGCCGCCGCGCAGAGATGCCGTCCGACGAGGATAAGGGTAATCATGCGTATGTGGTAGAGAACCAGCAGCTTGAAGAATTGCAGAAGAAGATGCAGGAATATATCGATCAGAACCAGCTGGACGAGCAGCTGAGCACGGAGCTCAGTGAAGAGGGGCTCATGATCCGCATCAAGGAACGGGCACTGTTCCCGTCGGGGTCGGCACAGCTGGTCGGTCAGGCGCAGTCCATCATCCCGGTGGTAGCAGGGCTTTTGGGGTCGGTGCCTGAGCGGGTGGTCGTTTCGGGACATACCGATAATGTTCCCATCAATACGGCGCAGTTCCCGTCTAACTGGGAGCTGAGCTCGACGCGTGCGATGAATTTCATGAAGGCATTGCTGGCCAGCAACCCGTCGATGAACCCGGCGCGTTTCAGTGCTATCGGCTATAGTGAGTACCGGCCGCTGGCAGACAACAAGACCGATGAAGGGCGTTCCAAGAACCGCCGTGTTGAGGTGTTCATTGCGCGCAACTACCGGTTCAATCCGGATGAGAAAGCCGGAGGCAAGACGGAACAGCCGGATACTGGAGCTGATGGCATGCCGACGAGCGGCACGACGAATAATGTTCCGTCGACAGCTGGATCGGCTGGCAGTTCGATGGCAGGAACTTCATATTGATTGCATGGATCATGACAAGTCGGCTTACGGGCCGGCTTGTTTTACTGTGGGAGGCAAATTTGTTGTATAATGGTAGATGAGGTGATGCGGTATTGATACGGGGAATTGGCACAGATATCGTTGAAGTGGCGCGGGTAAAAAAGGCAATTGCCAATCCGCGCTTCTGCAAACGGGTTTATACGGCGGCAGAGCAGCAATACTGTGAAAGCCGTGGTGCCCAGCGGGCTCAAAGTTTTGCAGCGCGTTTTGCGGGGAAAGAGGCAGTGCTCAAGGCATTCGGTACTGGCTTGCGTGAAGGCACGCTTCAGGATATCGAAATCCTGCCCGATGCGCTGGGCTGCCCACAGGTCAAGCTGACTGGTCATTTTGCGGAATTGGCACGGGAAAAGGGAATCGCTAAGGTTTGGATTACCCTTAGCCATACGAAAGAATATGCGACGGCACAATGTGTGATGGAGGAATCGACATGAAGGTATCATTGAAGGCAGAAATGCACAATATCGATAAGCTGACGGCAGAGAAATACGGACTGCCAACGCTGGTACTGATGGAAAATGCCGGGCATAGAACGGCTGAAGCTATGGATGAGATGCTGGCAGGGGTGGCAGCGAAAAATATTTGCGTGCTGGCTGGCAGCGGCAATAATGGCGGGGATGCTTTGGCCGCAGCACGCCATCTGCACAATATGGGGGCAAAACTCAAGATTTTCCTTGTCGGGGAAATGGCACATTTCTCGTCAGCAACGGCGGCTATGCATAAGGCACTCAATGCGATGGGCATTGAGATGCATGTCCTCGAGAGTGACCGTGATTGGGATCGGCTCCATTTTGCTTTGAAGTTCACGGAGGGCATTGTGGATGGTATCCTGGGCACGGGCTTTGAAGGGGAGCTGCGCAAGAAGACATTGCGTTTGATTGAAGAGGTAAATAGTGCGGGCAAATTCGTGCTGTCCGTCGATATCCCGAGCGGCGTGGAGGCAGATACGGGCCGTGTTCCCAGTGTGGCTGTGCAGGCTTCGGCAACCCTGGCATTGGGGCTGCCGAAAGTGGGGCAGCTTTTAAGTCCTGGCACTGACTGCACAGGGCAGCTGCTGGTGGATGACATCGGCATTCCTGGGGCGCTGCTGCAGGATCAGGCGATCAAGCAGGCCTTGCTCGATGATGCGATGGCAGCGGGGCTGCTGCCACCGCGCAGCCGTGCTGCGCACAAGGGCAGCTGTGGCCGTATTCTTGTGGTCGCAGGTTCGCAGGGCATGACGGGGGCAGCAGCACTGGCTGCGTCCGCTGCCCTGCGGGCTGGGGCTGGCATCGTGACGCTGGCGGTACCACAGCGTGTGCATGATATCCTGGAGACGAAGCTTACCGAAGTCATGACAGTGCCGGTAGCGGAGACAAAAGAGGGGATTTTGGGCGGCGAAGAGGCACTTGGGCAGCTGCTCTCACTGGCTGAAGCCTATGATGCAGTCCTGATCGGGCCGGGCCTCGGGCGGGCGGCAGAAACATTGGAGCTTGTCCGCCTATTTGCTGCCCGCGTCAGCAAACCGCTGATTCTTGACGCTGATGCGATCTATGCGTTTAGCCGTCAGCCAGATGATCTGAGCCGGCTGCCGCAGGTGCCGGTACTCACGCCGCATCTTGGTGAAATGGCTGGCTTGCTGGGCGTAACGGTGCCAGAGCTGCGGGAGTCCCTGCTGCCGATTGTCCGCGAGGCAGCTGCGGAGTACCAGTGCGTATTTGTAGTCAAGAGTGAATGTACGCTGGTTGCCTATCCGGATGGGGATGCGTTTTTTACGACGAAAGGCAATGCAGGCATGGCGACAGCAGGCAGTGGCGATGTGCTGGCGGGAACGATTGCGGGGCTTATGAAGCAGACAGAAAGCGGGCTGGCACCACTGCTGGGCGTTTACCTGCATGGACTGGCTGGCGATTTGGCGGCAGAGGCGAAAGGCGAAGCGCTCATTGCGTCTGATATTCGTGAGCATTTGCCGGCTGCCCGTTTGAGATTGCGGCAGATTCAGCGCGAATAATAGACTGATGTGCACACACGAAAAACGTAAATGAAAAAATGATGCAGGAAATGGATAAAACGGCACTTAACATATTGACATATGTATAGCTGAGGACTAGAATATAGTTACTTTGATAAAAGAAAAGGGGCATGAACATGGCAAATGTAAATGTTGACTGGGCAAATCTTGGATTCAGCTATCAGCCGATTACGAAACGTTATGTAGCAAACTACAAAGATGGCAAATGGGGCAAAGGCGGACTCACAGAGGACGCCAATGTCGTTATCAATGAGTGCGCAGGCATCCTGCAGTATTGCCAGGAAGTATTCGAAGGCCTTAAGGCATATAAGACGAAAGATGGCAGGGTCGTGACGTTCCGTCCGGATCAGAATGCCAAGCGCATGGTGGATTCAGCCAAACGTCTCGTGATGCCGCCGGTTCCTGAGGAGATGTTCCTCGAGGCTGTCGATCAGGTAGTCAAGGCGAATGCCGATTGGATTCCGCCGTATGAGACAGGCGGTGCGCTTTATCTGCGTCCGTACTTGTTTGCTACGGGGCCGGTAATCGGCGTCAAGCCGGCGGATGAATATCAGTTCCGCCTGTTCGGTACACCGGTTGGCTCGTATTTCAAGAATGGCATCAAGCCAATCACGATCTGCGTCAGTGATTTTGACCGTGCTGCCCCGCACGGTACGGGCAACATCAAGGCTGGCCTGAACTATGCCATGAGCTTGCATCCGTATATCCTGGCCCATGAGAATGGCTATGACGAGAATATGTATCTCGATGCAGCTACGCGCACCTATGTCGAGGAGACGGGCGGCGCTAACTTCCTGTTCGTCACGAAGGACAACAAGATCGTCACGCCGAAGTCCGATTCGATCCTGCCGTCGATTACCCGCCGTTCGCTCGTAACACTGGCAGAAAATCTCGGCTATACGGTCGAGCATCGTCCGGTCAAGTTTACCGAGCTCAAAGATTTTGCCGAGGCTGGCCTTTGCGGCACGGCTGCCGTCATCTGTCCGGTCGGCAAAGTCGTGAACCATGGCGAAGAAATCTGCTTCCCCAGTGGTATGGAAGAAATGGGTCCGGTACTCACGAAGCTGTACCACGAGCTGCGCGGCATTCAGATGGGCACCATCGAGGCGCCGGCTGGCTGGATTCGCGAAATCAAATAAGCGCATAAATTTTTTTGGCAAAGACCTGCTGGATTTTTAGCGGGTCTTTGTTTTTTTCAGCTTGTTTTAAGACTTTAGTACTAAAATTTTTTAGCGGTAACAAGGAATTCTTTGTCAGAAGAACGAATAGTTTTTATGATAGGGAGACAAGGTAGTAAATTAGGGAGTTTTGCGTATGCCGTTCAATATAACCATGCCGATACAATTCCATGGGATTTTGTCGACCATCGGCTGGTTCGATGTGCTCGATATTTTAATTGTGGCTGTGATTTTGTATAAGATCTATGTGATGCTCAAGGACACGCGGGCCATTACATTGGTCAAGGGCGTGCTGGTCCTGCTCGTGGTCACGCTGATTTGCAGCTGGTTTGAGCTGCATGTCATTTCGTGGCTGTTGCAAAAGACCGTGACGCTCTTGTTTGTCGCATTGCCGATCGTATTCCAGCCGGAGCTGCGCCGTGCCTTGGAGCATCTTGGCCAGGGGTCTTTCTGGGGCGCGCAGACTTTGCTCAATGATGAGCAGGCACGTTCTGTTGTCAACGAACTCACCAAGGCCGTCAAGCAGCTGTCGGCGACCAAGACAGGGGCTTTGCTGGTCATCGAGCGCGATATGGGCCTCAACGATATCAGCGCTACCGGCATACGCATCGAGGGCTTGATCTCAGCGGACTTCCTGCTTAACGTATTCATCGTCAATACGCCGCTGCATGATGGTGCCGCTGTGATTCGCGGCAACCGCTTGATCGCTGCGGGATGCCTGCTGCCGCTGACTGAAAACCGGTCATTGTCGACTGAGCTCGGGACACGGCATCGGGCGGCCATCGGTCTATCGGAGCAGTGTGATGCCCTTATCGTTGTTGTCAGTGAGGAGACTGGAACGATTTCGGTAGCCGAGAATGGTCATATCATGCGCCATCTCGATATCGATACGCTGCGGGCTGTGCTTATGCCGGCCTTTGCTTCGCCACAGGAAAGCATCCGGGATATGGTGCGAAATTGGAGGAAGAAGAAATGATTTCAACGTTTCGCCAGGTGATACAACATAATCTGGTCGCTAAGATCGTGGCCGTGGTATCGGCTATCGTGCTTTGGGGCTATGTCATGAATGACCAGAATCCGGCCATCGAGAGCAGTTTTACCGTACAGGTTCAGCTCCGCAATGTACCGGATGGCTATAAGGTTACGCAGGGAGCGTCGACTGTCAAGGTCAAGGTGCGCGGTGCGCGGTCGCTGTTCGTGAACAGTTCGGCAGAGGATTTCCGGGCCTATGTTGACCTCAACGATGCCGAAAATGGCAAGCATGCCTATAAAGTCCATGTGGAAACACCACAGGGATTTGAAGTTGTCGAGGAAAATCCGGGGACAATCGATGTGACCTTGGACCGCATCATCGAGCGGCGCGTGCGGGCGACCATCAATGTCAATGGCGTTCCGGCTCCAGGTGTAACCGTCGCCAAGGTAAATCAAGCCAGCTCGAAGGTAGTTATCGAAGGCCCGGAGTCGGCAGTCAATGAAGTTGACCGCGTGATTGGCTATATCGGCCTTAACGGTAACAACGATAGTGATTTTGCCCTGCAGGTGCCGTTGACGCCAATCAATGCCGATGGACGTGAGGTACAGGGCGTTACGGTGAATCCGGCAGCTATGTATGTAACTGTGCAGATGGCACGCGGCTTGCGGACGAAAATCGTGACGGTCAAGCCGGCCTTGGCGGGCAAACTGAAAGATGAGCTTGAGATCGTCAGCATCAAGGCTGATCCTGTCAAGATCGAGATCGCAGGGGATGAGGCCAAGACCAATGCGATATCGTCACTGTCGACAGAGCCGATTTCGCTCGATGATGTGACGAAGAGTCAGGACAAGACGGTCAAGCTCATCCTGCCGGATGGTGTGACGGTTACGAATCCGGACGTAGTAGTCCATCTGGTGGTCAAAGAAAAAAAGACGATAAATGAATAGATATTGGAGTGAAGGTTACAAGTGATTCGCATAAGAAACTTTCAGGTTCCGTTTACCGATACGGCCTGTTTGGAAGAACTTGCAGCCAGACGCTTGAAATTACCACCGCAGGCTGTGCTTGCGGTGGTAATTGTGCGTAAGGCTGTAGATGCGCGCCGCTATCATGGCGCACCGGTGCAGTTTGTCTATGTGCTGGATGTAGCAGTAGCAGAGCCAGAGAAAAAAGTAATGCAGCGCCTCAAGCGTGATAAGAATGTCGAAGTGGTCAAACAAGAGGCGCCGGCAGCACCGGCTTTGCGCCAGTATACGGGGAAGGAACAGCGCCCCGTGGTGGTAGGTTTCGGCCCGGCCGGCATGTTTGCGGCGTTGACGCTGGCCAAAGCTGGCTGGCAGCCGCTCGTGCTGGAACGCGGTCAGGATGTTGACACGCGGCAGGCGGATATCGAGCGGTTCTGGCGGGGCGGTGCGCTCAATGTACAGTCGAATGTGCAGTTCGGTGAAGGCGGTGCAGGTACGTTCTCAGATGGCAAGCTGACGACGCGCATCAATGATGTGCATATGCAGGATGTCATTGCTGCATTTATCGCTGCCGGTGCACCGGAGGAAATCCGTTACCTGCATAAGCCGCATATCGGTACGGATCTCTTGCGCAGTATCGTCAAGAATATCCGGCAGGAAATCATCCGGCTTGGCGGACAGGTGCGCTTTAACGCACAGGTCACGGATATTGAGCTTACGGCAGCCGGGGCCGTTGCGGCACTGATTGTCAATGACGAGGAGCGGCTGCCGGCGTCGGCTGTATTCCTCGGCATCGGCCATTCGGCCCGTGACACATATAAGATGCTGCTGGGCAAGGGCATCCGCATGGAGGCGAAACCGTTTGCGATGGGCGTGCGCATCGAACATCCGCAGGAATTCATCGACCGGGCGCAGTATGGTAAAGATGCTGGTCATCCGCGCCTGCCGGTTGCCGACTATGCGCTGACGTATAAAGACCCTCTGACGGGACGTGGTGCGTACTCGTTCTGCATGTGTCCCGGCGGACAGGTCGTCGCCGCGACATCGGCTGAGGGGCATGTCTGCACGAATGGCATGAGCAATTATAAGCGCGATTCGGGCATTGCCAACAGTGCCCTGCTAGTGCAGGTGGGCCCCGACGATTTCGGGCAGGAGGTGCTCGCGGGGATGGCGCTGCAGGATAAGCTCGAGACGCTGGCATTTGCTTTGGGCGGGAAGAACTATCATGCCCCTGTGCAGACGGTCGGTGATTTCCTTGGTGGTACGTCAGGGTCGATGCAGTTCCTGACGACGCCGACATATCAGCCGGGCGTCAAGGCTGTAGATCTGCACGCATTGCTGCCGGACTATATGGCGCAGACGCTTGCCGGGGCATTGCCATGGTTTGACCGCAAGATCTCGGGCTTTGCCGATAAAGGGGCGGTCATGACGGGCATCGAGGCGCGCTCGTCGGCACCCTGCCGCATCCGCCGTGACCGTGTGAGTTTCGTGGCAGAGGCCACGCCGGGACTCTACCCGATGGGCGAAGGAGCTGGCTACGCGGGCGGCATCATGAGTGCGGCTGTTGATGGCATGAAAGCGGCACTTGCATTTTTAGATAAAAATGTGCATACTATTAAGAGTTGATACTAAATAGCGATTTCTTATTGCGAAATAGGAGGATATTATATTATGGCAAGATTGTTTGGTACGGATGGTGTCCGCGGTGAGGCAAATTCGGTTCTGACGCCGGAGATGGCCTATCGCCTTGGCCGTGCAGCTACGATTTATTTCGGCAAGGACTCCGAGGAGCAGCCGCTGATCCTGATTGGCCGCGACACACGCCTTTCGGGTGAGATGTTTGAAGCGGCGCTTACGGCAGGTATTTGCTCGGCTGGCGGCCGTGCAATGCTCGCTGGCATCATTCCGACACCGGCCATTGCTTACCTGGCCCGTCGTCACAAGGCCAAAGCAGGTATTGTTATTTCGGCCTCGCACAATCCGTTCCACGATAATGGCATCAAGTTCTTCGGTGGCGATGGCTACAAACTGCCGGATGCCGTCGAAGATGAGCTCGAGGTCATCGTGCATCAGCTCGAAAACGATGATAATTTTGCTCGTCCGATTGGCGACCGCATCGGTCATATCGAATATCGTACGGACTTGCTGAACCAGTACATCGAGTTTGTCGAGAGCACCTGCCAGGAGCGTTTCGATGGCATGAAGATTGTCCTTGACTGTGCAAATGGTGCAGCCTATGAGGTCATGCCGAAAGTGCTGCGTTCGCTCGGCGCGAAGGTCAAGGTCATCCATGCGCTGCCGAATGGCGTCAACATCAATGAGAACTGTGGCTCGACACATATGGAGTCGCTGCAGAAGGCTGTCATCGAAAACGGTGCTGACTTCGGTATTGCGCACGATGGCGATGCGGACCGCTGCCTCTGTGTGGATGAGAAAGGCCAGATCATCGATGGCGATCACATCCTTGTCATGTGTGCACAGGATATGATGAAGAAGGGCACGCTGCCGTACAATACGGTCGTGTCGACGGTCATGGCCAATATCGGTTTCCACAAGGCCATCAAAGAAGCTGGCGGTCGCGTTGAAATCACGCAGGTCGGCGACCGCTATGTCCTTGAGAACATGCTCAAGAACGGATACAAGATCGGTGGCGAGCAGTCCGGCCATATCATTTTCACGGACTTCAGTACGACGGGCGATGGCCCGATCACGGCGCTGCAGGTGCTGGCTTCGGTCAAGCGCAGCGGGCGTAAAGCATCGGATCTCACGAATCTCATGACGACGTATCCGCAGCTGCTTGTAAATGTCCGCGTCGCAACGAAAGAGGGCTGGGAAGATAATGAGGCCATCAAGGCTGCTATCGAAGAAGGCAACAAGGAGCTCGGCAATGATGGCCGCATCCTCGTCCGTCCGTCTGGTACCGAGCCGCTGATCCGTGTCATGGCGGAAGGCCCCGATCAGGCACAGCTCGATGTCATCTGCCATCGCATTGCAGATGTGGTCAAGAAAGAGCAGGGCTGAAATTGACCGGTCAAAAACAAGCGCTGGTTTTTGCGAGCTTCGGTGTCAGTGATGCAGGGGCACGTGCTGCCAGTCTCGATGCGGCAGCAGCACTTTTGCAGCAGAAATTTCCCGCCTGGCAGGTATATCAGGCGTATACGTCGAACTTTATTTGCAAGCGTCTTGTGGCTGCGGGTGTGCAGGCGGCCAGCCTGACGGAAATGCTTTCCAGGCTGGCCGCCGCTGGCTTTGCGCGCGTGCTGGTACAGCCCTCGCATTTGACGCCTGGCGAGGAGTTTGACCATAAGGTCCTCGCGGCAGCCAAGGCTGCCGCAGCATTGTTTCCCGCAGGACTTGCCGTTGGCCAGCCTGTGTTTGCAGAGCCAGCGGACTATGAGCGCGTACTCGCTGCAATCCTGCCAGCGCTCAGCCTGGCGCCGGGCGAGGAGCTCGTGTTGTTTGGACACGGCTCGCCACACCGGCATAATCCGGTTTATGAGCGCTTGCAGCAGGTTGCTGATGCGCGCCAGCTGCCGGTCCATATCGGTGTGCTTGAGCCGGCTGATACGCCAAATTTGGCGATGGTCATGGCGCGTCTGCGGCAGCGCGGCAGCAGGCAGCTGCTGCTGGCACCGTTGCTGCTCTCAGGCGGCAGTCATGTCACGCGGGATATGGCCGGCAGCAATCCGGGATCCTGGCAAAGCCAGCTCATGGCAGCAGGGTTTGCGGTGCGGACGGATTTGCGTGGCCTCGGCGAGCATCCAGACTTCCGGGCACTTTATGTGCAGAAGGTACGTCAGACATTGGACACGGTCAAATGGTAAAAGAAAAGAGGGCTTTTCAGATAACTTTCAGCTATCATATGAATTCGATATAAATATTTTTATTTTTTGAAAATTCCTCTATAATATAAATTAACAAGCAACCCCTATATAGGCATTATCGTTTAATTTGAATGAGGTGAGTGTATGTCACATCCAGTAACAACGAATCCTTTGATTATCATGCTGATCAACATGACGGTCGTATTCCTGGTTTTGACGGTTTTGGGTCTTATCATCAATTTGATCCATATCATCGATCCGACGAAACCAAAACAGGAAAAACAGGAAGAAGCTGCACCGGCAGAACCAGCTGCTGCATCTGTGGAAAGCGTGCCGGCAGCTGAGACGGCAGGTGCCGAAGAGGGGATTTCTCCGGAAGTTGTCGCCGTCATTGCCGCTGCCATTGCCAGCTATGGGTATGGCATAGAGCAGGTCCGTGCGATTCGCCCGTTGCCGCGTGATGCCTGGAAAAATTCCGGCCGTGCACAGATGGCAAACCGGGGCTAAGGCAGGGAAGGAGGAAATATTATGGAACTTTTGAATGCATTTGCCGTTTCCCTGCAGTCGGTTTGGGCTGACAGTGGTTTTTCGGCATTCACTGTGGGCAATGGCATCATGATTCTCGTGGGTCTGTTGCTGCTCTATATGGCTATTGTCAAGGAATTTGAGCCGCTGCTCTTAGGTCCGATTGCCTTTGGCTGTGTGCTGGCGAACTTCCCGCGTACTGGCTTCTTTACGGAGCCGGGCCTGATGCAGGCTATCCATTATGGTATTGCCAATGAGATTTTCCCGCCGTTGATTTTCCTGGGTATTGGTGCGATGACGGATTTCGGGCCGCTGCTCGCGCGTCCGGTTACGCTGCTCTTGGGAGCTGCAGCCCAGATTGGTGTCTTTGTCGCCCTCATCGGCGCAATGCTTTTGGGATTCAATGTCCAGGAAGCTGGTGCAATCGGCATCATCGGTGGTGCTGATGGCCCGACGGCTATCTATCTTTCCATCCAGATGGCGCCGCATCTCTTGGGTGCGATTGCTGTAGCTGCCTATTCCTACATGTCACTGGTGCCGTTGATCCAGCCGCCAATCATGAAGCTCTTGACGTCGCAGAAAGAGCGCGAAGTCGCTATGGAGCAGCTGCGTCCGGTTACGAAGTTCGAGCGTGTCTGCTTCCCAATCGTTGCTGCAATCGTCATCAGCCTGCTGCTGCCGCCAATCGCGTCACTGCTTGGCTGCTTGATGCTCGGCAACTTGTTCCGTGAGTCTGGCGTTATGGATCGCCTTTCGGATACGGCGCAGAATTCGCTCTGCAATATCGTTACGATTTTTCTCGCAACGGGTACTGGCATGACGATGAATGCCGATGACTTCCTTGTTCCGCAGACGCTCATGATCATCGGTCTTGGTCTTGTCGCTTTCATCGCTGGTACGGCTGGTGGTGTTCTGTTCGGCAAGATTATGTGCCGCGTTTCCGGCTGGAAGATCAATCCGCTGATCGGTTCGGCTGGTGTATCGGCAGTGCCGATGGCAGCGCGTGTCAGCCAGGTGGTTGGCATGAAGGCAAAACCGGGCAACTATCTGCTCATGCATGCCATGGGCCCGAACGTTGCTGGTGTTATCGGTACGGCAGTAGCTGCTGGCACGATGCTGGCTATGCTGAAATAAGTTCATAGTATAGACAAGCCCGCTGATTCAAAAATGAGTCGGCGGGCTTTTGCGTTATCAAATTGCAGTTTGTATGCTAGTTCTAGCTTAAAATAACCTTGATAGAGCTCAGCTTGGGCGGGGGCGGGTGCACTTTTTCTCCGCTCCCGCTAATGACCCGCGCGGATGCTTTCGTACGTATCTAGCGACATGTGCCGGGCAGGCCGGCGGCACGCCAATACATCGTGTCGTTCTAGATAGTATCTGCCGCGGGCCATCCCTCACTGCGTTCGGGCAGTCGCTCCCGCTGCGAAGAAAATGTACCCGCCCCCGCCCTCTGCTAGGTTTGGATAAGCCTGCTCTGCTTCGGCTATAGGTCACGAATTACATCGATGTGCTTGTAACAGAAGCAACGGTTCGTACCAACCTGCGCATGCGGGGATTTGCTGCTGGCCATCCCTCACTGCGTTCGGGCAGTCGCTCCCGCTGCGAAGAAAGTGTACCCGTCCCCCCTCTCTGCTAGGTTTGGATAAGCCTGCTTTGCTGCGGCTATAGGGAACGAATTACATCGATGTGTTTGTGACGGGAGCAACGGTTCATGCAAATTTGTTCATACGGATGTCAGGGGCGAACGGGGTAGTGATTTTTTCTGTCTGGAGCGACTGTCCTGCGCAGCAGGACTGGGCCGTAAGCGCATAAGCTAGATATAGAGATGTACGTCGCGACCTGGTAACGGGAGCAGGTAACTAAGTCCGGAAAACCTTGCAAGCGGCCCATTTAGCGGAAACAGAAAAAGCACTACCCCGTGAACCCCGCGCTTCGTAGTATCGGGATTCCATATGGACGCATACACCTCATCCGAGCGCTTCGCGCCCACCGCTCGGGCTGTCCACTGGACAGCCGCAACTTCGTTGCCCCCCTTAAGGGAAGACTAGAACTGACCGTCAAACTGCAATTTGACAATAAACCTTGCTAGTGCTCTTGATTGACAGCTAGTATTCATCGGTGTAAAATTTGTAGATGGACAGGTGCCGTGAGGCTTAATAGAGAAACCGGTGCGATGCCGGTACGGTCACGCCACTGTAATGCGGAGAATCTCATAATATGTCACTGGCAGTTTTGCTGGGAAGGCTTGAGGTTTGATGAGGCAGAGTCAGGAGAACTGCCAGTCTGAAAATCACCGTGAAAGCACAGGCTTTCGCACCTACGAACGATGGGGAGGGGATTTGACATAGATGTTGAGTTCCTTCTCTGTGCGGAGAAGGCTTTTTTTATGGTGTAAACCAAGTAGCAGGTGGAGGTTATCAAAAGTATGAGCGGAATTTTTTATGGTATTGGTGTGGGCCCTGGCGATCCGGAGTTGTTGACAATCAAGGCAATCAAGGCAATCGAGAAAGTCGATGTGCTGATTGCGCCGAAGACAGAGAAGAAGGATGGCAGTGTGGCGCTTTCGATTGCCAAGCCATATTTAAAGAAGGATATCGAAATCGTCTATCAGGTATTCCCGATGATCAAAGGGTTTGCCGAAAACAATACCGATGCCTGGGAGTCAAATAAGAAAGAAATCCTGGCGCTTTTGAAGGCGGGAAAGAATGTGGCTTTCCTGACGCTCGGCGATCCGATGTTTTATAGCACATACATCTATGTCTACCGCTTGCTGGAGCATGAAGATATCGAAATTCAGACAATCCCGGGCATTCCGGCATTTGCGGCAATCGGCAGCCAGATGGGGTATCCGATCGTCGAGGGCGACGATGTGCTTAGCATCGTGCCGGCAACAGCTTCGCCGGAGAAGGTCGAAAAAGCTGTGCAGTCGGCCGATAATGTCGTGCTCATGAAGGTGTACAAGAATTTCGCTGAAATCACGGATATGCTGGCCCGCAACGATATGGCCAAGCAGGCTGTGCTCGTAAGCCGCGCTGGTTTGCCCGATGAACGCATCATCGAGGACATCGAGGCACATAAAGAGGAAAAACTGAATTACTTATCGACTATCCTGACGCGGAAAAACTAAGCGGGATGGTTGATATATAGAAGGGAAGTTTTTTATCATGAAAAAAATCCTGTTCTTGCTTATGGCGGCACTGGTTATGCTGGCAGCGGGCTGTGGACCGCAGCCTGCTGCCACGGACGGCAGTTCCGCCAAGGCGTATGCGGTCATTACCGATGATTTGGGCCGCGAGGTCGTGCTTCCCCAAAAGCCGAAGCGTATTGTCGTGACCTCAGCATCGTTTTTGGAGCCATTGGAGGCCGTCGATGGCGCAGCATTGGTAGTCGGCCGTCCGGATTCCAAGACCAAGATGCCGGATTACGCCAAGGACCTTACCAGCGTCGGTAAGGTCTATCAGATTGATGCCGAGAAAGTGCTTGCCTGTGAGCCGGATCTTGTCATTGTCAACAAAGGCATGAACGAAAAGCTTGTCGATGCGCTGGAGAGCAATGGTATCCGTACTTTGGTGCTCGATATGAAGAGCTATGAGGATGTCAAGCGCGAGGTCGGCATTCTGGCGCAGGTGACGGGCGCCAAGGACAAAGGCGACAAGCTGATTGCTGACATGGATGCGAAAATCCAGTCGGTCAAGGATAAGATTCCGCAGGACAAGCGCCGCGTATCCGTCATCCATAGCACAAGCCAGGGCCTTACGGTACAGCTTGAGGGCAGCATTGCCGGATCGGTGGCGAAGATGCTGGGCTGGGAGAATGTAGCCAGTGGTACGGCACCGCTGGAGAAGAATCCCGATGCAGCACCGTACAGTCTGGAAAATCTAGTCGCGCAGAATCCGGAGCTCATCTTTGTCACAAGCATGGGCAAGCTGGATGCCATCAAGAGCGAGATGGATGCAACGATGAAGGGCAGCCCTGCCTGGCAGTCGGTCGCGGCTGTACGTGAAGGGCGTGTCTACTATTTGCCGCAGGATCTTTTCCTGTTGAGCCCGGGCATCCATTATCCGGAGGCCGTCGAGGCGATGGCCAGATGCGTTTATCCTGAGGTGTTTGCCAAATGAAAAAAATGCCGGCTGAATCGGAACGTCTGGTAAAGCGGCGGATATCACTATTAGTGGTATTTGCCGTTTTGGCATGTCTGGGCGGCATCATCAGCATAATGAAAGGTTCCGTTCCCATTCCATTGGCAGAGATTGCCGCTGCGCTTTTAGGGGACAGTGCTGGCACCCATCAGCAGATTCTGATGAATATCCGTTTGCCACGCACTATCGTCGCGGCTTTTGTCGGCATCAATCTGTCGTTGTCGGGAGCCATCTTGCAGGCCATCATGAAAAATCCGCTGGCCGATCCGCATATCATCGGCATATCATCGGGGGCAGGGCTGGCGGGCATTGTCATCATGCTTGCACTGCCGGAACACAGCTGGCTTATCATGCCAGTGGCGTTTGCCGGTGCGATGGGAGCAGCTATGCTCATCTATCTGCTGGCCTGGAAGAATGGTATCCGGCCAATCCGCATCATCCTGGCGGGTGTCGCTGTGTCAGCCTTTTTCGGCGCAGGGATTTCGGCGATGATGATTTTTTACAGTGACAGGGTCCATAGTGCGCTGATGTGGATGGTCGGCGGACTGTCGGCGCGCAGCTGGCCGCATGCCGAGCTGCTTTGGCCCTATACGCTGGCCGGGCTGGTGCTGGCGCTGGTACTCGCGCGGCAGCTCAATATCCTCCAGCTCGGGGATGAGCTGGCCCGCGGTCTTGGCCTGCCCGTGGAACGGACGCGGCTTTTGGCGACGGCGGTCGCGGCATTGCTCGCGGCAAGTGCCGTGTCAGTGGTCGGTCTATTGGGGTTTGTCGGCCTTATTGTCCCCCATGCTGCGCGGCTGCTGGTGGGCTCGGACTATCGCTTCCTGCTGCCGGCAGCTGCTCTTTTAGGCGCGGCCGTCGTGATGTTTAGCGATACGTTTGCGCGCACGGCCTTTGCACCGGTAGAGCTGCCTGTCGGTATCATCATGGCAGTGCTCGGCGCGCCGTTCTTCCTGTTCCTGCTCAGAAGGGAGCTTTGATATGACACTTTCCATCAAGAATCTGAGCGTCAGGATTGCGCATAAGGACATCCTGCAGGATTTATCGATTGATTTTGCGGCAGGAAAACGCACGGCAATCATCGGCCCGAATGGGGCGGGCAAGTCGACGCTGCTGAAGACGGCGGCGGGGCTGCGTACTGACTATACGGGCAGTGTCCAGCTCGATGCGGTGGATATCCGCAGGCTTTCACGGCGGGATATCGCGCGCAGGCTGGCCATCCTGCCGCAAGGCGCGACGGCACCGCCAGATACGACGGTGCAGCAGCTGGTAGACTATGGGCGCTTTCCGTATCGCAGCTGGTTTCGTGCCAGCGATGCCAAGGCAGACCGCGAGGCGGTCGAGTGGGCGATGGCAGTCACGCATACGGAGCAATTTGCGGCGCGTCAGGTGCAGACGTTATCGGGCGGTGAGCGGCAGCGGGCGTTTCTGGCGATGGCGCTTGCCCAGCAGCCAGAGATCCTGCTGCTTGACGAGCCGACGACGTATCTCGATATTGCCCATCAGCTGGAGGTCATGGACATCGTCGCTAAAATCAATCGCGATTATGGCATGACGGTCATCATGGTGCTGCACGATATCAATCATGCACTGCAGTATGCGGATGAAATTGCCGTGTTGACCGGTCAACATATTGCGGCACAGGGACGGCCGAAGGATATTTTGACCGTTGATATGCTGGCCAAGGTATTCCATGTAAAGGCGGACATTTTCGTGAATCGCCAGGGGAAAGCTGTGTTATCGCCAGTGGGCTTGGTCAAAGATTGATTGGTAATACATATTTATATAGAAGAAAGATATCTTATCTCCACTGTTTTGGACGTGTTTGCGCGCAAAACAGTGGGGGTTTTTTATTGCTGAGGATTAGATGAAAATAAAATGAAAAAATGTCTCAAATATAAATGATAATCCTTGACAATTGAAGATGATATGAGTTATCATACTCAAAGATAAACAATATCATTATCAGCAAGGCCGATAGTGTCTGGCTATGAGAGTTTATGGGGAGGTTTTTGATTTGACTTTGAAAGATGGCAAAACTGGCATGACGCTGAAAATCAAGCAGATTGGCGACAGCAATCTGAAGGAACGGCTCATGACGATGGGGCTTACGCCGGGAACCAAGGTAAAGGTCCTGCGTTCGGCGCCGCTGGGCGATCCTATCGCGATTGGTGTTCGCTCCTACAATCTGGCACTTCGCCGCGCGGATGCGGAGATGGTTACGGTGGAGCAGGTCGGCTGAGTTTGACCCGTCAATTGACCAGTCAAATAGAAATTCAAAGGAGACGATTGATACAAAATGGCAACATTAGCAGTAGCATTGACCGGTAATCCGAATACCGGTAAATCGACGATATTCAACGAGCTCACAGGTGCCCGCCAGAAAATCGGTAACTGGCCGGGCGTCACGGTCGACAAGAAGGTCGGTTATACCCGCCACAATGACCGTGCGATTTCCATCGTTGACCTGCCGGGAACGTACAGCGTCAACGCACGCTCCCCGGAGGAGAAAATCGTCATCGATTATCTCACGACCAATAAACTTGACCTCGTCATGGACGTTGTCGACAGCTCGAACATCGAGCGCAATCTGTTCCTGACGGTACAGCTGCTCGAAAAAGGCATTCCTCTCCTGATTGACCTCAATATGCAGGATGATGCGGAGCGCCGCGGCATCAAGATCGACTGCCGCAAGCTCGAGGATGCTCTGGGAATGCCGGTCGTCCAGACTGTTGGCCGCAGCAGCAAGAGCACGAAAAAGCTGCTCGATGTATTCACGTCGACGGTCATGGCAAACTATGAGCCGAGCCAGCTCGTCAAAGATCATATCCTCAAGGTGCAGGAAATCGAGGCCAGCAACAAGACGGCTGATGCTAAGCAGGAAGCAATCATCGAGGCGCGTTATGCGTTGATCGATCAGGTTATGGCTGAGGCTGTTACGGTCAAGAACATGGGGGCAACGTTCTCGGAGAAGGTTGACCGCATCCTTGCCAATGGCGTTTTGGCATTACCGCTCTTTTTAGCTATCATGTATGCTGTTTTCCAGATTACGTTTGAGTGGATTGGCCAGCCGATTGCGGATGCTCTCGATTCGTTGATCAATGAGGATTTCCTTGAGTTCGCAACGGATGCGCTGACGGATGCCGGCGTTGCTGAGTGGATGGTATCGCTAGTCTGCGATGGCATCATCGGTGGTGTTGGTGCAGTCTTGACGTTCGTACCACTGATCTTCGTGCTGTTCTTCTGCCTGTCGTTCCTCGATGGTACGGGCTATATGGCGCGTATCGCCTTCATCATGGACCCGATCATGCGCCGCTGCGGCCTTACGGGCAAAGGCATCATGCCGCTGATGATGGGCTTTGGCTGCGGTGTTCCGGCAGTCATGGGTGCCAGGGCACTTGATTCGGAGAAAGACCGCATGGTTTCGATTCTCGTTACGCCGTTCTTGACTTGCGGCGCTAAGCTGCCAATCATGGCACTGTTTGCGGCGATGTTCTTCCCGGATAATGCGGCTAATATCGTTTTCTCCATGTATATCATCGGTGTGGTCATGGCAATCGTAGCTGCCAAGGGACTTGGCTCCACACTGTTCAAGGATAAGGGTTCGACGTTCCTGTTGGAGCTTCCGCCGTATCGTATGCCGGATATGAAATCTGTATTGCTTGAGACCTGGGATAAAGGTAAAGGATATCTCGTAAAAGCTGGTACGATTATCTTTGCTGCTTCGGTCCTGCTCTGGGTTATGTCGAACTACAACTTCGAGGGCCCGTGCGAGATCGACGAGTCGATTCTTGCTACGCTGGGCGGCTGGATGTCGACGCTGTTCGTATTCCATGGCTTTGATACCTGGGAGTCTGGTGCTGCCCTGCTGTCGGGCATCATGGCTAAAGAGACTGTTGTCGCAACCATCGGTGTCCTCTATGGCGCTGCCGATGTATCGACGGAGGCAGCTGATGCTGTTGAGTCGGCTGGCACGATGCTCGATACGGGCATGGCTACGAGCTTCACGGCTTTGTCGGCTTTTGCTTTCATGATTTTCTCCCAGCTCTATACGCCGTGTGTCACGGCTCTTGGTACGATCAAGAAAGAGGCTGGCAGCTGGAAATGGATGGCATTCTCGGCTGTCTATATGTTCGTGATTGCCTGGGCTGTATCGCTCGTGGTTTACCAGGGCGGCCGTCTGCTGGGCTTTTGATGGATAACTACTCCATATAACAGGTACCGGAATTTCGACTAGGAGGGATAGATATGGCAACCTATATTGTCGGCGCGGTTTTGGCCGTAGCGCTGTACTTCGCCGTTCGTCACGTGTACCGCAATTTCCGTGATGGCAAGGAAGACTGCTGTGGCAGCTCGGATTGCAGCTGCTGCTCGGGATGCCATTCCCTGACGGATAAGAAATAAGCGGATAACAAAAGAGGAGCCCGGGACATTTCGTCCCAGGCTCCTCTTTGTTGTTCAACGGAGGCGGCGGTAGAGCTCGCTGGCCTGGATCAACAGACTATGCGGCAGGATTGAAGCGAAGATGCGGTGCAGGAACGAGACGGCATCCGGCGTGCAGACTTTGATATGATTGCGGGCGGCGCGCAGCGAGCGCTCGGCAATCTCGGCCTGCGTGCTGGCAAACGGCAGGCTGTGGAAAAGGCCCTGCCGGTCAGTCTTGCGGGCCTCAGTGATGAACTCCGTATCTTTGATCCAGTACGGGCAGACCGCCGTGACATCGATATGCTGCGGCGCAAGTTCCTGCCCGAGTGCGCGGCTGTAGCTCAGCAGGAAGGCTTTGCTGGCTGCATAAGCCGTGAGAAAAGGAATCGGCTGGAAGGCGGCACAAGAACAGATCTCAAGGATATGACTGCCCGCTGACATAAAGGGCAGGGCAAGCTGCGTCAGCGTGACAGCCGCACGGCAGTTGAGATCGACCAGGCGGGCGGTCGTTGCGGTGTCGATTTCCGAGCAGCTGCCGATGCGGCCAAAACCGGCGGCATTGATCAGCCAGCGCACTTCAAGCCCTGTATTTGCCGCCAGCTGTTTTTCGATGCGGGCAAAGCTGTCCGGCTCTGTGAGATCCAAGGGGAACAGGCGGCAGGCCTTCGGGGCCAGCTCTTCCTTGAGGGCCGTAAGCCGCTCCTCGCGGCGGGCAATCAGCCAAAATTCTTCGATGGAGTCATCCTGGGCGAGCTGGCGGGCGTACTCACGGCCAAGTCCGCTGGAGGCGCCGGTAATGATTGCAATATTCATGCGTACAGTCCTTTCGTGTTTTCTAATCTCCATTATAGCGTAAATTCAGCCAGAATTCAGTAAATCGTTTTAGAATTAGGACAGTTACAGCAGGAGAACAAAATCTTTTGCCGAAGAGTAACCAGGTAAGCAGGATACATGCTTGCCGGACAATTAAATTATGGGAGGTTACAGTATGAGGATCAGCAAAGTGAGAAACATGTCAAAGTCGTTGTTCTGGGGCGACAGACCTTTACCTGAGGACTCCGAGATGAAAGGGGTGATTGAGACGGATAATGGCAGGACAGGAATCCTGCTGAGGCTCAAGAATGGACTGTACGTGCTGGGGATGGCTGGCAGCCTCTCAAAACTGAATCAGGATAAGATTCGTCGCAAGCTCAAGGAAGCATAAGACGATAGATAGAGACAAAAGTGCTGATGCACAAGTGAGGATTCACTGTGCATCAGCACTTTTTTTATTTTAATCGAAATGCCATGCTGCTCTCAGAATTTTCTTGGTATGCAGTAGTACGATAGGAAGGTGATAAATGCTTTCACTTATGATAGATACGATTTCCGGGAGGAAGACATGAGTAATGTAAATAAACCATCCATCTATGATCCATGCGTAATGCTGCATGACCGCAAGACGGTCTTTTCACGAAAGACTGTCCTGGACGGCAAGGTTTCGCTGGTCATGCCCGAGGATTTTGTCCTGCTTGATGAGGCCACTAGGCGTAAGCTCTATGCGGTAAGCGATGCACCCGGCGAGCTTTATAGCAACGAGCAGGGCTGCTTTGTCGTGGGGCTCAAGCTGACCGGGACGCGGCTTGCAGATGCGCAGCTCGATGCAGGCATGGACATCATGAAAAAAGTATTTCCCTATAGCGCCCATAACGCCCAGCTGCTGTCGGCAAAAATCATGCAGGCCCAGAATGCTCCGCTGGGCGTTTTGGCGTATGCGCATGAGACGCTTTTGGAGAAGGTCTATCAGATCATGTTCCTGAGTTCGCTGGGGGGGCACATGCTTGTCGGCAGTTTGCATTTTTCGCTCAAGGACAGCGAGTGGATGCTGCCGCTGGCGGAGGAAATCATCGGCTCCTATTGCGACCTGACGAAGAAAGAAGGCGGCAAGGAATGAGCACCCAGCATACCAATATCAAGGTGGAGGGAATTGACTTTGCGCGGATTCTGCAGGTGACCATCCACCATGAGCCGAATGAGCATGGCACGGCGCGCGTGGTGGGCGAGGTGCCTGCGGAGCTGGGCCAGCGGTATATCACGCGGGCCGAGGACGGCAGGGAACTGAAAATCGTGAGCGGCAATGAGGAGAAGGTGACGTTCTTTGACGGCATCGTTACCTCGCTGCAGGTCAAGCAGCAGGCAGAGTACAGCCAGCTGGTAGTGGAAGCTATGGACAAGAGCTATCAACTGGATATCCGTAAATGTTCGTGCAGCTATCAGAATACGGGCAAGGGGTATGGCGATATCCTGCAGCAGGCCTATGGGGATGCGGGCACGCTGCAGGTGACGGGCAGCGACCAGGCTATCGGCGGCCTGATCCTGCAGATGGATGAAACCAACTGGGCATTCACCAAGCGCATGGCGTCGCGGTTCAACGTGCCGGTCGTTGCAGATATCACAGCCGCAAGGCCCTTGGTATACTTTGGCCTGCCGGCACCGCGCCGGACACTTTCGCTCGAGACCGCCAGCTGCAGCTATGGGCGTTCGGAGAAGAATTTCCAACGCGTCAGCCAGAACTATCTGGCGGATGGCAACAAAGTCATGCGTCAGGACTTTGCGGCGCTGACGGTGCGCTCCTACGACTATGGGCAGATCGGGGACAAGGTCGAGCTGGGCGGCAAGGAATATCGCATCCGCACGGTGGATGCCGAGCTTTCAGACGGCCTGATGCAGATGACGTACTCGCTGACCGGGGAAACGGGGTTCGTAGCCCCTGTGCAAAAGAACACCAATTGCGCTGGCCGTGTGCTAAAGGCACAGGTCAAGGCGGTAAAGCGCGACCAGATACAGGCACATCTCTTTGAAATCGACCCGGAATACGATAGCAGCAGCGACTGGTGGTTCCCGTACTCGACGGCGTATTCCAGCAGTGACGGCAGCGGCTGGTATGTCATGCCGGAAAAGGATGACTATGTGCGCATCATGTTTCCCTCCAAGAATGAGACAGATGCCTTTGCGGCCAGCTCCATCAACGCCTCGCCGCCGGCGAACACGCGCAATAAGAGCTTCAAGGCACCAGGGGGCAAGGAGATCCTATTGACCGATGACGGCATCTACATCATGTGCCAGCATCAGAGCATCTTTATCGACCTCACACAGGGGGATGGCATCAAGATCGTTTCTTCCCAGGATATCCATGTGTCGTCAGATGCCAATGTCACGCTGAATGCGGAGAAAAAACTGACGCTGCTGGCCAAGGAGGGGATTACCCTGCAGGCAGGCGACTCGAAACTGGCCATGAAGAAAGACCAGGTCGTGCTAGGGGCCAAGAATGTCATCATAACCTAAGGAGGAGCAAGGCAATGTTTTCTTCGCTGGAAGAATATAAAAAGGAATCCTATGACGATAGCGAGCGGCAGATGCTGCAGGCGATGAATCAATGGCTCGGGGACAGCGAGGCAAAGTGCAGGCAGAAATGGCAGGCGGCCATGACGGATATTTTGCATCAGGCAGCAGCCGTGCAGCAGCAGGCAAAACAGGCGGGCAAAAACCTGCCCTGCCGCTACCTGACCTGTTCGTTGCTATATAGCTCTATCTATCTGGAAAAGCCCCAGGTACGCGTGGAGTTCTTTGGCGATGAGGCCTGGTATTCGCATGCTCCATGGCTGACGGCGTCAATCGATGTCAGTGAACTGCTGGTGCATTGGACGCCGTTTGTGCAGCAGGCACTGGCTAGGGAGGGCTGGATTGCCCGCTATTATTCCGCTGCGGCGATACAGCGGTTGTTCTCAAAGACCATCGAAAAGGTGGTATATCTATTGACCCGTCACTGGCACTATTGGGCAAGAGAGCTTTTGCTGCAGGGGAAGCTGGCGGAGCTGGAACGGCCGGAGAATTTCGAGCTGTCTTTAGGCCAGTACCGTGGCTGGCAGGAGCCGCTATACCGCACCGTGCCGGTTCAGGATATTTTCCTGCATGGGGC
The DNA here is from genome assembly GCA_015058575.1 of Pseudoselenomonas ruminantium. Classification (GTDB taxonomy): domain Bacteria; phylum Bacillota; class Negativicutes; order Selenomonadales; family Selenomonadaceae; genus Selenomonas_A; species Selenomonas_A ruminantium_O. The sequence goes on from SVBZ01000016.1 coordinate 31,427, forward strand.
CAAAAGCCTGGTGGCTGTGGATTTTCGCCGGTGCATCTACCGCGGCCGGGAAATCCGTCAGGAGGATTTGACCGAGGCGAGATTCTGGGAATGCCGCTGGGAGACGGTACAGCTGGAGCAGGTGAATCTGACGGACGCTCTTTTCGTGGGCTGCCGGTTTTATCATGTAACGTTTACGGACTGCTGTCTGGCTGCGGTGCGGTTTGAGGACTGCCAGTTCTATAGCTGCACCTTTACAGGCTGTGACGCCAATCCGGAGTCAAAGGAGCTGCCTTTGGTGCGGCTATATCCAGGGGCACGCTGGCAGCAGTGCCAGTGGAAAAAATGCGTGTTTGACCGGTGTGACTTGCAGTGGGCGCGGTTCAGCGATGATTGGCAGGATGAGGTAACCCTGCGCGAGTGCCAGCTTGAGCAGGCGGGATTTATCCAGGTAGAACAGGAGGCAGAAGATGATTGAACCGTGGTATTGGCTGCAAGAGGATACGTCTGTCCATCATGTAATACAGGCAACGGAACTTACGGGCAGGAAATATCCGCCCATCATGCGGGGCGATTGCTTTCTGCGCCTGGAGGATACGGTCACGCATTATGCGCGCAAAGAACCGATGTTTATGCCCGACTTCCTGTTTGCACCGACTTTTATGCTGGAAAATGCAATGTTTGAACTATGGCAGCAGCTCCAGCCTGAGCTGCGCGGCAAGTCGGTGCAGTTTTTTGAGGAGCAGAACCGGTTGGATGCGCCGATGCCGCTTTACTGGGTGCCGTTTTTGCCCTCTGAGGAAGATGCCTTGCATGTGGAGACCAAGCAGGAACTGGGGCGGGTGGTTACGCCCATCCTGCGGCGCGAGAAACTCGCTAACCGGCACTTCCTGCATATCACGCTGGCGGGCGGCCAGCTATGGCTGGCCTCGCTGACCGCCGTGGAGGCCATTCTGCGTCAGGGGACAATGGGGCTGACAATTACTTCTGTAGAAAGCAGGTGAAAAAATGGCTGAGGAATATATGACGGCGTATCACTTTACCAAGTGCGACAAAGGCTCGCGGGAGGAGTACATCAACCTGCCCGTCGATCACGGCGTGATTTCCATGACGACAGGCTATCCGCTGCTCAATGCCAACGACCATAAATACGAGGGCGAGAACAAGAATATCCGTGGCTACTGTTCCTGCAAGGTCATCGGCCAATGCCGGCCGCTGACCCCAAAGGTATGGGAATCGACGGCTAAGCAGCATCTGATTGAAGGGGCCCCGGCGCTGACCGAAAACAGCAAGCTCAAATGCATGTACGGTGGCACCATATCGTTCTGCGACCCGCCAGCAGACGTACAGAAGAAAATGCAGGAACAGGAAGACGCCGAGAAAAAAGCGCAGGAACTGCAAGAAGCACAGGAAAACTCAAACTCCAGCTATATGGGGGACGACGGTATGGGGGATTTTGTATGATAAAACGAATTATAGCGATGTAGCGTCAGAAATAAAGAATTTATGGGATTGATTAATATGAAATATATAGGCTTATTGGTGTTCGTAATTTTTGTTTTATGGGGGATGGGATCAGTAGCTTTACATCATAATGAATATGAAATGCGAAAGCAAGAGGAGTGGAGAGTATTTAGAGAAGTTGCGGTTCCACCAAATGCAACGGAAATAAAAGATAGGAGCTTTGAAAAGTTCAAAATGGTGGTTATTGTAAAAGAATATCAGATGGAAACAACGAAAGATATGTTAGAAAAGCATTATCAAGAAAAATTGGAATCTGCTGGTTGGCAACGTGTTGATATGAAAGAGGGATTTGGATATAAACGTGGCGATTTTTTGATTCATATATATCCTGAATTGCCAAACGTTACTGTTTGGTTTATGTATGATGGTGATGATGGTGATATTTAGATTAGGGTTTGGTACGAATATGAAATATGTCGTAATACTGATATTCATGTTGTTTGTTTTTGAAGGCATGGGCCAGGTAATATTTCATCATGATGTGTATGATGCTCGTAAACAGGAGGAATGGTCAGCGTTTCAAAAATATGCGATACCTCCCGATAGTGAAGAGATTAAGGATGATAGCTTTGATAGATTCAAATCTGTGTATATTATAAAAGAATACCGTGTAAAATCAACAAAAGAAGTATTGGAAGAATATTATGATAATAAGTTAAAGCCTGAGGGATGGAAGAAAGAAATCACAGAAAAAGGAATTGTATATACTCGTGGGGATTTGAGGATAAAGATATATATCAAGATTCCTAAGGTTACTGTTAGAGTACTATATACCGGCGAAGATAAAGATATTTAGAGTAGATGGGGCAGTAATAGATGAATATGAAATTCCTAATAATACTGATAGCGTTTTGCGCACTTACAGGGATAGGCCCAGTCCTTTTGCATCATGATACATATGAGGCACGTAAGCAGGCGGAGTGGCAAGTATTTCAAGAATATGCAGTTCCGCCGGATAGCGAGGAAATAAGTGATAACAGTATAAAAAAGCTGAAGACAGTATTTATTGTAAAAAAATATCGTGTAAAGGCTACGAGAGAAGAATTGGAAAAATATTACAAAACGAAATTACAAGCTGCGGGATGGCGACAGGTAAAGGTAGAAAAAGGTATAGGGTTTGTACGTGATGATTTAAAGATAAAAGTTTATATCGAGAATTCAGAAGCAAAGGTAAGGCTGGTTTACATAGGAGATGACAATGATATTTAATACGTAGAATAGGATGAGTGGACGGAATGATTAGCATAAGAGTATCAAAATATGATTTAAAATATCGGGACGAAAACGGATTTTATCAGCGAGAGGAATGGATATCGTACTATGATATTGGTAGAGAGTTTTTGGGCGAGGTGCTGACGGAGAAACAGTATCTGGCAGTTGAAAATAGCTACTTGAATGTTATCAGGAAGTTATATGAAATATATCCTTCATTGGTCTTGCATATAAATGGTTTGGAACTTTTTGATGAAGATGATGATAGATGGCATGAAAATGATGCGATTACCAAGGAGAAAGTGGACAAACTGGCAAGAGCTGTTCTAAGAGAAGAATTATGGTGCAAATTAATCGATGAAAATGTCGAGGTGCACTTTGGATATGATTATTATATGTATATCGTGTTTAAAACAAATTATTCCATCCGTACAGTGATTAATTTCTTGAAATATATTCGACAGAATAATTTGTTTGTCGAAAAAAGAGATGTTGTTTATTTAGATTAAGGATTGGTACGAATGTGAAATATGTCATAATGCTAATATTCATGCTGTTTATATTTGAAGGCATAGGCCAGGCAATATTTCATAATGATGTATATGACGCTCGTAAGCAGGAGGAGTTGTCAGCGTTTCAAGAATATGCAATACCGCCAAATTCGATAGAGGTGGGAGATGATAGTTATGAAAAGTTCAAGACTATAGCAATAATAAAAAAATATCAAGTTACACAGTCACAGGAAGAGTTGGAAAAGTATTATGAAGAAAAAATGACGTTGTCAGGATGGGAAAAGATAGAAAATAAAGAGGGGGTTCATTATCGGAAAGATGATTTTGCTATATTTATAGAATATAGGATGCCAATCGTGGAAGTTTGTTTATTGTATATTGGTGATGATAAAGGAATGTAGAGGATTAGGAGGCTGGTTAAATCGAAGTATATAGTATTGGGGGCGTTCGTTATTTTTGTTTTAGGAGGAATGGGGAAGGTAATTTTACATCATGATGTGTATGAAGAACGCAAGCAAGCGGAGTGGAATGTTTTTTATGAATATGCGATACCACCAGAGAGTGAAGAGCTGAGTGATGAGAGCTTTAATCGTTTCAAGACGGTGGTGATTATAAAAAAATATCGCGTGCGTTTGACGAAAGAAGAACTGATAAAGGCTTACCGAGAAAAGCTGGAATCTGCTGGTTGGCAACGCGTAGAAAAAGAGAATGACAAGGTGTTAGCTTATGTTCGTGATGATATGAGGATAGATATAGTATTTCGTATTCCCAAAGTGGAGGTATGGGTGACATATGATGGTAAAGACCAAGGGATATAGATATTTAGAAGAGAGAATGTTAGCGAAAAATGTGAGATGATTGGTTAGTTTTGATTAGCATAGGTTCAACTATAAGCGTGAAAGAAGGTTCATTATGGAGCAAACTCCGCTGGGGTGGGTTAGGCTTTCAGGTATTTCGTATCGGAGAATTGAGGAGTTAGAGATTTGCGAGCAGGCGGGGCAGCATGGCAAGTGCCGGCTGCTTTTGTGCATGGACGAAGCGTTTGGGAATCAGGATGTTTTGCGTTTAGAGCAGCAAGCGGTAACGGTCACTGCTGGGGAGGCGGTGCTTTTTCATGGTGTCATCGTCAGCTGCCAGTTGACCAGTCAAGCGGGGGAGAATCGCTTGCTGCTGGTCTTGTACACGAGCTCGTATCTGCTCGATATCGGGAAGAAGTCGCGTACTTTCCAGTCGGAGAGCAAGACGCTGGGCAGCATTGCAGGCAGTATCGCTGCGCCGTATAAAGCCGACGTGCAGGTACAGGCAGATGAAACCGTGTCCCGCCTGGTCTATCAGGAAGAGCAGACGGATTGGGAGTTCCTGTGCCGCTTGGCGGAGAGCACAGGCCGCTATACCTTTGCGGATGCCAAGAGCTGCGGGATACGGATCAGTCTGGGCTATATCCCCTTCCGGCAGAAGGAGCTGTCTATCGAGGATCATGTCCTGGGCAAGCAGGTGCTGCTGGGAAAATGCAGCGGCGTAAAGCAAAATATCGATGATTTTACCGCGCCATGCTACTATACGGTAACGACGATTGATTCGCCGGATTTGACGCTGGGGGCAGGCTATGGCATCAAAAATGGCCCGCGCGATCAAATCGTCATGCGCAGTCATATCGAGGCCTTGGCAGGAATGCTAGTCAACCATTTGGAGGTCGTCAATAAAGAAGGCTGCCGTGTGGCGGCCGACGAGCAGCAACGGGATGCACAGCGGGGAAGGTATCTGGGCGGCAGGATTCTAGCCGTGGATGGCACGAACGTCAAGGTGCATTTCGATGTGGATGCAGAGCAGGCTGAGGAGGAGGCCTGCTGGATTCCCTATGAGAATGTTGTCAATAACTATATGTACTCTATGCCCGATGTAGGCGATAAGGTATTTGTCTACTTTGAGGAAAATGGCAAAAAGATGGCGCAGGGCAGCCATCGCAGCTCTACAGAGGGTAATAGCGACTACGATACGCCGGAGAACCGCTCGCTGACGAGTACGAACAATTTGCTGCAATTCCAGCCAGGCAGTGTCATCCTGCAAGCTGGCCGTCAGGGCGTCAATACATCGGAAATCGATATGAGCGATGCAGCGGGTATAAGCATTCACTCGACGCAGGACATTAGCTTTTGGGCCGACCGCGATATCACGGTACAGGCAGCGCAAAGCAAGACGCCGGAGCAGCACGGCCAGCCAGCCGCAGACTATGTGAAGGGTATAGCGGACTACATGGCTCATGGCGGGGACAATATCCCCGTCGATATGGGCAGTGATGCTGAAATCGGCGCCGACGTCGATGCGCTGAAAGCCAGCAGTGCCGCCGCTGAGCCGGTCGTGGCCTCTGGGCAGGCGCAGGCATGTGATGCCGCTACGGGCACGACACATGCTGCCGCTGAACCAAGTCCCGAGGCAGCCGATACTCCCGCTGCCGGCATCATCCAGGCGACAGGCAAGGACGCCGTGGCTATGCAGGTCGGAGCAAGCAGCATCGTGATTGCTAAGGAAGGCGTCATCGAAATCAATACGCCGGTATTCGAGCAGAGTGGCTATATCAAAGGTGCACATGAGATCGCCGCTGACCATATGGATGCGGAGCAGGCAAATCAAGTTGCCAAGGATATAGTCTGGGCGGCCCTTGAGATGGTGCCTGTGCTGGGAAATTTTATGAGCCTCTACGATGCTTATCAGGATGCCAAGCAGGGAAACTGGGGAATGATGGCCTTAGATCTGTTTTGTGCTATTCCAGGACCGGGCAATATGGCCAAGGGGCTTAAGGCAGGTGCCAAGGGGCTTAAAGCCGCAGAGGATATCGGTAAAGTCGGCAAGGTAGCAGTCAAAGCTGGCGAGGGGATGCTCAAAGCGGCTGAGGCTATGGAAAAAGTAGACAAGTCAATCAAAGGTATTGTCAAAAGCATCGAGCATGTCAAAACTGGAGCGGGAAAATTAACCGCAGAGGCCGGGCTGAAGGCTGGCCGGGCAGGGGACGATGTAGCGAAGGGGCTGACCGATGCAGGTAAAGCTCTGCCAGATGGAGCGAAAGTCCTGCCAGATGCAGCGAAGGGAAGAACTGCCTTACAAGGACGGGAGGCAAAAAATGCGGCAGATGCTTTGAGCGATGCCAAAAATACAATGAAGTCAGCCGATGATTTAGGCGGAAAGGTTGCTCAGGTGGAAAAAAAGGTAGGCGATCCTGTCGATGCTGTTACGGGCAGTTTCTTATTGCATACGACCGATATGGTGCTCAAAGATCTCGGCGAGGATTTCGTCCTGACCCGCTGCTACGAGTCGCTATATGAGAATAAGGGCCAGCATCTCGGCAGCCGTTGGCTGATAAATGTCGGCATGTGCCTGTCAAGAAGCGATGACCATATTACCGTGCTGATGCCTGATCTGCATCTGGAGAAGTTCCGTTGTCAGGCGGATGGCAGCTGGCAGAATCAGCGCGGCGGCAGTGAGGCCCTGCAGCTGACAGAGACTGAGGCGGGATATCAGCTGGCTGTTCCTGCCAAGCGCAAACGCTATACCTTTGATGAAAAGGGCAAGCTGATGTCGATGCAGACGAATCAGCAGGCACCGGTGACCATCAGCTATCGGGGCGATTTTATCGACCATATCACGCTGGCTTGCGGGCAGAAAGTCCAGTTTACCTATGAGCAGGATAAGATACGTACCATAAAAGATCCTTTGGGGCGCGTACTCCGCTATGAATACGCTGGCGATTTGCTGACGAAGGTCATCTATTCCGAATGGGGCAGTTTCGTTTATACCTACGATGACGCCGGGCGGATTTTGACGGTAACGGATCTTAATGGCAAGACGTATGTGAAAAACACCTATGACCGCGATGGCCGCGTGACGCGTCAGGCCATGATAACGGGCGGTGAGTATGTCTATTTCTACGACCCGCAGAACCGGCAGAATACCTATACTGAGGTGCATACGGGCCAGCGGCTGACCATCCACTACAACCGGCAGCAGCTCGTGGAGGCCATCGATTATCCCGATGGTACGACTGAGGCCTTTGGCTACGATGCCTGGGAGAACCAGGTTTATCAGAAAGACCGTCTGGGCCGTGAGACGCGGCGCACGTACAATGCGCAGGGACAGCTGCTCAAGGAGGAACGTCCGGATGGACTGATTACGACCCATACCTATGGTGAACAGGGAGAGTGCCTGCATATAAAGGACAATCTGGGCGGGGAAATCTGCTGCCGCTATACGAAGCAGGGCTGGCTGGAAGAGAAGCGCACGAAGCAGTCGGCCGGCAGCTGGCAGGTGGAAAGCTACACATACGACTATAGGGGACGTATGGGCAGCAAAAAGGTAAACGGTCAGGAAACGATCTATGAGTATCAGGATAACTTGCCTGTGCCGTATGTCATGGTGACGCCCTGCGGCGATGAATTCCGCTATGAGTATGATGCCGTCAACCGGCTGATGGCAATCCAAAGCAAATTCGGTGAGCGCAGTTTCGGCTATGATATATTTGACCATATCGTAGCGGATATCGATGCGCTGGGGAATAGCTACGAGGCAGTTTACGACCTGATGGGGAATCTGTGCCGGGAATACAGTCCCAATGAAAATGCCCGCAAGGATTCGCGCTGCTGGCGCTATGCCTATGACGGCATGGATAACCCCATCCGCACAGAAAGTCCGCTGGGGATTGTTTATATCAAAGAATATGACGGCGAAAGCCGCCTGACTAAAGAGATCCATCCGGAATCCTGGGACGAGGAAACAAAGACCGGGGCTGGCACTACCTATGATTACGATGCCGATGGCCGCAAAATCCGTACCCACTATCCCGATGGCGGCGTGGAACGGCTTTTCTACGATGCGGAAGGGAACCTCATCAAAAAGGTAACGCCAAATCACTATGACGCGCAAACAGATGATGGCGCCGGTATCACCTATACGTATGATGCAGGCAACAACCGTACATCCGTGACCGATGCGGATGGCAATTGCATTGAGGTGGCCCGCTACGATGCCAAAGGCCGCTGTATCTACCATCAGGATGCTGGCCAGCTCATTGCGAGCCGGGAGGGCATGGTCTATGCTACGACGTATCGCTATGACTTAGCCGGCAACAAGCTGGAGGAGCGCAAAGCCGTAGCCGAAAAAGATGGTGCCATCCAGTACAGCCTGCGGCGCTGGACGTATGATGCGAACAACAACATCACGGAGGAAAAGACCTGGCTGACGCCCAAAAGCGAAACAAGTGCCAGCGGCCTGACGCGGACTATCCGGAAGGAATACGACGCACAGAACCGGCTGGTTCGCGTGACTGACAACCTTGGCGCGGAGGTCAAATACACCTACAACAGCATCGGCAAGCGGACGGAGGAGAAAAGGAAAATCAACGGCGAAGAAACGCAGTACATCAAGTACGCGTACGATGCCGCTGGCCGCCTGCTGGAGCGGGCAGAAAAACGCAATCCCAAGCGTAACCGCAAGTGGTGGGCGACAACCAGCTATGCCTACGATGCCGATGGCAACATCACGGAGATACAATTGCCCGATGGCAGCAAAATCCAACGCGCCTATGATGCTATGGACAGGCTGACCACTGAAACGGTAGTGGATAACGCCTCGGGGCAGCAAAATATGACGCGGTTTGCCTACGACAAGGCAGGCAACATCATCCGCATTACAGATGATTGCGGCCGCGACGAAAAATTCGCCTACAACCTGATGAACCAGCGGACCGAAGAAATCAGCAGTGAAGGCCGCACGCAGAAAATTGTCTACGATAAAGAAGGAAATATCACGGAGCGGCAGCTGCCGCAAGATATGTCGTACCGCTATCAATACGATAGCGCTGGCAGGCTGACAGCAGTCATCGGCAACGATGGCAAGCTGCTCGAAACCGTCGCCTATGATCGCGCGGGTCGCCGCATCAAGGTGGAGACCGCTGGTGGCAGTGGCGCAAGCTACGCCTACACCGCCGCAGGCTGGCAGACAAGAATCGAAACTAAGGGCGGTGCCAGCCAGGCCTATCACTACGATGCCCAGGGCAATGTCACAGGCATCGTTGACGGCAACGGCAATGAAACGAGCTACGTCCTCGACAGCTGGGGCCGCATCACGGAAATCCGCAAAGCGGATGGCAGCAAAGAAAACTACGCCTACGACTTTGCGGGCAACATCACCGAAGCTGTCGATGGCAACGGCAACAAGCGGACGTATGCGTATGACGATAACAATCAGCTGAAGTGCATCACCTACCCCGACGGCAGTCAGGAGCAGTATCACTACACCGCCGATGGTAAACTAATCAAATTCCAAGACCGCAATGGTATAACGAATGAGTACCAGTGGAATGTCTACGGCAGTCTTATCGAGCGCAAGGCAGGCAATCTGCGCAATAGCTATGAATATGCACCCAATGGCCAGCTCACTGCCGCCATCGCAGGCGGCATGGACTACCGCTACACCTACGACAAAGATGGCCTGCTGCTCACGAAGAAAGCCAGCGGCAGGACACTGCTGGCCTATACCTACGATGAGCTGGGCCGTAAGATAAGCCAGACTGACATTACAGGCCAGCAAGTCAACTACCGATTTGACAAGTCAAATCAACTCGTTGACATATGCAACGAAGTTGACCAGTCAATGGTCAAATTCACCCGCGATGCCGATGGCGCCATCCAAAAGATAACCCACGCCAACGGCATGTGGCAGGATATTGCCTATGACGCGGATAAGAATATAACGAGCCTGACGGTAACCACGCCCGATAAAATCCTTGCCCAGAACACCTACCGCTACGACGGCAACGGCCAAAGAATCGAGAAAAACGAGCTGGCGGGCAAGACACTCTATACCTATGACAGTCTGAACCGTCTACAGCAGGCAGAATATCCAACCTATACGGAGCGATTCAGCTACGACCAAGCGGGGAATCGGCTGACTAGAACGGCGAAAGATATCGAGGAGCAGTATATCTACGATGTCAACAACCGATTGACAAGTCAAATCGTCAACGGACAGGTGGAAAACTATCGCTACGATAACGCAGGCAATCTGCTAAGTGATGGCAACAACACCTACGAATATGACGCCTTCCGCAGAACGAGCAAAGTGACCACGAGAACAGGCCTAACGCAAATAAACCGCTACGATGCCGAAGGCCTCCGTTACGAAATGGAAGAAAACGGCAAGCTTGTGCAGTTTATCTTTAACGAGAACAAGGAAGTGATAACGGAAGAAACAGAAGGCAACATCACAAGATTAATCCGTACCAGCGACCTTTGGGCAAGAGAATCCGAACCAGAGAAAACTTGGTATCACTATGCAAGTGATGAACAGGGAAGTACCATCTTCCTCACGGATGAACAAAGTAATGTAAAAAATCGCTACACCTACGATGCATTCGGTAATACAATAGAAGCGGAGGAACAGATTCCCAACCGCTACCAATACACCGGCCAGCAGCTAGACCCGCTAACCCAGCAATACTATCTGCGTGCAAGATTCTATAATCCAGCAATTGCCAGATTTACGCAGGAAGATGAATATCACGGCGATGGGCTGAATCTCTATGTTTACTGTGCGAATAACCCCGTGGATTATTATGATCCAAGTGGGTATTATAAGAATCCTGTTGAAGAATCAAGGAGAGCAGCGTTCAGACATGCTAAACGAGATGCCGGGATTAATGTTTCTAGTCAGCCTGTTAAAGTTGAGCGTGTAAAATATTATGATGAATTTGGAGAAGCTAGAAAAGGTAAGAATGGTCAACTTATTTGGTCGCGCCAATATTATTATAAAAACAATCGTGGTGAAACGATTATAATACAAGAACATCAAGATGGTCATGTATTTGTGGATGGTAAGGGAACTCAAGGACCTCATTTTAATGTAAGGCCAGAAAATAATCCACATACAGGTACAGTTGAGGGGGCTTTAAAACATTATGGATATAAAAGAAGATGAAATCTTATGGTATAAAATCACTGAAAAACACTTTTTTATCGAAAAACTTTATGGAGGAGAAATACCTGAGTTAAAAGGAATAAAAATACAATCATTAAATGTAAATCTTAGGAAAGATGAAAAATATATTTCATCTGCACAGTTGAGTGTGATTATAAAAGGTGTTCCCAAGAATATACCGCCTAAGTGGGTAGCAAGGGAAGTTAATGGGGTAGAGCTTGTATTAGAAATATTAAAAATATCAGGTATTCATATTGTTTCGTCGGATGAATGTGAAAGTAATATAACTATAGGACAATCTGAAAGTCAGATAACTATAAAACTAGATGGCGAGATGGATGGAGAGATAATATGCCCAGTTGAGTATTCTTATTATGTGGAAAATAGAAGAGAAAAAATTGATAATAATTATTTGGCAATAAAAGAAATAAGAGGTGTTATGATTGATACGTGAATTGGAACAAATAGCAGGGCGTAAAGATGTTAAAACATTGCATGACATTTTTATCAATCCAGTTTTAATTGAAGATTGCCTAATAGATTCGGTGAAATATTCAAATAGAAATGCTATGGTTGGAGGATATATAAAAAAATCAGTTGATATGTCCCGAGATGGTTATTTGAATGATACATATGTATATTATTGGCTTTGCTTGGAGAATATAAGAAAGGTGGAAATAATGGAAACTTATGTAATACAGTCTTTTAAGATTGAAACAAAAGGAAGTTGTGTTTTATTAGAAGCAGGTAATGGCTTGATAATTGTTGCTGATAAAGTAAGACTTGATAGCATTACGCCTACTTGGTGTAAAGATTTAAATTCTAATATAATTTAAAATGATAAAGGGAGTTGCATGTAATATTAACGTGTAGAAATCCGTCGCGTATAAGATATTAAAAGAAATAGGGATGATGTTTTTGGATATTAAAGAAATGGAAACGATATTATATAAAACTCGAGAACTGATGACAGAGAGTGATGTTGCATTATATGAAAAAACAATAGCAGAAATATGTTCATATAATAATCCTAAATATATTGTTAATATGTGCATTGGATTTTATGACGATACTGAAGATGAGGAAATAATGTTTGGGTTGGTTCATGCGATTGAAAGTATAGGAGGAGATAATTTATATTGGACATTTGTGGGGATAGAGTATATGAAGGAAGCTAGAAATTGGAGTAAGATTATTTTATACAGAATACTTAATGATGAGGAGGAAATAAAAAAAGTTCCAAGTGTAATGGATGCTTTACCACAAAAAAATAGAAAGTATATAATTGATTTGTTGGGAGAAATAAAAGATGAAGATTATGATATGTTTAGCCGAAGTGTTGACTTTATATTAGGACAAATGAAAATGAATAAATAGTTCTTGAAAAATGTTATAAAAGGCCATAAGAAGACTTGTGGCCTTTTTATAATATTAGGATATTATCCAATAACAGTCAGCGAGTATTTTTATTTCAATTGGCCCATGAGACGCGGAGCAATTACATTACTTAGGGACATCAAAAGTAAATTTGGAGAGCGCAGTTTCTGCTGTGATATATTTGACCATATTGTAGTAGATATATCTATGCCAAAGAATATGACGGCGAAAGCCGCCTGACCAAAGAGATCCATCCGGAATCCTGGGAAGAGGAAACAAAGACTGGGGCTGGCACCACCTATGACTACGATGCCGATGGCCGCAAAATCCGTACCCACTATCCCGATGGCGGCGTGGAACGGCTTTTCTACGATGCGGAAAGGAACCTCATCCAAAAGGTAACACATACGACAAAGACGGCTTGCCGCTCAATAAGAAAGCCAGCGGCAGGACACTGCTGGCCTATACCTACGACGAGCTGGGCCGCAAGATAAGCCAGACTGACATTACAGGCCGGCAAGTCAGATACCGATTTGACAAGTCAAATCACTTAGTTGATATGTGCAACGAACTTGACCAGTCAATTGTCAAATTTACCCGTGACGCCGATGGTGCTATCCAAAAGATAACCCATGCCAACGGCATGTGGCAGGATATTGCCTATGACGCGGATAAGAATATAACGAGCCTGACGGTAGCCACGCCCGATAAAATCCTTGCGCAGAACACCTACCGCTACGACGGCAACGGCCAGCGCATCGAGAAAAACGAGCTGGCGGGCAAGACCCTCTACACCTATGACAGCCTGAATCGCCTGGAACAAGCAGAATATCCGACCTATACGGAGCGATTCAGCTATGACCAAGCGGGGAATCGGCTGACTAGAACGGCGAAAGACATCGAGGAGCAGTATGTTTATGATGTCAACAACCGTCTGACAAGACGAACCGTCAACGGACAGGTGGAAAACTATCGCTACGATAACGCAGGCAATCTGCTGCAAGACGGCAACAACACCTACGAATACGACGCGTTCCGCAGAACCAGCAAGGTAACGACGAAAGCTGGTATAACGCAAATAAACCGCTACGATGCCGAAGGCCTGCGCTGCGAAATGGAAGAAAACGGCAAGCTCGTACAGTTTATCTTCAACGAAAATAAGGAAGTGATAACGGAACAGGAAGGGGAAAACATCACCCGACTAATTCGCACCAGCGAACTCTGGGCGATGGAAGCCAACCCCGAGAAGACCTGGTACCACTATGCTAGCGACGAACAGGGAAGTACCGTATTCATCACAGATGAGCAAGGCGATGTAAAGAATCGCTACACCTACGATGCATTCGGTAATACAATAGAAGCGGAAGAACAAATCCCGAACCGCTACCAATACACCGGCCAGCAGCTAGACCCAATAACCCAGCAATACTACCTGCGCGCAAGATTCTACAACCCAGCCATCGCCCGATTTACGCAGGAAGACGAATACCACGGCGACGGGCTGAATCTCTATGCCTACTGTGCGAACGACCCTGTGGATTATTATGATCCGAGTGGGTATTATAAGAATCCATGGGGGCTTACTGCAAAGGATATTCCTACATCAAAAAATGGAGGGTTTGATAAATTCTTTAATTCATTAACACCGGATGAATTGGATGAATTATGGAAAGATAAATCGATTAGGAAAAAAATTGAGAGAAATTTACGATATCCAGGAGGAATGCATGAATGGCATATGGTATCGAGAACTCCAACATTTAAACGGTGGGGCCTATCTGCTGAAGATATAAAAACAATGAGAACGAAGATTTCGAATGTAGAATTTATTAATCCTTCTGGATTGCATGGAAAACTTGGGTCAACCAAGGCACATAATGAGATCCTGGGGATAATTGATTCCTCAATCGATTATAACATGTTTAAGCGACGTTTGAACAATTGGTCAAACTATCGATTAAAAGGTGGGGTTAATAGCCTGCCGTAAGAATTGCGGATTTTATGAATATACTGTATGCTATGAGTTGATAAAAAATTAATGATTGTGTTTTAGGAGGAGTACAATGGAACAGCAATATGTATCTATTTGGTTCGGAAAATCTAAAAATGAAGATGAATTCTATAAGTTTACGGAGTTCGCCTTTGAAGAAGATGTTGATGAAGATGATGAATATGATGGCTATAAGTGTGAGTTTGCAAAGGAGTTTGATATTGATTTAAATGATATAGATGAAGACTTTATGGAAGTAAATTATTCGGAAAGTATGACATCGTTGAGTAAACTTTTGGAAGGCTGTTCATATTATGATACTTTTAAAGAACGGATAAAAGATAATTTATTGGATAGTATGAATGGTAATAGCGTTGTCCTTTTGTACGATTATGAATATAAAGGCAAAAAAAAGAAAAAGCACGGAATGACATTTGTTGGAATATTTGAGTATAAAAAATAAAGGATGATATTTTAAAGCTGTGTGCTAATGTTAATGGATTGGTGCACAGCTGTTTTTTGCTAGGAGTAAAATCACGGAAATCCGCAAAGCTGACGGCAGTAAAGAAAACTACGCCTATGACTTTGCAGGCAATATCATCGAAGCCGTGGACGGCAATGGCAATAAACGCATCTATGCATACGATGACAACAACCAGCTGAAAGCCATAACCTATCCAGATGGCAGTCAGGAGCAGTATCTTTTCACTGCCGACGGAAAATTAATCCGATTCCAAGACCGAAATGGTATAACGAATGAGTACCAGTGGAATGTCTACGGCAGTCTTATCGAGCGCAAGGCAGGCAATCTGCGCAATAGCTATGAATATGCACCCAATGGGCAATTGACCGCCGCTATCTCCAATGGTATGGACTACCGCTACACCTACGACAAAGACGGTCTGCTGCTCGCCAAGAAAGCCAGCGGTAGGACACTGCTGGCCTATACCTACGATGAGCTGGGCCGTAAGATAAGTCAGATTGACATCACAGGCCGGCAAGTCAGATACCGATTTGACAAGTCAAATCAACTGGTTGACATTTGCGATGAATTTGACCAGTCAATTGTCCAATTTACCCGCGATGCCGATGGTGCCATCCAAAAGATAACCCATGCCAACGGCATGTGGCAGGATATTGCCTATGATGCGGATAAGAATATAACGAGCCTGACGGTAGCCACGCCCGATAAGATTCTCGCCAAGAACACCTACCGCTACGACGGCAACGGCCAGCGCATCGAGAAAAGTGAGCTGGCGGGCAAGACCCTCTACACCTATGACAGCCTGAACCGTTTGCAGCAGGCAGAATATCCGACCTATACGGAGCGGTTCAGCTACGACCAAGCGGGGAATCGGCTGACTAGAACGGCGAAAGACATCGAGGAGCAGTATATCTACGATGTCAACAACCGATTGACAAGTCAAATCGTCAACGGACAGGTGGAAAACTATCGCTACGATAACGCCGGTAATTTGCTACAAGACGGCAACAACATCTACGAATACGACGCGTTCCGCAGAACCAGCAAGGTAACGACGAAAGCTGGTATAACGCAAATAAACCGCTACGATGCCTTCGGTAATACAATAGAAGCGGAAGAACAGATTCCAAACCGCTACCAATACACCGGCCAGCAGCTAGACCCGCTAACCTAGCAATACTACCTGCGCGCAAGCTTCTACAACCCAGCAATCGCCCGATTCACGCAGGAAGACGAGTACCACGGCGACGGGCTGAATCTCTATGCCTACTGCGCGAATGATTCTGTGGATTATTATGAGTAGTATGATTGGGATAGAAGATTTCAAAACAGACGTCAAAGAGGAGTAAAAAGATTTTGGAGAGGCGAGAAAAATAAAATCAATAATAATAAACCTATGGAAGGTCATCATAAGTATAATGCGGCAGATTATCCTCATTTGGCAGATGATGAGAGAAATATATATCCAGTTACAAGAGAAGAACATCAATATCGATGGCATGGAGGAAAATGGACAAACGATACAAGTGGTAAGCCGCTTGATCCAGATTATCCAGAAGAAATTTTCAGGGAGTGATATCAATGTTGTTAGATGATTATATGAGGAGTTATGGAATTAAGAAAAGGAACAATTGTGTACATTTTGATGATTGTATGCCTGATGAATTAAAAAAATATATACGGAATATGGAGGCGTTGAATTGCCGTTTGGAGAGATATTTGATTACAATACAATGATGAAACTATCTAAAGAGCCTCCGTTTGTTGGGGAATGGTTGGCTTTTGGAAAAGATAAATTATTTTGTTTTTGGGTATGCAAAACTAATTGTACAGAGGGGAAATTTTATACAACATGGGATCATGAAATGGAAAAGGAGATAGGAGAACCAGTCTTTGATAATATAGTTGATTTCTTTTATGAATGTGAAGAAGAATGGACTGATTTTGATAATCTTGATTCAAAATACGATGTGGTGTTAGTTAAATTCGGTAAGGGATTATCAGTGTTAGGAAGAATAAAAAAAGATTTAAATCTTATCATATCGAGTAAGGATTTATTGATAAGATCTAAGAAGTTGCCATGTAGCTTGGGGGTTGTTTCATATGAAACAGTAAAAAGGTCGAAAGAACCGAAATATAATTATTTGAAAGAATATGTAAAGTTTAATAAAATTTAACAACAGTGACAGCATGCTTAAGGTAGTCATCGGTACTGATAACAACAACCATCGAAAATCTAAGCAAATTCCAAGACCGAAAAGGTATAACGAATGAGTATCAGTGGAATGTCTACGGCAGTCTTATCGAGCGCAAGGCAGGCAATCTGCGCAATAGCTATGAATATGCGCCCAATGGGCAGCATCACAAGATTAATTCGCTCCATTTTCGTTGTTGCGCCATTGATGCGGGGTTACGCCATAGTGTCGTTTGAAAAGCCGGGCGAAGTAGCCGCTATCGTTGAAGCCGTTCTCATAGGCTATCGCTTGGATGGGTGTGTTGCTGGATGTGAGCATTTGCGCTGCTTTTTCCAGACGCAGCTGTTGAATGATTTGGCCAGGTGTTTTTTGATAGCGCTTCTTGAGTAATCGGATCACATAGGCGGGATGAAAGGAAAAGTGATCGGCAATGTCATTTAGATGCAAGTCCTCCTGGTAATGGTCGTTCAAGAAGGCAAAGATTTCAGCGGCTGCATCGCGGGGCTGCTTGTCGAGACTGGATTCCCCGATATAGGTGAGCAGGGTGAAAAAAAGTTGTTGTAGTTTCAGTTGGGGAATCGTGTTATCTGAGAAGCGTTTGCTATTTTCCTTGCGGTCAATGCGTACTTGTGTGATTTGTTCCATGATATCCAGCATATTCGGTTGAAGCTCTTCTAGTATCTTGCCATATTGTGGCAGTGAAATGTGGAAGGGCTTTTTTTCAAATTGTTGGGAACTTTTTTGGATGATGTTGGAATCGCGTACGGGTGCATCTGTACAGGAAAAGGTTCCGGTGGTATAAAAATGCAGCCAATGGAAGATGGTTTCTGTGCGGCAGGGGGTAGTGCCGCGATGCAGCCGATTGGGAGGCAGGATAAGGAATTGGCCGGTTGTAACCGTGAATCGTTGGCTGTTTTCTTCCATAAATAATTCCCCTTGGTGGACATAGATAAGGTCAAAGGTATGGGGCAGGGTTCGCCGCAGGTGCCGGTCACCGATACGGAATGTGGACATACCGCCGACAATCAGGTAGGGAAGCGGCGGACAGGAGAATATTAGATACATTTGGAATTGCCTCCAGTGGTTAATTTTATCCGATAAATGAGAGCGATTTATCGAGTTTTTATGGTTTTGTCCGAATAATTATAGCATATTTTCTGCGGATTAGTCCAATTTTGTAGTATTTTGTCGGATAATATCGTCCTATAAATGGTGAACGGAATGTCTATTATCAGGGAGCAGATACGCTTATAATTAGGGCATAGATTTTAATGGACGCGTCAAAAAAATCAATTTAAAAATCAGAAGGAGGAGTTTTAATGTCTGGAGAAAAGGTCGCGGAGAAAACAGAATTGCGCAGCCGGTTAAGTTATGCTCTTACGGATGGCTGCGGGAATTTGCTGTATTGCATCATTGGTTCCTTCCTGCTTTATTTTTACACGGATGTGTTTGGCTTGTCTGTTGCGGTAACTGGTACGTTGCTATTGGCTACCAGATTGCTGGATGCTGTTGATGCGCCTGTGTGGGGCTTTATCGTAGACCACACGAAGACGAAATATGGCCAAAGCAGACCATATTTCCTATGGTTGTGTGTGCCGTTTGCAGTATTTATGTGGCTGACCTTTACGACGCCGGATTTAAGCGGGACTGCTAAGGTAGCGTATGCGGCGGTTACGTATATTGCGGCTGGTGTTATCTATACGGGAATTCAAACGGCAATCACTTCGATCCTGCCCAACTTGTCCCATAACTCGGAGGAACGGGTGGTACTTAACACCTTTCGCATGGTTGGTGGTAATGTAGGTGCCTTCATTTGCATGACCTTTACGCTGCCTTTGGTTGCTTACTTTGGCGGTGGCAATGATCAGCTGGGCTTTTCTATGACGCTGGCGTTCTTTGGTGTCATTGCGGCGGTGCTCTTGTTTGTGGCTTTTCGTAATTTGCGGGAAGTAAATGTAGAAAAGATTAAACGTATTCCCATAAAAGACAGCATTAAGGCGGTTAAGGGGAACTGGCCGTGGATGATTCTGGTATTGGCTAATCTCATTTTCTGGATTGCGCTTACGATCCGTCAGTCTACCGTGGTTTATTATTGTCAATATGTGCTGGGCGACAAGGGGATTGCCGCTATGATCAATGGTTTTATGGTTATACAGGTACTGGGGATGCTTTCCATTCCGTTCCTGGTTCGTCATACCAGTAAGCATACTACCATGATTATCGGTTTTGTCCTTGCTATCGTGGGGCATATCGGTATGTACTTCGCGGGGGCAAATCTATCGGTGCTGATTCCTTTCTGGTGCATAAGCTGCATTGGCCAGGGGATTGCTTGCTCGATGCCATTTGCCATGCTTTCCGATACTGTGGATTATGGGGAGTGGAAGACTGGCATCCGCGCCAGTGGTTTCCTGACGGCCATCGGCAGTGCTTTCTGCATTAAGGCTGGTTCTGGCATCGGTGGTTTCATTCCTGCTATGATTATGGATGCCTTTGGCTATGTGCCGAATGCCGTTCAATCGGCAACGGCTTTGATGGGGATTCAGGTGGTATTTATCTGGCTGCCAGCGGCGATTTTTGCTATCGGCATTATCCCGATGTTATTTTACAGTCACTATGAAGCAAAGGAGGAAGAGGTCTTGGAAGCCCTCGCACAGCAATGATGAAAACTTCAGCAGCGTTAAATCATACAATATCAGAGGATACTGCCCAGGTAAAAGTTACGGATAAGTTCTGGCTGAACTATATGGAACTTATCCGCACGGAAATGCTCCCTTATCAGTGGCGGGTGCTCAATGATTTAGAAGATATCGAGATTGCCAAAGAGCGGGATGCAGATTATATTCCTTCGGAAAAAAGTCATGCAATCGAAAACTTTAAGATTGCCGCAGGACGCAGCCGGGGGCATCACTATGGGATGGTCTTTCAGGATAGTGATGTGTATAAATGGCTGGAAGCTGCTGCTTATACGCTGGCCAGAGTTCCGGAGGACAAAGAGCTTCGGGAGGCAGCAGACAGTGTGGTGGAGCTCATTGCCGCAGCGCAGGAGGAAGATGGCTATTTAGGCACGTATTTTACGGTGGAAGCACCGGAGCGCAAATTCAAGCGGCTGTACCAAAGTCATGAGCTTTATTGTGCCGGTCATTTCATTGAGGCAGCGGTGGCTTATCACAAGGCGACAGGCAACCAGCTGGTACTCGATACTGCCTGCCGGTTGGCCGATTGCCTGGATCGCCATTTTGGTCCGGAGGAGAGTAAGATTCATGGCTATGATGGCCATGAAGAGATTGAGCTGGCCTTGTTCCGTTTGTATGAAACTGTTGGGAATAAGCGTTATCTGGAACTAGGCCGGTATTTCCTCTACCAGCGGGGCAAGGACCCGGACTTCTTCCGCAAGCAGTGTCGGGCAGATGCGGATACCTCCGTGCTTATCGAGGGGATGGAAGGTTTCAAGGATAGTTACTATCAGAATCATAAACCGATTCTGGAGCAGGAAACGGCAGAGGGGCATGCTGTAAGAGTAATGTACATGTGTACAGGTATGGCTATGCTGGCGCGGTTAAAAGGGGATACAAAAATGCGCCAGGCAGCCCGGCGACTGTGGAAGAATATTACGGAAAAGCGGATGTATATTACTGGAGCCGTGGGGTCAACCGTGATAGGAGAGGCATTTACTGCTGACTATGATTTGCCGAATGACTCTATGTATGGAGAAACCTGTGCCTCTGTGGGATTGATGTTCTTTGCGCATAATATGCTGAAGGACGAGGCTGGCCATGGCGCTTATGCTGATGTTATGGAACGGGCCTTGTATAATACCGTCCTTTCGGGGATGGCGTTGGATGGCAGGCACTTCTTTTATGTGAATCCCTTGGAGGTTGTACCGGAGCTTAGCCGTAAAGACCCAGGCAAGAGCCATATCAAGACTACGCGGCAGGCCTGGTTCGGCTGTGCTTGCTGTCCGCCGAATCTGGCACGGTTGATCAGTTCTTTGGATGCGTATATCTATTCGGTGACAGCGGATACCATCTATGTGGATCTGTATGTGGGGTCTGAGGCAGAGCTGCCTTTGGCCGATAAGAAAGTAAGGCTGTCTATGACAAGTCAATTCCCCTGGCAGGGGAAGGTCGGCCTGACGGTGGAAACAGGCGGCAGATATGGGATTGCACTCCGGATACCATCATGGGCGAAAGGATATACGCTGTCAGTGAATGGTCAAGCAGTAAATGACGAAAAGCATGATGGTTATGTGATTGTGCGGCGGAGCTGGCAGAAGGATGATCGGATTTGTCTGGAACTTCCGATGGAAGCAACTCTTTATCAGGCCGCACCGGAAGTCCGGGAAAACATCGGCAGGCTGGCCGTACAGAGAGGCCCGCTGGTATACTGTGCGGAATCCATAGATAATGGCGAAGGGCTGGAGCGTATCCGTCTGGTAGATGGTATGGCATTTACCTATGAGTATACAGACAGTTTGTTCCAGGGAGCAGGCGTACTTCGCACGGATGCCGTAAGGGAGGCAAAGGGGCATACCTTGTATAAGCGCTATGGCGAGCCCAGTGTCCTGCATAGGCAGGAACTTACCTTGATTCCCTATTATTGCTGGGGGAACCGCGGGGAAAATGAGATGATGGTCTGGCTGTATCATAAATGAGAGGTTTCTGGCGCGGAATGTTGGTGGATTTTACCTTGGTTTTGTGCTAAACTGTAAACAGTGTTTCTCTGGAAGGGGTATATTGTTTACATGGGGTGAGGTAATCGTTATGATCAATCAGAAAATGTATGAACTTGGGACGAAGAAGTCGACAATCCGTACGATCTTTGAGTTTGGCCGTAAGCGGGCGGCTGAGGTCGGCGAGGAGAATGTCTATGATTTCAGCTTGGGCAATCCGAATGTGCCGACGCCGGAGTTCATCAAGGCGGCAGCTGTCGATGTGCTGACGAATATGGAGCCGAGTGCGGTGCATGGCTATACGGTGGCGCCGGGCGCACCGCAGACGCGCGCGGCATTGGCCGAGAGTGTCAATAAGCGCTTCGGTACGAATTTTGCGGCGAAGAATTTCTTTATGACGGCAGGAGCCGCTGCGGCAATAACGATTTGCTTCAAGGCATTGGCGCAGCCGGAAGATGAATTCATTACCTTTGCGCCATTTTTCCCTGAGTATCGTGCGTTTGTCGAGTCGGTGGGCGGTAAGCTCGTAGTCGTGCCGGCACAGCCTGCTGACTGGCAGATTGATTTTGCGGCGTTTGAGAAGCTTGTGACGAATCATACGAAGGCGGTCATCGTCAACTCGCCCAATAACCCGAGTGGTGCTGTGTATTCAGAGGAAACGATCCAAAAGCTTGCGGATATCCTGCGCCGCAAGGAAGAGGAATTCCATCATCCCATTTTTATCATTTCCGATGAGCCGTACCGTGAGATTGCCTTTGAGGGCTATACGGTTCCCTATGTGCCGAAGTTCTATGACAATACGCTGGTCTGCTATTCGTACAGCAAGTCCTTCTCACTGCCAGGCGAGCGTATCGGCTACATCGTCGTGCCCGATGAGGTGGCTGATTTTGGCAAGGTATACGGTTCGATTGCCGGCGCTGCCCGCGTGCTCACGCATGTCAACGCACCGTCGCTTTGGCAGCTGGTCATTGGCCGTTGTGCCGATATGCCATCGGATATTTCTACCTATGTCAAGAATGGTCAGCTGCTCTATCAGGGGCTCATCGATGCCGGCTTTGAATGCGTCAAACCCCAGGGCGCATTCTATCTTTTCCCGAAATGCTTGGAGGAGGATGACTACGCATTCTGTGAGCGGGCGAAAAAGTATGACTTGCTGCTCGTGCCGGGGACAGATTTCGGCTGTCCGGGCTATTTCCGCGCCGCATATTGTATCAAGACCGAAACGATTGAAAAATCGCTGCCTTTGTTCAAGAAGCTGGCAGACGAATATAAGGAGTAAACTGTTTGGATGCAGGTTGACCCGTCAGATTTTGACGGGTCATTTTCTTTGCGAATTAAAAATATATTTGCCGTGTATTAACAGGATTTGACTTTTCAAGGCGAATATACATGTTAGAATTGTTTGAAAAAGTCACAAAACCAAAGGATCGTTTATTGTGCCGAAGGAGACGGCTGGTATGGGCTTCGGAGGCAAGTGAGCTTCACCGGCGGCTATAGCGGGCTGCATCATGAGCCTGGCACAGCGGCCGCTGCCAGCGGGAAAGGATGAAGATGATGACAACTGAGGCGTATGGGCAGATTCCTGACTCAGTCCTGCGTGGGCTTTTGGGAAGCCTGGGCGACGGGCTTTACGGATCGAGGCCGACTATGTTTATATGCGTACGGTGTTCTCGGCGGCGCAGGTAGGGCTTTGTGTACTCAATGACAAGGGGGCTATCGTCGATATCAATGATGCCGGCCTTGAAACCATGGAAACCACTGTACGAAGCGGATGGAGAAGATGAAGAGAGCCTCGAGCGGTCGGTGTTCATCAATGAGAGCTGGAATGAGGAAAAAGTGCAGGGTGCGCAGTCAAAGGCGGTCGAAACGGATAGCAGCGATATTGCGAGCCTGCTGGCCTACTGCGAGCAGCGTCTCGATGACGAGGGAGGGGATGCATCATGAAAATATTGATTGCAGAGGATGACCGGCTGAGCCGGGTTTTCCTGAAAAAGTTCATGGGCAATTACGGCAGCTGTGATGTGGCTGTCGATGGGATGGAAGCGCTGGAGCTTGGCTGTGATGCCTATGCGGCCAAGCCCATCGATACCGATAAGGTGACCTTGGTCTTGAAGAACCTGGGATTATTGAAGGAATAGGGATTTTTAAAGAGCTTTTCTTTGCGGAAAGGCTCTTTTTCACTGGATAATGCCTTGGGGCTATGATAAAATAATATTATCTTGAATTGTGCCGCAAATGAGAATCCGATAGACAATAGATAAGCGATTCCGGGCACAACGGAAATAAACTGAATGAAGCTATTGCAAGTTGGGGTAGCGTGTATGGGGGACTATTGATGGAGTTTCGGCAATTGGAATATTTTTGTACCATCAGCGAGCTCGAGAACTTTACGCGGACAGCGGAAGCACTGCATGTGTCACAGCCGTCGGTCACCAAGGCAATCAAGTCACTGGAGGCTGAGCTGGGGGTTATGCTTATAAACCGCAGCCAGAAGCATGTAAGTCTTACGGAGCAGGGCAAGGTTTTCTTGGTTCATGCACAGCGCATCATGCAGGATGCGGCGTTTGCGAAAAAGGATATGCTGCGTTACCGTTCGGATCGGCAGGATATCATCCATTTTGGTATGCCGCCGATGGTGGAAGGGTATCTGTTCCCCGATTTATTCACGAAATTCCGGGAGAGTGTGCCGGATGTGACGCTGGATGTGCAGGAATTCAGCGACTCGGATGAGGTGCGCCAGCGCGCGGATGCAGGGGAGCTCGATTTTGGTATCGTGCTCGGCAGCGACGCGGAGGAACTCGATAATTCGATGCGTATCCTGCAGGACAAGATGGTGCTTTGTCTGCCGCCGCAGCATCCGCTGGCGGCAAAAGAGGCGATTTCTTTTCGTGAGCTGCGCGATGAGAAGTTCATCCTGCAGCAGCCGAATACGTATCAGTACCGTCAGATCATGGACCATTGCGGCGAGTATGGCTATGTGCCTGATATTGTGCTCTGCACCTCGCAGCTCAAGACCATCAAGCAGCTTGTGGCCAATGGCAGCGGTATCTCGATGCTGCCGAGCTTCGTTACGCGCATGGAGAAGATTTTCGTGCGTAAGCCGCTGGCGCCGGCTGTCGGTGTCAGTGTGTCGCTTTTCTGGGGCGGCAACAAGAATCTTTCGCGGGCAGATGCCCGCTTCATGAAATTCATGAGGGAATACACGGAAACGCAGGAATTCAAGCAGCATTTCCGGCAACATTGAAGAGGGTTGTAACTTCAGGAGAAAAGCCTTGGTTACTGGACATATCCAACAATGTCACTAAGCAGGCTATTAAGGACTTGTGTATAGCATATAAGAACTTCTTTTGTAAACAGAAACAGCTGGGATATGTCAAGTACAACCCTAAAAAATTGGCTCATCTTGCTCGTATTGACAAGAAACCAACAGTCTACGATATGAACGGGCACCCAAAATTCAGAAGCAAAAAGAATGGCGACTTCCGTTTCTATCAGGACAATGTAAAGATTCAGTTCACCAATACACATGTCAAACTGGAGAGTATTGCGGGCAGTAAGAAAAAGAACCGTCAACGTCTCAACTGGATAAGGCTTGCCGAAAAGGGGAGAATTCCTGTTGGTATGAAATACACCCAACCGCGAATAACTTTTGATGGTGAAAACTGGTGGTTGGGCATTGGCTTTGTAATCAAGTATAAGTTAAAACCAATGCGAGAACTGAAATTTGTCTGCAAAGAGTCACAACATCCTTACACAGAAGGTGTAGGTATAGATTTGGGCCTCAAGGACTTGGCGATAGTCTCCGACAATACCAAGGTCAGGAATATCAACAAATCTTTGACTGTCAAAAGGCTCAAGAAAACGAGACGCAGGTTGCAGCGTCAGGTATCTCGTAAATACCAGATGAATAAGAAAGGAGAAAGTTACTGCAAAACAAGCAACCTTATAAAAAGCGAAAAACGACTTTTACGAATTAACCACAGGCTGGCTGACATCAGAGCCAATCATGTACATCAGGCGACAAGAATAATTATAAACCGAAAGCCAAGGTTTATATGTCTTGAAGACCTGAATGTGCAGGGTATGATGAAGAATAAGCACCTGTCTGAAAAGGTTCAGGAACAAAACTTTTATGAATTCCGCAGGCAAATCGAATACAAGGCGCATTGGGCGAAAATAGCCGTTGTCGTAGCTGACAGATGGTATCCAAGCTCAAAGACCTGTGTCAAATGCGGCTACATAAAGAAAGACCTGAAACTAGCAGACAGGACTTATGCCTGCCCGCAATGTGGCAATGTGATAGACCGTGATTTCCAGGCAGCGCTGAATCTCAAACGCTACGGAGAAGCGGAGCTATTCAAATCTGCAAGCTGACACCATTAAGTCAATGCAGATATGTACCGATTCGTTAGTCGGGAATTTAAGCCTCTGAAGCATTACATCAAACGTGAGTAGCCTCGTGCTTGCACGGGTAAAAGCGGATGCGGTGAATGAGGAACGAAACATAAAAGTTAGCTTTCTACAGAAGGTTTATAGCTTTTTATAAGTTTTCAGTAACGGCAGGGAAAAACGTGCAATTAAAACGTCTGGAAGCGTATGGATTCAAATCCTTCGCGGATAAGATTTCCATTGATTTCGACAAGGGGATAACGGCCATTGTCGGCCCAAACGGCAGTGGCAAGAGCAATATCACCGATGCCATCCGCTGGGTGCTTGGCGAGCAGAATGTGCGCAATCTGCGCGGTACGAAGGCCGAGGACATCATTTTCACAGGCTCGGCATCGCGCAAGGCACTCGGCGTGGCGGAGGTATCGTTGTTTTTTACAAACGATGGCACGCTGCCGGTAGATTTCCGCGAAGTCGTCGTAACGCGCCGGCTTTACCGCAGCGGGGAGAGTGAGTTCTACATCAACCGCTCGCGCTGCCGTCTCAAGGATATCTACAATCTGTTCGCCGATACGGGTATCGGCCATGATGGCATGAGCATCATCGGGCAGAACCGCATCGATGATATACTGAACAGCCGGCCCGAAGAGCGCCGGGCCTTCTTCGAGGAGACCGCCGGCATCACGAAGTACCGCAACCGCAAGCGGGAATCGGTGCGCAAGCTCACGGATACCGAGAACAATCTCGTACGTGTGCAGGATATCATCAATGAAATCGAAAACCAGCTGGAGCCGCTCGCGCGTCATGCAGAAAAGACGCGCATTTTTAACGGGCTCAATGAGGAGTATAAAAAGTGCCGGCTGACGAAGCTCGCGCAGGACTATACGCGCGAGAGCCAGCGCAAGCAGGACAACGACGAAAAGCTCGTGGCGGCTCGCGATGCGGCTGTGGCGGCAGATACGCAGGTCAAGGCGGTGGCAGCGCGCAAGGAGCAGCTCGGCAAGGAAATCATTGATTTTGAGCAGCAGCTCAAGGAACAGGCAGCAAAGAATGAGGCCATCCGCCAGAAAATCGAAGTTGCGGCAACGGAGATGGCAGCTCTCAGGGAGCGTCAGGAGCAAAGCGATGCGGCCAAGGCCCGCATACTGAGCCGCCGCAGTGAGCTGAACCATGAAATCGCGCAGGCTGTAGCGGATATGGCGCAGCTGGCGGAGAAAGAAGCGCAGCAGAAGAAGGATTTGGCGCTCGCAGAGGATTTGCTGGCCAAGGAGAAGGAGCAGGCCAAGAATATCGCCGCGCGCATCCGCGAGCAGAAAGAGGTCGACAAGGCCGCTGCCGAGCGGCGGGAGCAGGCACAGGCTGAGCTTACGCAGAAGCAGCAGGAGCTGGCCCTTGTCGAGCGCGATATCGAAAACGGCAGCGGCGATCAGGAGGCCCGCGAGGCCAGCTTGCAGGAGGCAAGGCAGCAGCTTCAGGAACTTGAGCAGCTGCAGCAGAAATTGCAGGCAGAGCTATCTGAGCAGGATACGGCTGTCAAGCAGCGCATCGCTGAGCAGCAAAAGGCGCAGACCGCGCAGCGGGAGGCAGCTGCACGGGCTGCCGACTGCGAACGCCGCTGCAATGAGACAGAACAGCAGCTAAAGTCAGCGGAGAGCAAAATCCAGTTCCTGACGCGCATGCAGCAGGCCTATGAAGGCTTCGGTAAGGCGGCCAAGGCGGTGCTGAAGTGCCAGGAAGGTTGGCGCAAGGGCGTTGCCGGTGCCGTGGCCGAGCTTATCGATGTGCCGCGCGAGTATGTGACGGCACTGGAGATTGCTCTGGGCGGCAACCTGCAGAACATCGTGACCGAGGATACGGATACGGCCAAGGCTGCCATCGCGTTCCTCAAGCGGGAGCGGCAGGGCCGCGTGACGTTTTTGCCCTTGTCGACCATTGTGGCCCGTCCGCCGCAGGCTATCAAATTCTCGGCGCAGGAGGGCGTCATCGGCTGGGCCAGCGAGCTCGTCAAGACTGAGGAAAAGTACACGAAAATCGTGGAATTCCTGTTGTCGCGGACGCTGGTGGTCGATACGCTCGACCATGCACTGGCACTGGCCAAGAAGCATGGCTACAAGCTGCGCATTGTCACGAAAGAGGGCGAGCTTTTAAATCCGGGCGGCTCGCTCTCGGGCGGCAGCCGGCAGCATCAGGAGGCAAGCTTCCTGAACCGCAGCGGCGAAATCGAGGCGCTCAAGCAGAAGCTGGCGGAAACGCAGGCGGGGCTTGCGGCTTTGAAAAGTGACCGTGAGGCAGCAAAGCAGGCAGAGCAGCAGGCCATCCAGCAGCAGGAAGAAGCCATGGAGGCCCTGCATGCGGCTAACGTCCATCGTGCTGAGCTGCGTGTGAGTCTTGAGCGGCTGGCAGAAAATCAGAGCAGCCAGCAGCAGGCCGTGGCTGAGATGGAAAAGGCAGCGGCAGAGATCAAGGCGACCTTTGCACGCATCCAGGAAAAACGCACGCTGGCAGCCCGCGCCGTAAATGAGGCCCAGCGCGTCTTTGACGAGGCAGACCATGCGGCTGAGGACGCGGCTATCGAGCTCGAAGATCTCGAGCAGGATGCCGATGACTTGTCAGAATACATCCAGACGCGTGAGGTCAATCGTGCGGTACTCGAGCAGGAGGCCCTGCGCTCGCGCGAGCATTTGCTGCTGCGCACCAAGGATAAAGAGCGCAGCGAGCAATCCTTGCGCGACAACGAAGCCGAGGAGAAACAGCTTATCGCAGGCCTTAGCGAAAGCGTTACGCGGCTGGAGGAAATCAGCGGGCAGAATGAAAACTGGCAGCGGCTCTTCGCCGAGGGGCAGGAAGCGCATGATAAGCTTTATGCGCTGCGCATGACAAAACTGACCGAAAGCCAACAGGCCGATAAAGATGCGCATGAGGCGGCCAGGAAACTCAACCAGGCGCAGGAGCATGTGCACAAGCTCGAAATCATCGAGACGAAACTCCAGCTGGCGCTTGAGGAGTGGCAGGAGACCATTCTTTCCGAGTATGGCCTGACGCCGGAGCGGGCGCTTGAGGAAGCACTGGATATCGAGCCGCCGGAAGTCTATCGGCGCATGAAGGAGCTCGATAAGAAAATCAAGGAACTCGGGCCGGTCAATCCGAATGCGCTCGAAGAGTATGAGGAGCAGCAGAAACGTCACGATTTCATGCAGGGACAGGCCAACGACCTCATCGAGGCCAAGGACAACCTTGAAAGCCTCATCGCCGATATGGATGAGGCGATGACCAAGCAGTTCAAGGAGGCCTTCGCCCAAATCCAGACGTATTTCGGCGAGATTTTCGTGCGGCTGTTTGGCGGCGGCAAGGCCGAGCTCAAGCTGCTCGACGAGGAGGATGTGCTCAATACGGGCGTCGATATCCTCGTGACCCTGCCGCAGAAGAAACGGCAGAACCTCTCGGCGCTGTCGGGCGGCGAGCGTGCGCTCACCGTCATTGCGCTATTGTTCTCGTTCCTGCGCTATCGCCCGTCGCCGTTCTCGGTACTGGACGAAATCGATGCGCCGCTTGATGAAGCCAATGTCGTGCGCTTTGGCTCGTTCCTCAAAGAGTTTTCCGAGAACACGCAGTTCATCGTCGTCACGCACCGCAAGGGCACGATGGAGGCGGTCGATACCATGTATGGTGTGACCATCGAAGACGCGGGTGTATCGAAGATACTGTCCGTAAAATTGGATGATATAAAATAAACGGAGGCAATCCATGGGATTTTTTGACAAACTGAAAAAGGGCCTGAACAAGACTCGCGAAAATCTGACGAATAAAATCGAGAAGCTCGTCATCGGCTATGCCGATATCGATGAGGACTTCCTCGATGAGCTCGAGGAAACGCTGATCATGGCCGATGTCGGCGTGCAGACGACCGACAAGCTCATGCAGGCTGTCCGCAAGGGCATCAAAAAGAAGGAAATCAATACGCCCGAGGACCTCAAGCCGTTCCTCGCGAAGGAAATCGCGGCAATCCTCAATAACGGCGAGGACACGACGCGCGTGGCGGCTGAAGGCCCGACGGTACTGCTCGTCATCGGCGTCAACGGCGCCGGCAAGACGACGACCATCGGCAAGCTCAGCGCCTACTACAAGGAGCAGGGCAAATCGGTTATGCTGGCTGCTGCCGACACCTTCCGCGCGGCGGCCATCGACCAGCTCGAGGTCTGGGGCCAGCGCACCGGCGCGCAGGTCATCAAGCACGAGGAAGGCTCCGATCCTGCGGCCGTGGCCTTCGATGCCGTCAAGGCAGCCAAAGCACGCGGCATTGACGTGCTGATTATCGACACGGCTGGCCGCCTGCAGACCAAGTCCAATCTCATGCAGGAGCTTGAGAAAATCAATCGCGTCATCGGCCGTGAGATTCCAGGTGCGCCGCATGAGACGCTGCTCGTACTCGATGCTACGACAGGACAGAACGCCATCAGCCAGGCCGAGCTCTTCACCAAGGCCGCACCGATATCGGGCGTCGTGCTCACGAAGCTCGACGGCACGGCCAAAGGCGGCGTCGTCATCGGCATCAAGAGCCAGCTCGCGATGCCCGTCAAATGGATCGGTGTCGGCGAAGGTGTCGAAGACCTGCGCCCCTTCAACGCTGACGACTTTGCCAAGGCATTGTTCGAAGGCTAAAATTAAGGGACAGAAAAACGAAAAGCGTTCGATGGGAAGTCTAGCATCGGACGTTTTTTATGTATTGGCAGAGCAGGAGAAAAGATATGTTAATTGGCGAAGAAAGAAATAAAGTAGATCAGATATGGGATACCTTTTGGACGGGCGGACTTACCAATCCGCTGCTGGTGATTGAGCAGTTTACGTACTTGCTGTTCATCAAGCAGCTCGATGATATCGAGACAGAGAATGAAGCAAATGCGGCGCTGTTGGGCTTTGAGAACGAGGAGAAAATCTTTGGCCCGGACCAGCAGAACTATCGGTGGAGCAAGTTCAAGAACTTGGCTCCGGCAGTACAGTTTCAGCTTATGCAGGAGGAAATCTTTCCCTTTATCAAGAATCTGCACCCCGATGATGATGCGTCCTATACGCGCTTTATGAAGGATGCTACCTTCCAGATTTCTGCGCCGGATAAGCTGGCGAAAATCATCGAGGGTATCGATAAGCTGGAACTGGATGCGGAGGACAGCAAGGGCGACCTGTACGAGTATATGCTGTCGAAGCTGGCATCTTCTAAAATCAATGGTCAGTTCCGTACGCCGCGCCATATCATCGAGATGATGGTGGAGATGGCGGCACCACAGCCGACCGATACCATCGTCGATCCTGCGATGGGCACGGCAGGATTTTTGGTGGCGGCAGAAGAATTTATCCGTAAGCATCACGGGGATATGCTGCTCGATGATGCGCAGGCCCGGCATTTCAATACGACCATGTTCCATGGTTTTGATACAGACCCCACCATGTTGCGCATCGGCACCATGAACATGATGCTCCATGGCGTCCAGAATCCCAGCATTGACTATAAAGACAGCCTTTCCAAGCACAATCTCGATAAGGAACTCTATACCCTTGTGCTGGCAAATCCACCGTTTAAGGGATCTCTCGATAATGAAACGGTGGAAGAAAGCCTGTTGCGCGTCACTAAGACGAAGAAAACAGAATTGCTTTTCCTCGCCTTGTTCCTGCGCATCCTGAAACTGGGCGGCAGAGCAGCCGTTATCGTCCCCGATGGCGTACTCTTTGGTTCGTCGAAAGCCCATAAGGCGATTCGTAAAGAGTTGGTAGATAACAATAAATTGACGGCTGTAATCTCCATGCCAAGCGGCGTATTCAAGCCCTATGCAGGCGTATCAACGGCCATACTTTTCTTCACCAAGACCAACGCAGGCGGTACGGATAAGGTCTGGTTCTACGACATGCAGGCGGATGGTTACAGTCTTGACGATAAGCGGCAGGAGATAGAGGACAACGATATTCCTGACATTATTGCCCGCTTTAAGAATCTGGAACAGGAAGAAGGCCGCAAGCGCACCGAAAAGAGTTTCTTCGTGCCCGTGGAGGAAATCCAGCAGAATGGCTATGACCTCTCCATCAATAAGTATAAGGAAATCGAGTATGTGCCGGTGGAATATCCAAGTACGTCGGAATTGATGACGAAGCTGGACGAATTGAATATGGAATTCAATTCTGATATGGAAAAGTTGCGTGAATTGTTGGGAGAAGACTAAAAAGTTGTAGTCTTGCTTAATTATGGCAAAAAATGTATAATTTTAACCAAGCAGGGTGTGCCGACACCTTAAAAATCTCAGATGAATGCTGGACGAGAGGGCCAGTGATGTCGGGGAGCGACGGAAAATCTCCAAATGACGGTCAGACATAAGGGCTGATGATGTCGGGGGACGACGGAAAAATCGGCAGTTTTGAGGCCATCGGTGTGATGGTCTCATTTATTATATAGAGGTGTTATTTGTATGGATAAGGTAAGGATAGGCGATATATGTACAGTTGTAAGCGGTTCGACGCCTAAAAGCAATATAGAAGAATATTGGAATGGTGATATAAAATGGATAACGCCTGCGGAAATAGACGGTGATTCTTATGTGATTAGTGATACAGAACGCCATATAACGGAAAAGGCAGTTGAAAAAACAAATTTAACGCTACTTCCTGTAGGGACAGTGCTGTTATCTTCTCGAGCTCCGATAGGCAAGACTGCTATTGCGGGAGCTGAAATGTACTGTAATCAAGGGTTTAAGAATCTGATTTGTTCGGAAAGAATTTACAACAAGTATTTATATTTCTTTTTGACATCCAAAGTGGATTATCTCAATGCATTGGGGCGTGGTGCAACTTTTAAGGAAATCTCTAAAGGTATAGTGGAAGATGTAGAGATACCGTTACCGACTATAGAGGTGCAGAAGAATATTGCTAAACGACTTGAAGTTATTCAGCAGCTGATTAACAACCGCAAACAAGCTCTTTTGCAAATTGATAATCTTGTCAAATCACGATTTATCGAGATGTTTGGCGACCCAGTAACTAATC
Source organism: Pseudoselenomonas ruminantium (assembly GCA_015058575.1). GTDB lineage: Bacteria > Bacillota > Negativicutes > Selenomonadales > Selenomonadaceae > Selenomonas_A > Selenomonas_A ruminantium_O. The sequence continues at coordinate 64,746 of SVBZ01000016.1, forward strand.
CGATGGGGTGGAAAGTTACCACTGTTGGCCAAGTGACAACAGATGTACGATACGGAACAAGCGCTAAAGCGAACGATGATGGTCAATATAAATACCTGCGAATGAACAATTTGACATATGATGGTTATCTTGACTTGTCAGACCTGAAACATATAGACGTTTCAGATGACGAACTTGAAAAGTGTGTTGTCCGAAAAGGAGATGTACTTTTCAATCGAACCAATAGCACTGAATTGGTTGGAAAAACTGCATTATTTGATTTAGACGAGGATATGGTTATAGCAGGATACATTATTAGAGTGCGTTTGCATGAGTTTGTTTCACCTGTATTCTTTACTCGATTTATGAATATGGAGTTTATGAAAAAGCAGTTGCGTTCTATGGCGAAGGGGGCAGTTAATCAAGCAAACATCAATGCACAAGAATTAAAGGCGATAGCTATGTATGTACCACCTATCGAGCTACAAAACGAATTTGCCGATTTCGTAGAACAAGCCGACAAATCGAAATTGTCCATCCAGCAAAGCATAGAAACTTTGCAAACGCTAAAGGCAAAGCTGATGCAGGATTATTTTTGTTAAGCGAAAAGCCGCCTCCCGAAAGAAGCGGCTTTTCTCCCTCACGACTGACTCTTGCCTGAGGTAGTGGTTGACTGCTGTGCTCAGAGGTTCATCAACCAAGCAGTAGCAACGTTTGCAACAATGCTAGCCAATACGGCAATAGCAAAGTCACGCAGAAGATTGAGTTTTGACATGCAGGCACCTCCTCTCCGCTGAGGGGAGCACAGCAAAATTAGTATAGCATTTTTATGTGCAATATGCTATACTACTCATAGAAGATTGGAGTTTGACATGCAGAGCAGCGTTATGGTCTGACTCACCATAACGCACGGAGTCCGCGTATCAAACACAAAGAAGTCGCTCTCGTATTGAGGGCGACTTTTGCATTGTGGCGGGGCGTGTAATCGCCGGAATAGCCTGTTGTTAGTGTGGTAGCTGACAATAGGCTTTTTATATGGGATTTCTATATAGGATATATTGTTGGAATTTACGGTGTCGGAGGCTGGTGGGAAGGAATATAGTCGTGAAAGATACCGTCATCAAGGAAATAATGCAGTCCATGTTGCCGATTTTGGATAATGCGCAGTTGTTGCAGTTGCAGGCAGTGCTGAATGATAGCTTGGCAGGCAGGGAGATTGTTGCTGTGCAACGTGCAGAATCTGCTGTCATGCGGTTAAGCAATGATGAATTGCTAGCGTTGTTTTTATCTGCGAAGAAGGTTGAGGGATGCAGTGACAGAACCGTGCGCTATTATCGTCTTACCTTGAAAAAGGCGTTGGAGCAGTTGGGGAAACATTTGACGCATATAACGACGGAGGATTTACGGACGTATCTTTCCGTGTATCAGGAGGAACATGGCTGTAGTCAGCGAAACATCGACAACATCCGTCGAATCTTGTCGAGTTTCTTTGCGTGGCTGGAGGAAGAGGACTATATCCTCAAGAGTCCTGTGCGCCGTATTCATAAAATCCGCATGGCAAAAGTGGTGAAGGAGACGTATAGTGATGAAACCTTGGAACAGCTACGGGATAACTGCAAGACATTGCGGGATTTAGCTATGATTGATTTGCTGGCGTCCACAGGGATGCGTGTAGGCGAATTGGTGCGACTAAACCGAGCGGATATTGATTTTACGAACCGTGAGTGTGTGGTGTTCGGTAAGGGGAGCAAAGAACGTCCCGTTTATTTCGATGCACGGACGAAGCTGCATTTGCAAAAATATTTAGCAAGCAGGCAGGATGATAATCCTGCCTTATTCGTGTCTTTGCAACGGCCTTATAACCGCCTGCAAATCAGTGGTGTGGAAATAAGGTTAAGAGAGTTAGGCCGCAAGCTGGGGATTCATAAGGTACATCCACATAAATTTCGCCGTACCTTGGCGACCAGAGCCATCGATAAAGGAATGCCGATAGAACAGGTTCAACAGCTTTTAGGTCATAGCAAGATAGATACGACCATGGAATACGCCATGGTCGATCAGCGCAATGTGAAATTGTCGCATAATAAATTTATTGCCTAGTGGCAATCACGATTTGTAGAGATGTTTGGGGAGCCTAAAAGTAATCCATGTAATTGGAAACTATCTACTATAGGAGAACATTGTTCTGTAAAAGGTGGCAAGAGGGTCCCAAAAGGAATGAATTTTAGTCCCATACCAACTAAACACCCATATTTACGTGTCACTGATATGAAAAATGCAACTATTATTGATGATGATATACACTATATTGATGATGAAGTTTATTCGAAAATAAGTCGTTATGTTGTTGCAGCTGGAGATGTGTATTTGACCAACGTGGGTGTAAACTTAGGTATGGCAGGTGTTATACCTAAAAAATACGATGGTGCCAATCTTACGGAAAATGCTGTTAAGTTGATTAATAATGAAAGTGAGCTTGATGGAATTTATTTGTCGCACTATATTAACTCCCCAGGAATTCAAACTTATGTTAATGAACGCAAAATGACTGTTGGTGTTCCAAAGTTGGCAATTTTTCGTATTGAATCAATGCCGTTATTATTGCCACCAATTGATTTGCAACGTAAGTATAAATTTTTTGTTCAAAAGGCCGATAAATCGAAAGTTGACGGTAAATTTTGTCTGTCGACAAAATTTGCGCAATGGCGTTATAATGAATGTAACTATTTCTTAAGGGGATGACGGCTATGGCATCGAATTTTGATTTTTTGACCGGTCAATCTGACTGGTCAAATATAGCAGAACGTGCGCATAAGGCGGAGCAGGGACTGGCGATAGCACCGGAGTTTGCGGCGATTTTTGCGCGTTCGGCCATGGAGCTGGGCATCAAATGGGTTTACCATGCCGAGGGTATGGATACGAGCGACCCGTATAAATATGGCAAGGATAGAGATCTGTTTGCTCTGCTGAAGGATAGAAGTTTTTGTGAAGTGGTGGGGGATAATAAGCTGCTTCACATGCTTGACCAGCTGCGTCTGTTCGGCAATCGGGCCGCGCATGGTGGGCGGCCTCTTACGCATGAGGATGGTGTACTGGCCCTTAGAATCCTCTTTGAGTTTCTGAGTTGGATGGCTTATTGCTATACAGCAATTCAGGGCGAAATGGTTTTCGATGAAAGTCTTTTGCCTTCGCCTGATGATAAGGCAACGGTCAGTCAGCAGGAAATCCAAAAGCAGGCAGAGAGTATCGCGAAGAAAGATGCCGCTCTGGCGCAGAAACAGCATGAGCTGGAGGAAAAGAATCAAGAACTCGATGATATAAGGGCAAAGAACGAGCAGCTGCAACAGGAGCTTATTCGTCTGCGCAAGGAACGTCAGGCACAGGGCGAGTTCCATGTCAATCCCATTACGGAGGCGGAAACCCGCAGGCGCTATATCGATTATGACCTTGAAGCGGCAGGCTGGATAATCGGCGACAATTGCCGCATTGAGGAAGAAGTTTCCGGTATGCCTAATGCCTCCAATACAGGCTTTTCGGATTATGTGCTTTATGGCAGAGATCAGAAGCCTTTGGCCATTGTGGAGGCCAAGCGTACGAGTTACGATCCCGAGAAGGGGGCCAAACAGGCGGAACTCTATGCCAATAGCTATGAGGAAAAGTATGGCCGCCGTCCCTTTATCTTTATGACCAATGGTCTGCGTACGGTTTTTCTCGATGAGCAGGGCGGGTATCCCCGCCGCGATGTGTCGGGGTTCTTTACGCAGGACGATTTGCAGATGCGCATGGACAGGCGCGGGATGCAGCAGACGTTGGCCGAGGTTGAACCGAATCACGATATTGCCGGCAGGCCTTACCAGATTGAGGCGGTCAAGGCTGTGGAAGAAGCATTTGACCACAAGCGCAGGAAAGCGCTTATCGTGCAGGCAACGGGAACGGGTAAGACCCGTGTAGCCATCAGTTTGTCGGATGTGCTTTTTCGTGGCGGCTGGGTGAAGCGTATTCTGTTTTTGGCTGACCGTACCGCGTTGGTGCGTCAGGCCAAGCGCAGCTTTCTGGATTTTTTCAGCAATGAGATTCCCATGGCCAGTCTGATGGACAGCCGGGATGATGCGGCGACGGCGCAGATTATCTTCAGTACCTATCCTACCATGATGAACGCCATTGATACGGCAAAGAATTCGGAGGGGCGCAGATTGTTTTCGCCAGCTGCCTTTGACCTTATCATTATCGATGAGAGCCATCGCAGTATCTATCAGCGGTATCAGGCGATTTTTCAGTATTTCGATGCCATGCTGCTAGGCCTTACGGCAACGCCGAAGAATGAAGTCGACAAGAATACGTATCGCCAGTTTGAGCTGGAGGCAGGCAATCCTACCTTTGCTTATCCCTATGATGAGGCTGTGGCGCAGGGGTATCTTGTGCCCTATGAGCAGTTTGAGCGTACTACGGACCTCATGAAGAATGGTCTGCATTATAAAGACCTCAGCGAAGAGGATAAGGCGCACTATGAGGATGTGTTCGGCGTGGCAGGTGACAATGCCCCGGATATTCTGAGCTCGGACTTCAATAAATATGTGTTCAACCGTCAGACGGTGCAGATGGTCCTCAAGGATTTGCTGGACATGGGGCAGTATATCGCTGGCGGGGATAAGCTGGGCAAGACTATCATCTTTGCCAAGAATCGCAAGCATGCGAAATTCATCGTGGATATTTTCCATGAAATGTATCCGGAGTTTGGCGATGCTTTCATTCAGCAGGTAGATGGCAGCATTGATTATCACGAGCAGATCATTGATGATTTCTGCACGCCGGATAAGATGCCGCAGATTGCTGTTTCCGTTGATATGCTGGATACAGGCATTGATGTGCCGGAGGTGCTGAATCTGGTATTCTTCAAGATGGTGCGGTCGTATAGCAAATTCTGGCAGATGATAGGCCGTGGCACACGCCTTTGTCCGAATCTTTTTGGCCCAGGGCAGGATAAGAAGAACTTTTATATCTTTGACTATGGCGGGAACTTTGAATACTTCAGCTTGCAGGGCAACAAACTGAAGGAGTCCAAGAACCAGCCGTCGCTAGTGGAGCGCATCTACAATTTGCAGGCCAATCTCTATCTGCTGCTTCATAAGGACAAAGATGCCGAGCGGCAGGCGTTTGCACAGGAGTTGTTTGAGGAACTGCATGGCAAAGTTATGGCCTTGGATGATGATAGTTTCCGCGTTATCCAGAATCGCCAGCAGGTGGAGAAGTATCGGGATAGGCGCAGTTGGGCAAGTCTAACGGCAGATGATGTGGCAGAGATCGGTAAATATATAGCGCCCATCATACCTGCACAGGATGAGGATGTAATGGCCCGCTTCTTTGATCAGAAGCTGTACGGCATTATGTATGACTATCTGCTGGCAAAAGATATTACGGTAAAGGCACAGCAGGTAGAAGAAACTGCCGATAAACTGAGTTCTCCGAATTTGCAGACCATTCCCCAGATAAAAGCGAAACAGCCCTTTATCCAGCAGGTGCGTTATCCCGAATTTTGGGAGGATGTGACAGTGGACAAGCTTGAAACAGTGCGGACACAGTTACGCGATTTGCTGAAGTTCCTGGAACCTGGGAGCAGGGGGATTTATTACACCGATTTTGCCGATACGCTCATTACGGTCAGGGAACCGCATGCCGTTACGCCGGAGCAAACTTCGGAAAGCTACAAGAAGAAGGTCGAACGCTATCTGAAAGAACATCAGGATAATATTGCCGTGCATAAGCTGCGTACGAACAAACGGTTGACGGCTACAGATCTGCGGGAACTGGAACGCGTTTTGTGGGAAGAGCTGGGAACGCATGAGGATTATCGCAATCTCTATGGGGAATGTCCGGTAGGGCTGATGGTGCGGAAGACTGTGGGGATGGATCGGGTGGCACTCGAAGAAGCCTTTGCGGAATTCTTGCAGGCGAATCGTCTGAATCTCCGTCAGATTGACTTTGTGAAGCGCATCATTGACTATCTGGCCAAGAATGGTGAGATGATTCCCAAGGATGTTATGAAACCAGCTTTTGCGGGGATGAACAACGTTGCGAAATTGTTTGAACGAAATAAGGATGAGGTTCGTAATATCTTTGATAAAGTAAAAGAAGTAACCAGCAACGGCAGTGAAATTGCATGATGGTGACGAAACATAGAAAAAGCCGGAAGGCTTGACTTGTCAGATTGACATGTCAGCCTTCCGGCTTTTTGTTGTTTGCTTGTTTTGGTCTTAGAAAGTCTGTGCTTATTTGGCGACTTTTACATTGTAGCCATAGATGGTCTTCCAGTCATCGCGCATGGATACCGGAATCCAGCCATTTTTCTGGCAGTCAGCTTTCATCTTGTCAGCTTTCTTCGTGTTGCCGAGATCGTTTTCGAGGTCGTCGCAGCAGAGGGAGAAGGCCAGCGATTTATATTTGTTCTTGCTGATGGTGTAGTTGAACATCGAAGCATCGCCGGAGCTGTTGCCGAAAGCAAGAACCGGCTGACGGCCGATTTCGCGGGCGATGTTGGAGACCTTGTTCATCTTGACGTCTTTGAGGACGAACTGGCCGCGGACGAGTACGTCTTTGTCTTTGTCGTAGACATACTCAAGGCCATCGGTTTTACCCTGGCCCGAAGCGAGCGTCATGATGTCCGTGCCGATGAAGTGATCGCGTTTGATGGGCAGAACGCCGTTCATCAGTACGCGCTGGGCATCGCGGTCGGAACCCGAGACGATCCAGATGTCGAAGTCGTTGTTCTTGAGGTAGGAGACAACCTCAGCCATCGGCAGGTAGAATTCCTCACCGCGTTTGAGGTTCGTCAGGCCCTCAGCTGGCGTTTCCATGAACTTCTTGACAAAGGCTTCATACTCGGGCTGCGTCATGCCGGCAAAGACAGAGGCCTGCGATTTTGCTTCTTTGCCTTCCATGTCTTCCGGAATGGCGTGCTTGTCGATGGCAGCCTTGACGACCTTAGCATACTCACGGTCTTCTTTTGACGGCGTGTAGGTCGGGTCGTTGAGCGCACGCTCAAGATACATCATCCATTCGAAGTAGGACGGTGTTCTTTCGCCGAGCAGCGTGCCATCCATGTCGAAGACAGCGATGCGATCCTCGACCGGGATGTAGTTCGGGCTCTTCTTGTTCGTCACGTCCTTGACGTAGTTGATCAGAGCTTTGAAGGAAGCAGAATCCTGGTTCCAATACTTGAAGTCACTGCCGTTCTTCTTGACGCTGATCTGAGCGATCTCAGCGCGCGTAGCGGCTTCGACATTCATGCTGGCGCCAGTCCCGAAGACAAAGCTCATCGCCAGAAGTGCGGCACAGAGTTTCTTTTTGTTCATAAAATCATCCTTTCTTCATACCCTGTCCTCAGGCTAGCATTTTTCTGAGGACAATAACCTTACGTATCCCATCGTAATATATTCGGCAAAGTGTCAGTATCTCCTCTTTAGCCCCAAAAAAAATTGAGCAAGCATGAAGCCTGGATGGCTTATGCTTGCTCGAGGGGAAAATGCAGCTTAATATTTGTGGAACATATCCTGGATTGCCTTGAGGTCGTGCGTCTTGGTCAATGCGAGCTGCAAGAGGATGCGGCATTTCTGCGGATTCAGGGAATCACCATCGATGAAATGCGCATCGATATAAGACTGCTCGGCAGGGATGACCGAGCCGGATACCAGCCGCGTGCTGCGGACCACAACGATGCCGGCAGCCGAGGCTTTGGCCAGTGCTTTTTCAGCATCCTTATGGATGGAGCCGTTACCCGTACCGGCATAGACGATGCCTTTGACACCGGCTTTGATAGCAGCATCGACGAACAGTGCGTCATCGTTGGCAGTGCCATAGATGACTTTGACATACGGCAGCTTGTCGAGGTTCGTGACATCGAATTCAGAGGCCGTCGTGTTAAGGCGCGTGGTCTGTCCATAGAACTCAGGCACGCCGTCGTTGACAACGCCAATCGAGCCGGCCAGCGGGGACTGGAACGTATTGACAGAAGTCGTGTTGGTCTTCGTGACGTTGCGGGCGGCATCAATCTGGTCATTCAGAGCGACCATGACGCCACGGCCAGCAGATTTCTTATCCGCGGCAATGCGGACGGCATTGAGCAGGTTCATCGGGCCGTCGGCGCTGATGGCCGTAGCGGGACGCATGGCGCCGGTGATGACAACAGGCTTCTGGCTCTTGACTGTGAGATTCAGGAAGTAAGCAGTCTCTTCGAGCGTATCGGTGCCGTGCGTGATGACGATGCCATCGACGTTTTTATCCTTGAGCAGCGTGTTGCAGCGCTTGGCCAGCTTGAGCCAGATATCATCGGTCATGTCCTTGCTGTCGATGCTGCAGATCTGCTCGCCGGAAAGAACCGCATAGTTTTTCGTCTCGGGAACAGCGTTGAGCAGCGTGTCGATGCCAAGCGCACCCGCTTTGTAGCCAGTGGTCTTGGTGTCGGAGGCAGCGCTGCCGGCGATGGTACCACCGGTAGCCAGCACTTTGATGTCAGGCTTGTCTCCCGTGGCAGCACTGGCAAAGCATTGGCCGCCAGCCATCATCGCAGCCAGCATCATGGCAACAAGTGGACGTTTCATTTTCATAGAAATAACACCCTTTCCATAAATAAATAGTTTTTATCAACCCATAAGATATTCTAACCATTCACTAGGCAAAACTACGGAAAACTATAAAAAAACTACAAAAATCTCGGCAAGAAATTCATTTTTTAACTAATTTTCATGAATATAGCAGGAACGTCTAAGAAAAGGTGGTTATCCTAGAAAAGGATTTTATATGGCGGCTGGCTTTGCAGCTGGCCGCAAAGTGCCCGCAGGGCGGAAAGAGGGATGAAAATGGATGATAAGAATGAACAGCTGCAGCAAGAGGCTGCGCGGCTGACCGAGAAGGTAAAAGGTGATACAGTTGAACCAGGAGCGGTAGAAAAGCCAGGACTGGCGTCGCGGATGCTGCGTGGTTTTGGTAAATGGGTACTGTATGCAGTCGCGGCCTTGCTGGTTATCTATGTGATCAAGCCGGCCATTTACGAGCATATGGATGCCTCGGCGGCAGCAGAGATGACGGAGGCTGAGAAGCAGGAGTCCATGGGGCTGCCGCTTAAGATTTCCAAACCGCCGCAGGGCAAGAGCACGACCTTGAATCGTGAGGAACTTCGCTGGATGGCTATGATGGATATCAAGCTGGAGGCTATGCGCCCACATATCAACCAGTATAACAACAAAGCGATTGATGAATTCAATGCGATGATCAACGAATACAATGCCCGTTGCGGCGAATTCCGTTATAGGCGTTCTGATTTGCAGACCGTGCGCAATGAAATGGAAAAGTACCAGGAGCAGATCAAGCAGAAAGCGCGCGAAGAAGTCCAGGCCAAGGGCTGGGATAAGGCTCCTGAAAAATCTAAAAAATAATGTTTGACAAACAAAGTATACGATGCTATACTATTAACCGTTGATGACGCACGTAAGTGTCATTTTGCCGGAATGGCGGAATTGGCAGACGCAGCAGACTCAAAATCTGCCGTTGGCAACAACGTGCCGGTTCAAGTCCGGCTTCCGGCACCATTTGTGCTATCAAGGCCTCGCGATGTTTTCGCGGGGTCTTTTTTCGTGCGTTTTTTTGGTGTTTGTAGAGCCAAAGTAGAGCCACGAGATTTTTTGATGAAAAATGAGGCTATTGCATGCTGCTTACATGTAATAGCCTCTTTCGACTTAGCAGGTGATTGCTTTTTGTGCTGGCTTAACCGGCCGAACCAACGCCGGTAATGCGAGTCATCGGCGGCGTGGCAACCGCATTCTTTTTCATTCCACGTGATCTGGCTTCATCCTGCACACTGGCCGTAAGGTCGCCGACTCTTTGGTTGTAATAGCGTATTTGCGTCTGCCCGCAATCAAGGTTCCACTGAATCATTTGTCTGGTCACATCGCCTTTGGCGTAGTCATAAAACTCGTTCTGATTGAGGGTGCGATTATATACGACGTAGTACTTTTTGCCATCTACCCAGATATCCTTGCCGCGCCCGTAGCCGTAATCGAAGCTGCCAGATACCAGGGAAAGTTCCTTGTCCGTCATGCGGTTGTTGTTTATGAGATTCTTAGCCATTTCAAATTCCTCCTCACATCTTTTGTGGTTGTTGTCTTGTTTTCTGTTCTTTATATCCTCGGATGCGAAAAGTGTTTAGGAGCGTTAGAAAAAAAGGCAAACTTATCGTACGGGCTGAGTCAGGGCCGTATACCAGTCCTGCATGACGGCAAGCGCTTCGGCATGTTCTTCGTGCGGGATAGCCTGGTAGAGCGTCTTTTCGCCATTCGGGCGGCTTTCAAGGACATAGGTGCTGCCGTCGCGTTGAAAGAAAGCCAGGGAGACTTTTTCGCCGGGCAGGGTAAGGGTTATCCGCTCGCCTTGCGGTGCTTTTTTGTCGGGAATGGTTTCAAAGGTATTGCCGTAGAGCAGCATGTTGACAAAGGAGGCAGCCTGGAGACGATTGCCGGTGCGCGGGGGCTTGTCATTTTTTGCTAAGGTATATTTTGTTGCGGGTTTGTAGCTGATACGGGCAAGATGAATGCCAATCGGACTGTTGTCGGCGTTTATGGCAATCAGGCCGTTATCGGTGATGAAATGCTGGCGGACCTCGTTGTTGGCCCAGGTGCAGAGCTCGCTCCATGTTGCCTGGTCCTGCCGCATAGCAGCTGTCGTTTCCCGCATATAGCGTACATCTGTAGGATGATAGAAGATAAAATAGTTGCCGGCCCGGTCCTGGGCAAATAATTCCCTGCCGGACATATCGGCGCAAAGCATTTCATGCAGTTCGCTTTCCGTGACTTTGCCGATGGCAAAAAGCCAGCCCGCACCATCGTATGCGGGCATTTCTTTTTTGGCGGCTTCGATGGATGCCCGCTCCGCAACAGAAAAGAGATACTGGCCGGTACCTTTTTGGGTCAGCAGCAGGTGGTCGAAAGCCTGCGGGATTTGCAGGCAAAGCCCAGCCTGCCGGTAGACACAGGATCCGCAGCTGGCGGTGCAGCCAGGGGGATCTGGAGCTTTTTCCATGGCTGTACCATTGCTCCAGGGAATGAATAAGGAAAATGCGGTGAGAGCTGTTGCCGTCAAGTTCTTGTAACGCATAAGGATTCTCCTTCCGTTTTTATTGGTGCTAGGATCATATTCTTTACTTCTTGACGTTTTTCCAAATTCCTCTATGGCTGAACCCGGCTGGCAAAAAAGAGCCATCGATAAGCCAGATGCTTGGATCTGTGCCTGTCGATGGCTCTCTTTGTTTATAGATTGTCAATCGTGACTTTGTTGCGTCCTTGGCGTTTGGATTGGTAAAGCGCGTTGTCGGCGCGGGAGTAGAGGCTGGTGAAGTTATCGGTTGGCCGGGAGAGCGTGCAGCCGATGCTCGTGGTGACCGGGTGCTGCTGGTTCCCGTAGGTGATCTCGCTCGGGATCGTGGAGCGGATGCGCTCGCAGAGCTGCTGCGCGTACTCCCGTGAGGGAACGTTGGGAAGGTAGATGCAGAATTCATCGCCGCCCATGCGGCCGACGATATCGGTATGGCGGATGTGCTCGCGAATCACGCGGACGATGCTGCGTAAGACCTCGTCGCCAGCCTGGTGGCCAGCGGTGTCGTTGATGGACTTGAAATAATCGATGTCGAGCATGATGAAAGCACTCGGCGTTTTGTCTTTGAGCGCCAGCCGGATGAGTTCGTGGACGGCGCCGCGGTTGTAGACTCCCGTCAGATGATCGATGGCGGCCTTGCGTTCGAGATGTTTCTCGCGCAGCATCTCAGCGGTGACGTCGTAGAAGAAGCCGATGGTATGGTGTACAGCTTGTTTTCTGCCGGCGAAGTTATGTGCGGTTACGCGATAGAAGCAGGTGTGGGCGTTGTCGTAAGTAAGGCAGAGATTTGCCGTTTTATCCGGGTTTTGCATGGCTTGCTTGAGGAAGCGGATGCCGACCTGGGCAAATGGCGTGCTGACCTGGCTGGCTGCACGCGAAAAGGGATGAATCTTTTCGGGCAGCTGCAGAGCAGTGGCGCAGGTGGCTGACAGGCGCATGGTATCATGGACGGGATCGTAATCGAATACATAGAGACCTGCGGTCTCGCATAGCCAGTGGAAATAATCATGCTGTTCGGTGCGCCGCTGGTGTTCCCGGTAAAGCAGGAACGTCAGGACGAGTATGATAAGTACCAGGGAAAGGGCAATTTCCGTGGATAGTTTCATAGTCATCGTTCCTTTGCTGTGTGGATTTGTCGTTGTATCGACACACTTAATCCTTGTAGTCATCATATCATAGTTGCAAGGGATAGTAAACTTTTGGGAGCCTGCGGGAAAAAGAAACAAAATGTCAAGACTGTTTATAAAGAAATTCCCGTGGTATACTGTCATAGGTACCAGACAAAATAGGACATATGTCCGCTTTGATGCAAATTGCGTGTGAAGGAGAATCGTGATGACTGTAGATACACAGGGAAAAGAACTGGCTTGCATTGATAAACTGGGAACGATGTGCGCGATGAGCGCGTGGACGGATGACCAGCTGCAGGATGTTTTGGATCTCTTGCGTGATTATGGTGCGAGCCGTGAGCAGGATGGCTATGCCGCCGGTTATGAGGCTGCGCTCAATGACGCTGTGGCTGCGGCGGAGCGCACTACAGTTGGCTGATTTTTGATAAATTTACGTCTGACGGGCAAAAATGATTGACGAATGCAAGATAATTCGTTATAATACGTCGTGTTATCAAAGTGAAAGGGGATTACTCACTATGGCAAAAGAAGTACTTAGCAAATCCGCACTGGTAGATAAAGTTGCAGAGGCTGCTGGCGTATCCAAGAAAGATACGAAAGCTGTTGTCGATGCACTGCTCGAAACGGTAAAGGAGAGCGTAAAGGCTGACGCTGAGATCCGTCTCATCGGCTTCGGTACGTTCAAGAAAGCTCATCGCAATGCACGTCAGGGCCGCAACCCGCAGACGGGCGCTACGATTGAGATTGCTGCTAGCGATAGCCTGGCATTCAAATCCAGCGTTAAATACTAATCCTTGCGATTAGCGATACGCGGTTGAGTATCCAGAAAGAGCCTGACAGGGTTAGCCTGCCGGGCTCTTTTTCGTAGGAGGGGCGACGGTGAAGAAATCGCATATTATTTTGGCAGCGGTAATCCTGTATTTGCTGATCATGGTCATCGGCTTTGCGGCGTATTATGCCTATAGCGTCCAGCATGAGCAGCAGCAGGCTAAAATAGAGCAGGAGACACAGCAGGAAATCGCTGCGCGGCGTCAGGCGCGTGAGGCGGCCGACAAGGCGCGCGGGGACGAAGAGACAGGGGAGAAGCCTCGCAAGGCCGTGCAAAGGCCTGAACGGGCGGATAGCGGGATGTGGGAAGAGACCATCCATGGTGTGACCTATTATAAGCATCATTGGCCGAAGAAACTGCCAACAGGGGTCTATCTGCGCCCGTTTGTCGCGGCCCAGAATGAGCACTGTGTACTCAAGAACGATATTTATTATTACTATTCGATTACCGATGCGGAGCAGACCGCGTGGATTATGGGCGACCGGCTCGATATTTATGCAGGCGGGCAGACGACGACGCTACAGCTTGACCCGGCAGAACTGCGCAAGCATATGTCCTCAGATGCTTCCTGGCTGTCGGAGAATTATGTGATGAATGCGGATGCGGTGACGCTGGCGGCGTTCCGCCGGATCATTGCGTCCGGCTCGGCGACCCTTGTGTACTACAAGGAGGGGGGTAAGGCGCGCCGCCATGACATGAGTGCCCAGGAAATCCAGAATGTCCGTGAGATGGTAGAGCTTTACGATGCACTGCGTCAGGAGTGACGCGGCCATTTTAATGGACGGTTAATTGACAGATAGCGCGAAAACGTTTACGCTAGTACTTGGTATTTCTTAGGTATTCCAGAAAGGAGTTTTTCCATGCGAAAAACAGCATTGTTGACGCTGGGTGTGTTGATGGCAGCTTCATCGGCAGCCATGGCAGCACCGGTCAATCAGATGGCCGCAAATGAAACGGCAATTGGAGTGGGGACCAATGAGTCCTACATTGAACATAAGGTAGGCGGCAAGGCAACGGTCGGCGCGCAGCTGGCCCGCCGCGATCAGTATGGCGATCAGAAGGATCTTTATCTGCAATATGATGTTGTGGGCTCGCAGGTCAAGCTCATCGGCGGCTATCGCTGGGACTTGCCGGGCGACAAGAATCAGCTCTTTGGCGGCGTAGCGGTCAGCACGCCGAAAGTCATGGGCTTTGATGCGTATGCCTCCTATGTCGCTGGCAAGGACTTCAACGAGGTGTCGGTTGGCGTCAACAAGAACCTGCTGCTCAACGTTGATCTCAACATCAACTACCACAACTTCAAGCCAGAGGACGGCAAACGTGAGAATGGTGTTGGTGCCGGGGTAACTGTCAAGTTCTGATAGCATCTTTGTGCCAATAGAAAAGCTCCGCCGGGGATATCCCTGACGGAGCTTTTTTTGGCTGGATTTTAGTTTTCGGCATCAAAAAGCGGCAGTGGCTCAAGGAAGATGATGTCATCGCGCTTGGAAGCATCGCCCTCGGCCAGTACGCAGGCCTCGCCGACGACATTGCCGCCAGCTTTTTCTGTAAGCTCTGTGAGTGCTTTCATCGAGCCACCCGTGCTGATGACATCGTCAAGCAGCAGGACGTTCTTGCCCTTGATGCGGTCGACATCGACGCCATCGAGGCAAAGGTTCTGGACGCCTTTGGTGGTGATGGATACATCTTCGACCCAGATAGCGTTTTCCATGTAGGCTTTGACGGATTTGCGGGCTACGATGTAGCGCGGCATGCCAAGTTCGCGCGCAAGATCGGCGGCGAGGGGAATGCCTTTCGTCTCAGCGGTCAGGATGATGTCGGTATTTGCCGGAATCTTTTTGGCCAGCTCTTTGGCACAGGCCAGTGTCAGCTCCGGATCGCCGAGCATGATGAAGCCGGCGATGGCCAGTTTATCCGTGACGTTCAGGATTGGCAGGGAGCGCTTGCAGCCTGCAACAGTCAATTCATAAAATCTATCAGACATAGTACACCTCTCTCATTTAGTACCCAATTATTATACTCTCTTTCCCTGCTGTGTGCAAATGAATCTGTTAATCCGTTAAAAAGTTGTATAAAATTAGAGCGTATACCTTGTACTGGCGCGGGTTTTGTAATAGAATACACCCATGAGACTAATTTTTTCGTTTGGTCTTAAATTCATAAGATAAGGTCGTGTTAATGTGTTATGAAGAGCTTCAGACTCACGGAAAAGGAAATGAACAAGATGGCAGAGCGGATTCCGACGCCATTCCTCGTCGCATCGCTGGATAAAGTTGAGGAGAACTACCAGTTCATGCGAAAGCACTTGCCAAGTGCGGGGGTGTATTATGCGATGAAGGCGAATCCGACGCCGGCCATCCTAAGGCTGCTGGCCGAGCTGGGATCACATTTCGATGTGGCCTCAGCTGGCGAGATGGAGGCATTGGCGGAGCTGGGCATCGATGGCTCGCGCATGATTTACGCAAACCCCGTCAAGGATTTGCGTGGCCTGCAGGCCGCCGCGGTTTATGGCGTGCGCCGCTTTACGTTTGACGACGTGACGGAAATCGACAAGATGGCCAAGTACGTGCCCGGTGCCGATGTGCTCGTGCGCATCCAGGTGCGCAACAACAAGGCGCTCGTCGATCTCAACACGAAGTTTGGTGCGCCGATGGATGAGGCGCTTGACCTGCTGGAGAAGGCAGAGAAAGCCGGCCTGCATGCGATGGGTATCTGCTTCCATGTCGGCAGCCAGTCGCTCTCGACCGCAGCGTATGAGGAGGCCCTGCTCTTGGTTCGTAACCTTTTCGATGAGGCAGAAGCTCGAGGTATGCACCTTACCGACCTCGATATAGGCGGCGGTTTCCCCGTGCCTGATGCCGATGGACTCACGGTGGATCTGGCTGCGATGATGGAGGCCATCAACCGCCAGATTGACCGCTTGTTCCCCGAGACGTCAGTCTGGACCGAACCGGGACGCTATATGTGCGGCACGGCGGTCAATCTCGTGACCTCAGTCATCGGTACGAAAGACCGCGCCGGCACGCCGTGGTATATCCTCGATGAGGGAATCTATGGCTGCTTCTCGGGCATCATGTACGATCATTGGACCTATCCGCTTCACTGCTTTGGCAAGGGCGAAAAGAAAGCATCGGTGTTCTCCGGCCCGAGCTGCGATGGCATCGATGTGCTCTATCGCGACTTTATGGCGCCGCAACTTCATGTCGGCGATAAACTGCTCGTGACGGAGATGGGCTCTTATACGAGCGTCAGCGCCACGCGTTTCAACGGCTTCTATCTGGCACCAACGGTCATCTTTGAAGAACAGCCTGAGTATGAGGCCCGCCAGCGCGCAAGCCGTGATGACGATAACGAGGCTGCTGTCTGACCCTGACCTTTGACCTTTGACAAGTCAAAATGGCAGCGGCACAGAAAGGAAGAAATACAGAATGGAATTAGCAGAAATCGAGCATATGCTGCTGCATGCCTTGACGGAAGAATCGGTAGGGGCCAAGCTGGACAGCGCCAAATCCCAGCAGGAAGTATACGAAGCCCTCAAAACGCTGCCGTACTTCACGCTGACGCTGGAAGAATTTCAGCAGGGAATCATGGCCCTGAAGGATCAGCAGGCCGAAGTTCATGAGCATGAACAGGAAGAATAAGAAAAAGCTATAAATAGGAAAAGACGCTGAGAATAGAGGAAACCCCGCTATTTTCAGCGTCTTTTTTGTTTTTTCCGGTTAGAGGTTTTTCTCTGTCAGCACCATGTCGATGGCGTTCAGTACGTCGTCGACGTTTTCTTTGGTGATGACAAGGGGCGGCTGGAAGGCCATGACGTTGCGGCCGACACCGTTTTTGCCGATGATGAAGCCGCGGTCCTTGAGGGTCTCTAAGACATCGTCAAGGATTTCGGGGGCTTCCGAGCCGTCGGCATGGATGAATTCGGCACCATCCATGAGGCCGAGGCCGCGGACATCGCCGATGACCGGGTGCTTCTTCTGGAGCTCGCGCAGGCCAGCGCGCAGCTGCTCGCCGCGCTCCAGGGCGTTTTGGGCGAGCTTGTGCTCCTCGATGTAGTCGAGGACGGCGAGCGCCGCTTCGGAGGAAACCGGGTTGCCGCCAAGCGTCGAGGCACCCGGACGCGTATAGGTGTCCGCGACTTTACTGCTTGCGATAAAGGCCGAAATCGGCGTGCCGTTGCCGAGAGCCTTGGCCATGCACATGATGTCGGGGACGACATCGTAGTTTTCGATGGCAAAGAGCTTGCCTGTACGCGCAAAGCCGGTCTGGACTTCGTCGATAATCAGCAGCGTGTCGTATTTCTCGAGGATTTCCTTGACGCGCTGGAAGTAGCCCTTCGGGGGGACGACGCAGCCGGCATTGCCCTGGATCGTTTCGGCGATGAAAGCGCCCGGGTGTCCGGATGTTGCCGTCTTGATGAGGTCTTCGATGGCGTTGGCACAGGCGTAGTCGCATTCCGGGAACTTCTTATTCATCGGGCAGCGGTAGCAGTTCGGATTCGGGGCAAAGTGGATGCCGCCGACCGGCGTCGGTGCCGTGCGCCACATGGTAAGGCCAGTTACGCTCATGCCGAGCTTCGTGCGGCCGTGCAGGCCCTGACGCAGGGCGATGATTTCGCTGTTGCCGCTATAGACTTCGGCGAGCAGCAGCGCGCCCTCGGTGGCCTCGGAGCCCGTGGAACAGAAGAAGGATTTCTGCAGGTCACCCGGCGTGACTGCGGCGAGCTTTTCGGCGAGGTTGACGAAGTTTTCGGTCAGGTAGATGTTGCAGACATGCTGGAGTTTATCGACCTGAGCTTTGATCTTGGCCGTGATTTCGGGATTGCAGTGACCGCAATTCATGACCGATACCCCGGCGTACATGTCGAGGTATTTTTTGCCGTTGCTGTCCCAGAGGTACTGCATCGAGCCTTTGACCATCTGCTGCGGATTCGAGTAGAAATGCGCCAGGCACGGCATGATGTATTTCTTTTTCTTTTCGATGATGGCCTCAGGGCCAATGTATTTCTGTTCTTCCATTATGCGTATCCTTTCCTAAACACCCTCCGGCATGCTAGGCCCGGAGGGTGTTTTGTTTGTAGCAGTGTTTAGATGGAATTGCGGCTTTGGCGGAAGCGGAAGGTTCCGATACCAAGCTCACGTGGGCCCTGTTTGAGCTCGTCAAGTTTTGACTGGTCAAATTCCTGACCGCTAGCCAGTGCATCAAGTGCTTCGCGATAGATTTTCGTGACCTTGCCGGTGAATTCTGGCGTGTAGTCCTGCGCCTCGATGCGGTAGGAGGCGATGCCATTGCATTTTTTAAGATACGGATAGAGGCAGAGGTCTTTGGCAAAGTAGATATGGTTGCGGCCGAACTGGTCGATGCGGATCGCATGTTTTTCCTTGGCATTGTCGAGAAGCGCATAGTGGCGGTCGAGTACCTCGGGGTTGTCGAGATCGCTATAATGCGGCAGTGACATGCCCGGGAGGTTGTGATCGCAGATCATGGATTCGTAGGAGCCATGAACGATGGTCTCGACCGGCAGCTCGGAGTTTTCGACGATTTCGCGCAGCTGCTCGAACGAAAGCTCGAGTGAGGAGCAGGCCTGCACGAGGCCGTTTTCCTTGAGGAACTTGGCGGCCAGGTGGTTGAACAGGTTAAACGAGACATCGGCCCGGACCGGCAGCTTGGTGTACTGCTTGGCAAGTTTCAAGGAGCCGAGGTTGCTGACCATGATGCCATCAGCTGCAAGCTCCGGGCGGGAAGCGACAGCCGTCAGGAACTGCTCGAGCTCGCCGCATTCGCGGCGCATGGTCGTGCGCGGTGTATTGATGACGACTTTTGTCTTGCCTTTGGCATAGGCGATGATGTCGGCGTATTCGGAAAGCGTCCATGGGCGGAACGGGCGGAAGGCCTCGCCACCGACGTAGATGACATCGGCGCCGTTATCGACAGCGGCCTTGGCCGAGTCGATGGTGTTTACGCGAACGCTCAGCGTACGGTGCGCAGCATTTTCCTTGTGGATATCTGCTTCCTGCTTGAGGATTTCATCCTGGAAGCCAGCTTCCTTGACGGCATCGCTGAAGAAACGCGGTTCGCGCTCGCCGGTCATGCCGATATCTTTCTTGGTCGGGCTGCCAAAGGCAAAGGTCGTCGTGAAATCACGCGCACGGTTTTCGTAGAGGCTCTTCCAGCCTTCCTCGTCGACCTGATAGCCAGCTGGATCGGCGATATAAGCATCGATGGCCTTGCGGTAGGTCGAGACAATGCGGCGGATAAACGGTGCCGGACGCATGCGGCCTTCAATCTTGAACGAGAAGACGCCAGCCTGGATGAGCTGCGGGATCGAGCGGTACATGCACATGTCCTTGAGGGCAAGTTTGTAAGCGCCGTCGCTGTCTTTGTCGAGGACTTCGCCTGTCTGCTCGTCGATGAGCTGGTAAGCCCAGCGGCAGGGCTTGAGGCAGCGGCCGCGGTTGCCGCTCTGGCCAAAGACGACACCTGAGTGGATGCACTGGCCGCTTTCGCTTATGCACATATCGCCGTGCATGAAGTACTCGACCTCGATGCCCGTGCGCTCGCGGAACAGGCTGAGCTCGGAGAGCGTCATCTCGCGGCCGACAACGATGCGCGTGATGCCATACTCTTTGAGTTTTTCGATGGCATGCTCGTTGTGCGTATTCATCATGACCGAGGTATGGATGGGGATGTCGATACCCATTTCGTGTACGAGCTCGAGAACGGCAAAATCCTGCACGAGCAGGGCGTCCGGCTTGATTTCATTGAGATAGGCAAGATATTCGCGCAGCGCTGGAATCTCTTCATCGCTGATGAGGTTGTTGAGGGTGATATAGAGTTTGACATCATGCTCATGGGTGTAGGCGATGGCCTTTTTGAGCATTTCGTTATCAAAGTTGAAATCGCCTTCGTGCATGCGCATATTGAAGTGCTTGCCGCCGAGGTAGCAGGCATCGGCACCGGATTCGACACCAGCTACGAGAGCATCCCAGGTGCCCGCTGGTGCCAAGAGTTCTACCGATTTACGATTAAGAATCATGATATAAGTTAACTCCTTTAATAAACTTTCTTAATATCTAATAGACCTAATATATAAGTATAACAGGAATGCTGTCAACCAGCAATAATCATTGTATGAATTTGGTTAACCATAGAATTTTACAAAGGTTGACGAAACGCGGCAAGGTGTTTATAATGATAGTGTTTGCAGGAGGTCAAAGGATGCGTACGAATCATTTGCGGGCACTGGCAAAGGTGCTCGCGTGCTTACAAGGGCAGCGGTTTGCAGGCGCTGTCATCATGCGTGCCGAGTGGTCGGTATGCCAGGCTGCCAGGGGGCAGCAGGAACCTTTGCAGGTACTTAAAGACCGGCACAACCTTATGGCCGTGTGCTGCCGGACAGAAGGCGAGCAGCTGCTGGTGACCATGCTGCTGGGGCATAAGCCGCAGCAATTGGCGGTTGACTTGTCAAATGTTGACAAGTCAGATTTGACAAGTCAGCGGTCAAAGTGGACGCGATGGGCGATCCCTGCGGCAGAAGTACAGGCATTTACGGCAGCGGTTGGCGATGGGAATGATATCCATAAAGGGGCAGTTCCCGTGATTCCCGGGTTGCTGCTGCTGGAAAAGCTCCTGGGGCAGCGTCCGGCAGACGCAGGGAAAGTAACGCTGCGCTTTTTTCACGCAGCGTATGCTGGTGATGTTTTTGTTGACTGGTCAAGCGGAAAGCTTTGGCAAAAAGCGCGCTGCACCGCGTCGTTTGCCTGGCAGTGAAATCAATATATAAGTTAAGGCAGGTCTTTATTATGCAGAAAGAAACAGTAATGGAATTACCAAAAGAGAAATTCACGGTGCAGCAGATGACAAAGATGGCACTTTGTCTGGCCTTCTGCTGTGTTTCGGCATTTATTTCGTTCCCGCTGCCGTTTACGCCGGGGCTCGTGACGGCGTTGACAGTCGCGCTGACGGTCACGGCTTTGGTGTTGCCGCCTAAATTGACATTCGTGACGATTGCGGCCTATGTGTTTTTAGGGGCTGTCGGTCTGCCGGTCTTTCCCGGTGGCATGGGAGGCCTGGGGCGTCTTTTGGGACCGACGGGCGGTTTTTATTTTGGCTGGCCGTTTGTCTGCCTGCTGGTCAGTCTGCTCAAAGGGACGGTCATTTCGTTCCGCCGGTATGCTTTGGTGGCAGTGCTGGTGGGGGTGCCGCTTACCTATGTCGGCGGCTTGATTTCGATGATGCTCGTCATGCAGGTCGGTCTCTGGCAGGGACTTATCATGGCGGTGTTCCCGTTCATCCCTGGCGATATCATGAAGGCGCTGCTGGCGGCGTTTATCGGTGTGCGGGTCAATAAGATGCTGGCAAACCTTTAAGCTTTGGGGCAGCCGTTCTGGTCATGCTTGCAGCTTAAGCTCATGGTCAGCTGTGAGCGTGAAGGTTTTGCCGCTGAGCGTCTGGGCAAGGTTTGCGTCATGCGTGGCGACAATCAGCGTCTTGCCGGCAGACTGCAGGGCTTGCAGGAATTCTTGCAGGAAGGCTTGGCCCTTTTCATCGAGAGCACTTAACGGCTCATCGAATATCCATATGTGTGGGTTCATGGTAAGTATGGCGGCGATAGCCGCCTTTTTCTTTTCGCCGCCGGATAGTGTGTAGGGGGCGCGATGGCGCAGATGACCGAGGCCTAAAAGCGCAAGCGCATCTTCGACGCGGCGGTTGATTTCGGCAGCGGGCAGGCCCATCTGCTCGGGGCCGAAGGCAAGCTCCTCGGCGACGCTGCCGCAGAAGAGCTGCGTATCGGGATTTTGCCAGACAAAGCCCAGCTGCTGATGGAACCATTTTGCATAGCGGTGGTCGCGCATTTTGCTGGCGGTAATCTTAGTGCCGAGAAACTGATAGGTGCCACGCTCGGGGAAGATAAGCCCGTTCAGCATGCGCAGCAATGTGGATTTGCCGGCGCCGTTGGGGCCGCGCAGGAGAATCGTATCGCCCTTGGCAATGGAAAAATCAATATGACGCAGCACGGGCTCGCCGTCGTAGGCATAGCAGACGTCAGCAAAGTGAATCATAGGATAACCTCCAGACGCAAAAAAAGATAAAGATAACAGAAAAAAAGCAGGAGGAGCAATGTGTCGCCACGGCAAAACGCTAGGCGGCGGGCGGGCAGGTATTCGCCGGTAAAACCGCGGCAGACCATCGCTTCATACATGCCGGCAGACATTTTTTGTGAACGCAGCAGCAGTGTGCCGAGTATACCGCCGATGGCCCGGCGCTTATGTGGGGTGCAGCCGACTGCGCGCAGCTTGAGGGCAGTCAGCATATCGCTGGCAATCTCGCCGAGCAGGATGATATAGCGAAGCGTCGTGTCCAAGAGAAAGATAACTGTTTGCGGAACATGAAACGCACGCAGTGATGCCGTAAGATCGTTTTCCGGCAGGAAGCTGCGCAGGCTGGCAATGGCTGCAAGGGAGAGGAAAGTCTTGGCGGGCAGCAAGAGGACGAACAGGCCGCTGCCGAGCCAGACGGCAGGCAGGACCAGCAGCAGGGAAAAGAAGGCTGCGGCAAGTGCTGTCGGGAGTATTTGCCGCAGCCTGTGACCAGGCAGCAGGCAGAGCACGACAAGCGTGAGTGCCAGTTGGCAGAGCAGGAAGGCAGCCGAATGAGCAGCTGCGCAGCCGAGCAGCCAGAAGAAAAGAAAGCAGAGTGCGCTTGGGGCCGAGATGTAGTGATGCGGGGCGGCGCATGGTTGACGGAGAAGCAGCAACACAGTCAATACACGCAAAAGAGACCGGGAGATGAAAGAATCCCGGTCCCTTTTGGGCGTATACTGTTCTTCCTGTGCTGCCCATGAGGGAAGTTTTATCATGTAATAGGCCTCTTAGTGTTTGGCAATGGATGTATCGTAATCGGTGGACGTGTGGAAGAAGGTGGCAAAGATCTTGAAGGCGAGTACCAGCAGTGCAGTACCGATGATAGCGGACAGGATATAGCCGAAGGATTCTGGCAGCCCGGCGATGGCATAGTCGGGGAACAGAGCGTCAAAGGAGAAGCCGTCTTCCATGCCGGCTGGTGTGTAGCCAAGTGCTGAGCCGAGAAAGTCCTGCCCGGCGAGCTCTTCGGGGTCCCATTCGCCCCAGGCTGTGCCTGTGGCCAAAAGTCCCAGCGGTGTGCCGAGAATCAGCAGGCCAAGCAGGCCGTAGACGGCTTTGCTGCTCTGCGGGGCACGATCGGCAGCTGTCAAAAGCGCTGGCGATGCCTGCTTCAGGAAGGCCAGGATAGCTGTCGTGAAGATAACTTCGGCCAGGCCGAAGAGTGTCAGATGCCCAGCCATCATGGCAGGGATAGAAATCGACAACGGGTACGGGCAGTAAAGGGCATGGCCCGCAGCGTCGGTGAAGAGCAGCGGCTGGAGGCCGAACTCGATGGCCGCACAAAGGGCGGCGAGATTGATGCCGGCATATGCACCGATGCCGGCGGCAGCGAGATCATGCTGCGGCATCGCTTTCTTCAGAGCATGATAAATGGCCCAGCCGGCAAACGGCATGACAAATGCCATGTTGAAGCAGTTGGCACCGAAGGCCAGGAGACCGCCGTCGCCGAAGAACAACGCCTGTACGAACAGAGCGACGCTGACGGCGAGGCAGGCTGACCAGGGGCCGAACAGGATGGCCAGCAGCACGGCGCCGACGGCGTGACCAGTCGTGCCGCCGGGAAGCGGCAGGTTGAACATCATACCGAGGAATGAAAAGGCCGCGCCAATCCCCAGCAGCGGCATTTTTTCCTTGGGAATTTCCTGCTTGACTTTCTGCACGGCCAGCCACCATACCGGTGCCATGGCGGCGCCGAATACAGCGCAGGTAGATGGGCTTAGGTAGTTTTCCGGAATGTGCATACTATCACTCCTAACATACATAAGAAAGCAATAAGACCGTAATATAGTTTCAGTTTAAAGGATTTTTGCAGAATTTGTAAGCCCCGTGGGGGGATGTGATTTTGCCTTGTGAATTTTTTCGGGAAAATTTGACAATTAGCCAAAACAATAGTAAAATAAATGACAGTTAAAAAAGAATATCGCGATTGGATCAGGTGTCGAAAGACTTAATAGGGAAGCCGGTAGAGTCCGGCGCGGTCCCGCCACTGTAACAGCGAGCAACTCCGCAAGATATGTCACTGGAGAGGGGAAAGCCTCTTTGGGAAGGCGCGGAGGAGCGATGAACTGGAGCCAGGAGAACTGCCTGATTAACGATCACCGTTTGACCTGCGAGCGATGGGGATGGGGATTTTGGACGATTTGGTTTAGAAAGAGTCAGGCGTTTACCTGACCGTTAGAACTGAATGTTTTTCAAGATGAGCCCATTTTCCGCATACCGCAGGAAATGGGCTCATTGTGGTATGTATTCTCGCTGTTCTTGACTTTAGGCGAAAGGTTTTTCCTCATGGAATCTTCTGTGGGGAGAAAATTGCTCATACATTTCATTCAGTTCTATGTATTGGCTGCCTTTGTTGCAGCACGGGTCTCGATTTGTGGAAGGATCGAGACCCTTCTTTTTATGTATGGCGGGGTGAGATGGAGCATATATTATTCTACCTTTAAAGGGGGAAATGTATATGAGTAATGAAACAAAGACACAGACAGAGTCGGAGCTTGATCTGCAGGCCATCTTGAAGAAGGCTGAGCAGCAGACCGAGTTTCCGGATGTCCCGCTCGACGAATTTACGCCGCCGACGTATGACGAGTGGAAAGAGAACTGTATCACGCTCCTGAAGGGAGCACCCTTTGAGAAGAAGATGTTTACGAAAACTTATGAGGGCATCACGTTTGATCCGATGTACTTCCGCAATACGACGGAGGAAATTCTTCCACGCACCTCTTTTCCGGGGATGGATGACTTCCTGCGCGGCTCGCGGCCCAATGGTTATATCAAGTCGCCTTGGGGCATTGCGCAGGCCTGTGATGAAACGATGCCTGAGGAGAATAATGAGCTGTTAAAATACGAGCTCGAAAAAGGCTCGACGATTTACCATTTGAAACTTGACCAGTCAACGCTTATCGGGCAGGATGCGCGTCAGGCGGAAAAGCCAGGGGATGAGGGCTGCAGCCTGACGACACTTGACGATCTGCATGTACTGCTCGATGGACTGAAGCTTGAGGAGCATCCGCTGTACATCTATGCCGGGCAGACTGCCTTGCCGCTTTTAGCAATGGTGGCAGCGGCGCGCCGGGCATCGGGCAAGGATATGAAAAAGGTGCGTGGCTTTATCGGCGCTGACCCGATTGGCGAGCTTGCTGAGCGCGGAACCCTTATGGCATCGCTTAGTGACCGCTATGACGAGTTGGCGCAGTGTGCGAAGTGGGCTGTCGCCAATGCGCCGGGGCTGCGCACCATCATGGTCCGCAGCGACGTTTACAGCCGTGGCGGCGCCAATGACATCCAGGAGGCAGCCTATACGATCGATACGGCAGTCACCTATCTGCGCGAGCTGCAAAAACGGGGCCTGTCCATTGATGAAGCGGCCAGCCAGATTATGTTCGGCTTCTCGATGGGAGCGAACTTCTTCCTGCAGATTGCCAAGCTGCGCGCTATGCGGCCCATCTGGGCACAGATCATCGCGGCTTTTGGCGGCAGTACGGAGTCCCAGCGCATGCATGTCCATGCACGGCCGGCACTCTTTTTCAAGACGGTCTATGACCCGTATGTCAATATGCTGCGCAATACCACGGAAATCTTTTCGGGCGTCGTCGGCGGCATCGATTCGTTCGAGAATGCGCCGTTTGATGAGCCAATCCGCAAAGGCGATGTGTTCTCACGCCGCATCGCGCGCAATGTCCAGGTCATCCTGCAGGAGGAATTCGGCCTGCTGCAGCCAATCGACCCCGCTGGTGGTTCGTGGGCGGTGGAGACGCTGACGAAGCAGGTCAAGGAAAAAATCTGGGAGGCCTTCCAGCTGGTGGAGGGCGAAGGCGGCATCGTTGAATCGCTGAAAGCCGGTAAGCCGCAGCAGGCCATCGGCGAAGTGCTCGCCGAGCGGTTCAAGAATGCCGAGCTTCGGCGCGACCGTATCGTTGGCAATAACATGTACCCGAATATGACGGAGACGCTTCTCGATCCGCGCACGGAGGACTGGACGGAAAACAAAAAAGCGCGTACCGAGGCAATCGAAGCGTATCTTGCTGATATCGATGGCAAATACCGTGAGGAGAAGCTGGCGGCGCTCGCGGCTGCCAAAGCCGATTCTGTGACGGCGGCCATTGCGGCAGCTGAGGCGGGCGCGACACTTCCTGAGCTTTGGGCGGCTTTGCCGAAGACGGATGAGGTGCCAAGCGTTGAGAAAATCGCGCCGCATCGCTGGAGCGAGCGCTTTGAGGCCCTGCGCCATCGCACGGAAAAATACGTGGCCGAAAAGGGCGATAACGTGCGCATTTTCCTTGCCAATATGGGGCCGATTCCGCAGCATAAGGCAAGAGCGGACTTTACCACGGGCTTTTTGCAGGTCGGTGCCTTTGAAGTGCTGCGCAACGATGGCTTCAAGACGACGGACGAGGCCGCTGCTGCCGCCGCTGAATCCGGGGCAGATGCCGTGGTCATCTGCTCGACGGATGCGACCTATCCGGAAATCGTTCCCGATTTAGCCCCGAAACTTCATAAAGTGCTGCCAGAGGCAACGGTCTATCTGGCCGGTGCTGCACCGAAAGATTTGCTCGAAACGTATAACGAGGCGGGCATTGATGACTATATTTCGGTACGGGCCAATTGTTACAAAATCCTGCAGTTCCTGCAGCAGAAGAAAGGAATGATGGCATAATGGCAGCGTTCAAGAATCCGGATTTTACGAGCATGAATCTGCGGGAAGCGCCGCAGCATACGAAAGAAGAATGGCAGAAACTCTTTGAACAGCAGGTCAGCGCCAGCTACGACGAGATGATCGCGCGCACGATGGAACATATTCCCGTAAAGCCATTCTATAACCATGATGAATACGACCATATGAATCATCTGGATTTTGCCAGCGGCATTCCGCCCTGCTTGCGCGGGCCGTATTCGACGATGTACGTGTTCCGTCCCTGGACGGTCCGTCAGTATGCGGGCTTTTCGACGGCGGAGGAATCCAATGCCTTCTATCGCCGCAACCTGGCTGCGGGGCAGAAGGGCCTTTCGATTGCCTTTGACCTGCCGACCCATCGCGGTTACGATGCCGATAACCCGCGCGTGCTCGGCGATGTCGGCAAGGCCGGCGTTTCGGTCTGCTCGATGCTCGATATGAACATCTTGTTCTCGGGCATACCGCTTGACCAGATGTCGGTATCGATGACGATGAACGGCGCCGTGCTGCCAATCCTGGCGTTCTACATCCAGTCCGGTATCGAGCAGGGCGTTGACAAGTCCATCATGGCCGGCACGATCCAGAATGATATCTTGAAGGAATTCATGGTGCGTAATACCTATATTTACCCACCGGATATGTCGATGCGTATCATTGGCGATATCTTTGAATACACGACCAAGAACATGCCGAAGTTCAACAGTATCTCGATTTCGGGCTATCATATGCAGGAGGCTGGTGCAACGGCCGATATCGAGCTCGGCTACACGCTGGCCGATGGCCTCGAGTACCTGCGCACAGGTATCAATGCCGGACTGGCCGTCGATGCCTTTGCAAAGCGCCTGTCGTTCTTCTGGGCCATCGGCAAGAACTACTTCATGGAAGTGGCCAAGATGCGGGCGGCGCGTGTACTCTGGGCCAAGATTGTCAAGTCGTTTGGCGCCGAGAATCCGAAATCCATGGCGTTGCGCACACACTGCCAGACCTCTGGCTGGTCGCTGACGGCGCAGGACCCGTTCAACAACATTTCACGTACCTGCATGGAGGCTATGGGCGCGGCTCTTGGCCATACGCAGTCGCTGCATACGAATGCACTGGATGAGGCCATCGCGCTGCCGACGGATTTCTCAGCCCGCATCGCGCGCAATACGCAGCTCTACATCCAGGACGAGACGCGGGTCTGCAAGATCATCGATCCGTGGGGCGGCTCGTACTATGTCGAGGCACTGACGAATGAAATCATCCGTCGCGCCTGGGCCCATATCCAGGAGGTCGAGTCGCTGGGCGGCATGGCCAAGGCCATCAGCACAGGGCTGCCGAAGATGCGCATCGAGGAAGCGGCCGCCCGCCGGCAGGCCAGAATCGACTCGGGCAATGAGACCATCGTTGGCCTCAACAAATACCGTCTCGACAAGGAAGATCCGCTCGAAATTCTCGCGATTGACAATACGGCCGTACGTCAGGCGCAGATCGAGCGGCTCGAAAAATGCCGCCGTGAGCGCAACGAAGACGATGCGCGCCGCGCGCTCGAGGCCATCACGAAGGCGGCGGACAGCCGCGACAACGGCAACCTGCTCGAATGTGCTGTCGAGGCTGCACGTGTGCGCTGCACGCTCGGCGAGATTTCCGATGCGGTCGAGAAGGTATCGGGACGCTATCAGGCCGTCATCCATACGATTTCGGGTGTCTATTCGTCGGAATTCACGAACAAGAGCGCGCTCGAAAAAGCCCGCCATATGGCTGATGAATTCGAGGAACTCACGGGCCGCCGGCCGCGTATCTTTGTCGCCAAGATGGGCCAGGATGGCCATGACCGCGGTCAGAAAGTCATTGCGTCAAGCTTTGCCGATATGGGCTGGGATGTCGATGTCGGGCCGCTGTTCCAGACGCCGGAGGAAACGGCGCAGGATGCCGTCGATAACGATGTGCATATGGTCGGGTTCAGCTCGCTGGCCGCTGGTCATAATACGCTCTTGCCGCAGCTGGTTGAGGAGCTTAAAAAACTCGGCCGCGAAGATATCATGGTCGCTATCGGCGGTGTCATCCCCGTACAGGATTACGATTTCCTCTACGAGCATGGTGCCGTGGCCATCTTTGCGCCGGGGACGAATATCCCCGAAGCTGGCTGCAAGCTGCTGACGCTGCTCATCAATCGGGCGAAAGAAGAGCTCGCAGAAGCATAGGGAGGTAATACGCATGGCACAGAAATATTCGGTCAGCAAACCGAGCTGGGTGCCAGAAGAAAAGGATGAGAAATTTGCCTGCTCGGTCATGGGCGGCATCGAAGGCATCAAGGATACGACAGTCGGCAATATCAATCCGGCCATCCAAAGTGGCAAACTGAAACCCAAGCGGCGTTTGGTGCTGACCGAGGATGAATATGTCGAAGGCGTGGCGCGCGGCGACCGCATGACACTGTCGCGGGCCATTACGCTTATCGAGAGCAACAGTCCGCGCCATTTCAAAAAAGCACAGCGTGTGCTCCAACGGCTGCTGCCGCGCACGGGCAAAGCATTGCGCATCGGCATCACGGGTGTGCCGGGCGCTGGCAAGAGCACGATGATCGAGGCGCTAGGCAATATGCTCTGCGATGCGGGGCATCGCGTGGCAATCCTGACGGTCGATCCGACAAGCTCGGTTACGAAAGGCTCGATTCTTGGCGACAAGACGCGCATGGGGACGCTCTCTCGCCGGCCTGAGGCCTTTATCCGCCCATCGCCGGCGGGCGGGACACTGGGGGGAGTGGCCCGCAAGAGCCGTGAGACCATGCTGATGTGTGAAGCTGCCGGGTATGACATCATCCTCATCGAGACCGTAGGCGTCGGCCAGTCAGAAACGACGGTGCGGTCGATGGTGGATTTCTTTATGCTCGTCGTGCTGACCGGCGCTGGCGATGAACTGCAAGGCATCAAAAAAGGCATCATGGAACTTGCCGATGCCATCGTCATCAACAAGGCCGATGGCGATAACCTCGTCAAGGCCAAGGTGGCCCGCGGCGAATTCGAGCGCATGATCGAATACATCCGTCCGGCTACACCGGGCTGGCCCACGCATGCGTATCTGGCCTCAGCCATCGAAAAGACAGGTCTCAAGGAACTCTGGGAGGTCATGCAGGCCTTTGAGCAGATGACCAAGAAAAGCGGCGTCTTCCAAAAGCGCCGTGATGGCCAGCTGCTCGACTGGATGCATAGCATGATCGATGAGCATCTGCACAACCTGTTCCTCGAAGATCCGGTCATCAAGGGCCGGATGCCCGAGGTAAAGGATGCGGTCCTTGACGGCACGATTTCGCCGACGCAGGCAGTGGCCGAGCTTATCGGCATGTTTGATGTACAACGGGCGGCCGCAAGGCAGGATGATTTGTTTCATCTGCGCGAAGACAAGGGAGGCGGATGCTAGGCATGTACACGAAAAAGATCTACTTTTCGGGCGGCGATTTCCACGAATTGCAGGCCGTGTTCACAGGCTTGCCCGGTGTCGTAGCGACGCAGACCGGCTATCTAAGAGGAGAGGGTAACGACGATGAGGTGCATGGCATCGAAGTTGAGTACAATCCGAAAAAAGTGGATCTCTCCATGCTGATGGATATCCTGTTTGCCGTCGTGACGCCATACCGTCCTGATGGACAGGGGAAGGCGATTGGCAAAGAATTCCGCGCCGGCGTCTGGTACACCGATGCCGAAGACGAGCCGCAGCTGCAGTTTTACATGCACTTCCTGGCGAGTCGTGGCAAACCGCCAGCGGCAACGGGGGCCGGCCTTACCATCAACGACCCTAACAGCAAAGCCGTGCGCAAATGCTACGCCAAGGCTGTGCTACTCACAGATTTCCGCGTAGCTGCTGAAGAGCATCAACAATACTTTACCAAGCATCCTGATGCGGAATCGTTTATCGATTGGCAAGCGTTTCGGGAGCAGGTGAGGTACTAGCTAACAAAAAATAGGGAAACAGCAAGTAGAAGACAAGAAGAGCCGGCAATCCGAGTGGTCAATTAGACCACCCCGATTACCGGCTCTTTTGGTGGAGGTGGCAGTATAGGGCTTTTAACTGTTTTTTTCAACACTTGTCAGCAGTTGACAGGTCAATTTGCTATGGGGCTGTCACTTTTTAGCAGGAAATCCCGGATATTCATATGAATGATGCCGTCACGGCTCATGTCAAATTCATCTAATGACAGGACATATTTAGGATAGTTATCGCGGATAGTCTGGTAAACACCGAATTCACGTTCAATGGTTTCTGGCGATGCCAGCAGGTAGGAGACTTGGATATAGATGCGCTCAGATTGGCGCTCGGCAATAAAGTCGATTTCTTTCTCGCCAGCTTTACCGACGGTTACGTTGTAACCACGTCGTTTGAGCTCAAGGAAGACAATGTTTTCCAAGATGAGGTTGATATCCTGCATGTTGCCGCCGATGACAGCTTCGCGGATGCCGTGGTCGGCCAGATAGTATTTTTCTTGAATGCTCAGGATTTTCTTGCCCACGAGATCTTGTCGCTTTACGGGATAGAAGAGAAATGCTTCGTTGCCAGCATGCAGGTAGTTCAGTACGGTTTCTGGCGATACTTTGCGGCCTTCACTTTTCAGGTATTTGGATATGGTTGTGGCCGAGAAAGTATTGCCAATATTGGCTGTCACATAGGCGAGAATGCGTTCCAGCAGGTCTACATCACGAATCTGCTTCCGGCGAATGATATCTTTTAGCTCTACGGCATTGTATAAATCTCGGAGATATTGTTTGACTGGATCGTCCTGGTATTGGAGGTTCCAAAGATAGGGCATGCCACCGTAGAGAAGGTATTGGCGGAAACAATCTGTTGTTGACCGGCCAGGCTGTGCCTCTTGGATTAAGTCAACAAACTCACGGAATGAGAAGGGATACATGATGAACTCTACATAGCGGCCGGCTAAATATGTGGACAATTCTCCAGAAAGCAGTTTGGAATTTGAACCGGTGATGTAGATGTCGCAATCCATATCTACCCGGAAGGAATTGATGGCCTTTTCCCATTCATGGACTTCTTGGATTTCATCGAAAAAGAGATATACTTTTCCTGTGTGTCCCTTGGTTTTTTCTAGGACATCTTGATGGAGAGCCTTCGCAGTGCAGAGGTGCGATAAAGTCATGGACTCAAAATTGTAGGAAAATATTGCTTTGGCAGGAATTCCATCTTTCATTAGTTCTTGCTGGATGAGTTCTAACATGACCGATTTGCCGCAGCGGCGGATGCCGGTGATGACCTTTATCAGGTCTTTATTCATGAAGGGACGTATTCTTTTCAGATATAAGTCGCGCTTTACCATATAATCATCCTTTCATAAGTTATAACTGATAAAAATATGACTATTAACAATTTTATCAGTTATAACTGATAAAAACAATATGAACAAGAAAAATGTCATTTATAGTTGATGAAACTACAGAAATTGCTGCTGCCGATTTGCAAAAAGCGGCTATCTATGTTACACTTTAACGTATCGTGACGATGAAAAAGAAGAGTAGGCTTGCAGAGCATCTTTAGAGAGTCCTCGGTTGGTGGAAAGGGGGCGGTGTGGCGGGTTGAAGTTCGCTTTGGAGTCTTTCGGAGGAAATGCCGGACGTAGGACTGCGTTAAAGTCATTTGAGTGAGAAATCAGGGTGGTACCGCGAATTTATGCCTTCGCCCCTCGTGCGCTTATGCGCAAGGGGCGAGGGCTTTTTTGATAGTAGGAGGTTATTCGATGGAAGAGAAGATTGCACAGCTGAAGGCCGAAGCTGCCGCAGCCGTCAAGGGCGCTAGCGATGTGGCAGCTCTTAACGATATCCGCGTAAAATATCTGGGCAAGAAGGGTGAGTTCACCGCTATCCTGCGCGGCATGGGCAGCCTCAGCCCGGAAGAGCGTCCGAAAGTCGGCGCGATTGTCAACGCGGCCAAAGGCGAGATTGAAGCGCTGATTGGCGAGCAGAAAAAGGTGCTTGAGGCAAAAGAACTCGAGGCACGCCTTGCCAGCGAGCGCATCGATGTGACGCTGCCGGGCCGCAATGTGCCGATGGGCCACCTGCATCCGCTGACGCTGACGCTTGAGCGCATCAAGGATATTTTCGTGCACATGGGCTTTAGTGTGGAAGAAGGCCCCGAAATCGAGCGCGATTACTTCAATTTCGAGGCACTGAATCTGCCGAAGGATCATCCGGCCCGCGACATGCAGGATTCTTTCTATATTACCGAGGAGATTTTGATGCGTTCGCAGACGTCGCCGGTTCAGGCGCGCACGATGCAGGCTAGTGAGCCGAACAAGCCGATTCGCATGATTGCGCCGGGCCGCGTCTATCGCCGCGATGAGTACGATGCGACGCATTCGCCGATGTTCACGCAGGTTGAGGGCCTGGTCATTGACGAGGGCATCAGCCTCGCGGACCTCAAGGGTACGCTCGAGCTTTTCCTGCATCAGATTTTCAACGAGAATGTCGGTGTCCGCTTCCGTCCGAGTTTCTTCCCGTTCACGGAGCCGTCGGCTGAGGTCGATATTTCCTGTGTCATGTGCCATGGCGAAGGCTGCAAGGTCTGCAAGGGCACGGGCTGGCTCGAAATCCTCGGTGCCGGCATGGTTCATCCGCATGTTCTCGAGATGAGCGGCTACGATCCGAAGAAGGTCAGCGGTTTTGCGTTCGGCATGGGTGTTGAGCGCATCGCTATGTTGTCCTACGGTGTCGATGACCTGCGCTTGTTCTACGATAACGACACGCGTTTCTTGAGCCAGTTCTGAGATTGAGGAGGTTATACGATGCAGGTTTCCATTAAATGGCTGAACGATTACATTAAATTCAACGAGACGGCAGAAGAACTTGCCGATAAATATACGATGTCCGGCGTGCCGGTCGAAAACGTCATCCGTGCGGACGAGGGCCTCGACAAGGTCGTGACGGGCCGGATTGAAAAGCTCGAGGCCCATCCGGATTCGAACCATCTGCAGATTTGCCAGATGAATGTGGGCGAAAAAGAGCTTATCCAGATCATCACGGGGGCCCAGAATGTCAAAGAGGGCCAGATCGTGCCGGTCGCTATGATTGGCGCGCATCTGCCGAACGGCCTTCATATCAAGAAGGGCAAGCTGCGCGGCCTGCCGTCCAACGGCATGCTCTGCTCGGCAGACGAGCTCCATATGGATCTTGACAAACTTCCGGAGGAGCAGAAGAACGGCATTTATATCCTGCCAGCTGATACGCCGGTCGGTGTGCCGGCCAAAGATGTGCTGGGCCTTGACGATGTCGTGCTCGAGTTCGAGCTTACGGCCAACCGTGGCGACTGCTTCAGCGTCATGGGGCTCGTGCGCGAGGCGGCAGTGCTTACGGGCAATACGCCGCATTATCCGGAAATCAAGGTCAACGAGGACGATGAAGCCAAGGCTGCTGACATGATTAAAATCGGCATCGAGGCCCATGATCTCTGTGACCGTTTCTCGGCACGTGTGCTCAAGAACGTCAAGATCGGCCCGTCGCCGGAGTGGATGCAGCAGCGACTGGAAGGAGCTGGCATCCGCGCCATCAACAATGTCGTCGATGTCACGAACTTTGTCATGATTGAGCTCGGCCAGCCGATGCATGCCTACGATTATGATGAAATCAAAGGCCAGCAGCTGACGGCCCGCGTGGCTAAGGCCGGCGAGAATCTCCATACGCTGGACGATTCTTCGCGGGTGGCCAAGGGCACGGAGCTTGTCATTGCCGATGCCGAGAAGCCGGCAGGCCTTGCTGGTGTCATGGGCGGTCTCGAGACGGAAGTCACCGCGAAGACCACAACGGTCGTACTCGAGGCGGCTTCGTTCTATGGCCCGAATATCCGCCGCACGTCGCGCAGCTGTGGCCTGCATTCTGAGGCATCGGGCCGTTTTGAGCGCGGCGTCGATGTGACGAATACGCCGCGTGCCCTCGACCGCGCAGCTCAGCTGCTGCAGGAAATGGGTGCCTGCACGGTAACGAAAGGTATCGTCGACGTTTACCCGCAGCCAAAAGAGTCGGTGAAGATCGACTTTACGGCCGAGCAGATCAATAAGCGCCTGGGCACAAAGCTCGCTGGGGCCAAGATGGTCGAGATTCTCGAAAGCCTTGGCTTTGCCATCGAGGATAAAGGTGCGGAAGTCTATACGGCTACGGTTCCGTCCTGGCGCAATGACTGCACCTATATGGAAGACCTTTCCGAGGAAGTTTCGCGCATCTATGGTTTTGACAACATCCTGTCGACATCGCCGCGCGGCACCATCATGCAGGGCCGCCAGAGTGCCCGCCAGAACTTTATCGATAAGATCAAGCATGTGCTCGCCAGCCTCGGCATGACCGAGGAGCTGTCGTTCAGCTTCACGAGCACGGAAATGTTTGATAAGATGCAGGTGCCGGCCGATAGCAAGCTGCGCCAGGCTATCCCCATCATGAATCCGCTGACCGATGATGCGCCGCTGGTCCGTACGAGCCTGCTCACGAGCATCATGGAAAATGCGGTACGCAACTTCGCGCGGAAGAACATGGATATCCGCCTGTTCGATGTGGCGCCGGTATTTTTCCCGAAGGCCCTGCCGGTCACGGAGCTGCCGGATGAAGTCATCAAGCTGACTGGCCTTATCACGGGCCGCCGTCATCCGTTTGGCTGGAACCAGAGCAATGAAATGGTGGACTTCTACGATATGAAGGGCATCGTCGAGGAGCTCTTCCGTGCGCTTTCGATTTCCGGCTATACGGTTGAGGCGGGCGAGCATTTCGCGCTGCATCCGGGCAAGACGGCACTCTTCAAGAAAGGCCGTGAGGTAATCGCGACGGTGGGCGAGCTGCATCCGGCAGTTGCCGCGAACTTTGGCATCAAGCAGAAGGTCTATCTCTTTGAGATGGATGTCGAGACGCTGATGAAATACACGGCCAAGAACTTCCATTACGAGTCGCTGCCGAAATATCCGGCCATCGCGCGTGACTTGGCTATTGTCGTCGACGAGTCGGTTGCTGAGGGCGAAATCAAGGCTGTCATCGAGAAGAATGGCGGCAAGTTCTTCTGCGGCGTGACGCTGTTCGATGTCTACACGGGCGAGCACGTTGCCGCGGGCAAGAAGAGCCTGGCCTTTAATCTCAAGTTCCAGTCGAAGGACAAGACACTGACCGATGAGGAGGCCGATGCAGGCTTTGCGGGCATCCTCAAGGCTGTCGAAGACAAGTTCCAGGCGGAACTGCGCGCGTAAGGAGATACGCTATGGCAGAAGAAAAGAAGAATCCGTCGGAGCGCGTTGTCGTGGAAATCTATGGCAATAGTTATCCGCTCAAGACGGATAATCCGCAGCATATGCGGAAACTGGCGGCTGAGCTTGATAAGAAGATGAAGTTCATGTCGCGGGCTGTCCGCAGCTTCGATGACCGCAAGATTGCGGTGCTTACGGCGCTGCAGCTGGCGGAGGAATACTATCAGCTCAAACAGGATTACGATGAGCTTGTAGAGCTCATTGAGGATAAATAAAACACCGGAAATAGGACCAAGTTGCGGCTTGGTTCTATTTTTTTGCCTTTGTCAGCAGGATTTATACGGTTTCTAACGAAATTAAATATAAAACAAACATCAATGGCGAAGAGCAATAAAGGGATATCTTCGTAAAAGGTAAAGGAGTGTTTATTAATGGGATGGATGAACAATTTGCGGGTGGCCTATAAGCTGCTGATCTTAGCGGTGGTTGCCGTAATCGGCATGAGCTTTATCGGCTGGAATGGCTATTCGGCTGTCACCAAGGCACAGCGGGATATGGAAGTGATGTATGAAGGTACGGTCAAAGGGGTCGATGCGGTCGGCAAGGCCGGCTATGGTGTCCGTTATGCCCAGGGCATGGCGGTTATTGCAACGACGGTCAAAAACAATCCACAGCGGCTGCAG
The DNA here is from genome assembly GCA_015058575.1 of Pseudoselenomonas ruminantium. Taxonomy (GTDB): domain Bacteria; phylum Bacillota; class Negativicutes; order Selenomonadales; family Selenomonadaceae; genus Selenomonas_A; species Selenomonas_A ruminantium_O. Next base: position 101,520 of record SVBZ01000016.1, read on the forward strand.
GATCTCAAAGGCAAGTATGAGAGCGGCGTCAAAACGGTAGAAGACAGCATTGCTGCCTATGATGCAATCCCGCATAAAATTCCTGGCGAAGACCCGATCATGGACAAAGTCAAGAAAGATTGGGCCGCTTTGAAGACGAACCTTGGCGAAGCGGTGGCTTTAAGCATGGAGGGCAAGAACGAAGAAGCGCTGGCCCATTATGAGAAAAACGGTTCGCCGCTGGCAGCAGCCTTGGGAAAGGAACTAGGTGAACTGTCAGAGCTCAACAGCAAGCATGCAGAGGAGCTCAATACGCAGAATGATATTGACTCGGCTGCGGCTGTCCGCAATACGGTCATTCAGCTGCTGGTCACGCTGATTATCCTGATTGCCTGCGCACTTTGGATCACGAAGGAAATCACGCATCCGCTGGAAAAAATGATGCTGTCGCTCAATCGTCTTGAAGGTGGCGATTTCAGCGATCATGCGCGTACGATCATGCGTGGCGATGAATTCGGCCAGATGGCAGATAAGGTTGCATCGGTTCGCATGAGTCTCAACAAGCTCATGCGTGAGACGAGCTCGACGGCAGAGCAGCTGGCGGCGTCGTCCGAGGAGCTTACGGCAAGCTCGCACCAGTCGGCGCAGGCGTCGGAGCAGGTGGCCCAGTCGGTGACGAATGCTGCTGGCGCTGTTGCTGAACAGCAGCAGGATGTCGGCGATACCATCGATGCCATCGATAAGACGGCGGCTGCAATCAACCGCCTGAACCAGACGGCTAAGGAAGTCTCGGACCATGCTGCTGTCACGAATGATGCAGCAACGAGCGGCAATGAGTCCGTAAAACAGGCAGTCGAGCAGATCGAAAGCGTTGCCCGCATTGTCAACACTTCGGCAGCTACGGTCGACAAGCTCGGCCAGAGCTCCCAGGAAATCGGCCAGATCGTCGAGACGATTTCGGCTATCGCCGAGCAGACGAACCTCTTGGCACTCAATGCCGCAATCGAGGCTGCCCGTGCCGGTGAGCATGGCCGTGGGTTCGCCGTCGTTGCCGATGAGGTAAGAAAGCTCGCCGAGGAATCGCAGGAAGCAGCGCAGCGCATCACGAGCCTTATCAATGGTATCCAGGGCGATACGGCCGAGGCAGTACGCTCGATGCAGGCGGGCAGCGATGCCGTCAAGGAAGGTACGCAGTCGGTCGAAGAGCTGCGGGAAAACTTCGCCAGCATACGCGATGCGGCACTGGCTATGGCAGAACAGGCCAAGGCGATGTCGACGGAGATCCGCTCGGTATCGGAGGAGACCGAAGTCGTCAAGGAAAAATCCGATGGCATCCTCAAGAAGGGCGGCATGGTCGCTTCGGAGATGGAAAGCGTATCGGCAGCATCCGAGCAGCAGTCGGCATCGGCAACAGAAATCGCCGACGCCAGCACGTCACTGGCGAACCTTGCACAGAGCTTGCAGAATTCGCTGCAGAAATTCAGATTCTAACTGCATAACAGGGAATGGGGAACGCCCCGCTGGATTTATGATCTGGCGGGGCGTTTTATATGTAACGTTGTAACATATCTTTTATTTTTTGCAGAGGATATTGCTGGATGATGGCGAAGTGTAGCAGCGTTGAAGTACAAAAGTCGCGTTGGTATGGGCATTGACAGGAAGGAGAGTATGATGGATAAGTCAAAGGAAGCCGGTTTTTCCCTGTTGGGCGTGCTGATTGCCGTCATGATTATCGGTGTGGTGGCGACGATTGCCGTGCCGAAGTTCAATTCGATGATTGTTCTGGCGAATACAAGCAAGATACAGGCAGATCTAAGCACGCTCGATGCAGCTGTAGCTGTGTACGAAGCCCAGGAGGGGAAGGTGCCTACGGAAATCTCGGAGCTTAAGGACTATGTCAATGATATCGATAAGCTTAGGCCGCCAACAGGCGATTGCTTTCTGAAGGATGAAAACGGCAAGGCAGTCAAGCATACGATAAAGGATACGGCCTATAAGCTGGTGGTGACGCAGGGCATTTCCCTTGGGGCGGTGTCGGCGCGCCGGGCGGCCTGTGATAATCATCTGTCGGGAGATTTTGGCAAATGATGGCGGCATGTGTTTGGACGGGCAGCATATTGTATGGTGCTTGCCTTATCTGTTTGTCGTATGCCGATATCCGCTGGGGCATACTGCCGGACAGGCTGGTGGTTTTGCTGGCAGCAGCTGCTGTGTTTCCCTGGCTGGGCGGTCAGGCAAGCGGCTGGGAAGCCCTGCTCGGAAGCTGCTGCGGCGGCGGGCTTCTATGGCTGCTGCGCTGGCTGAGCCGGGGCGGGATTGGCTGGGGCGATGTCAAGCTGGCTGGTGCGGCGGGGTTATGGCTCGGCTGGCAGGCCATGCTGGTGGCATTGGGGGCAGCCTTCCTATTCGGCGGGCTTTGGGCTTGTGTGCTGGTATGGCAAAGGCAGCAGCAATGGTCAGACAGGCTGCCGTTTGGCCCGTTCCTGGCAGGCGGCTTTCTCTTTGCCTATGGGGCAGGGATGGATTGCTGGCAATGGTATTGGTCATTATGGTGAGGCGATGGCATGGATGGCAGAGGGCAGAAGAGTGGCGGTTTTGTCTTGTGGGAGCTTGCGGTGGTGCTGGCAATCGTGGCCTGCCTGGCTGCGGTGGCAGTACCATCCTTGCTCAAATTCTATCGGGAGATGGCACTGGAATACGAGTCGGAGTGCCTGCTGGCCGATTTGCGGCGTACGCAATCCCTGAGCCGTATGGTTGCCGATAAAGCATGGGGCTATGGGCAGCAGGAAACGATTGAGCAGAAGGCGAGTATCCGGGTGGAGGAAACGTATTATGTGTTCCGCGTGAAGAGCTATGAGGGCGAGACGAAGCGCGTGCATCATTATCTGCCGTTTGTCCATGTGCGGCGCAAAGACGAGCCGGCCGGAAGCGGCAACCGGACCATCTCGTTTTTGCAGAATGGCGGTTTGGATGATATCGGCAGGCAGATGATGACGCTGGTGTTGTACTGCGATGGCTGGGAAAAAGAGGGACGCAAGATCATGATCAGCCGTGCGGGCCGGATACGGATAAAGAGGATGATGCGATGAATGGCAAGGCACAGGGCTATATCCTGCTGGAGGTTTTGGTGGCTGGCGTAGTGTTGCTGGCGATGACGGCCAGCATGCGGCTCTATCAGCAGGCTATGGTGACCGAAGAGATCGATGCCGTGCGTACGGCTGGGGGCTATCTGGCACGGGAGGAGCTCTCGCGCCTACAGTGGCAGGCCGCGAATGAGGGGCTCCGTGCGGGGCAGGTGGGCTGGCTGGGGGCGCAGGAATCGCTGGAGCTGAACCATGGCCGCTATGCGGTACAGGCAGACGTGCGGCAGGTGACAGAGGATGCCTGGCAGGTTGTCGTGGCGGTGGATTGGCAAAGCCTGCATCGCCAGGGAAAGCTGCAGTTTTCCCGGGTCATATGCCGTCATAGAAGGGACAAGGGGTAAAAATCATGAGGGCTGGCAAGCAGAAGGGGATGGTACTGCTCGAAGCGGTGTTTTCGCTGCCTATGCTCGTAGTATTGCTGATGGCAGCGGGGGCGATGGTGCTGTGGAGCAGCAGGAATTATTTTCTGGTCATGGCAGATGCGGAGTTGCAGCAGGAGGTCGGACTGGCCTTTGAGCGGGTGGTGGAGCATGCGCTGGAGGCTGAACGCATTGTGCCAAATCATTCCGAGGAAAAAGGATACGATATCTGCAAGCGGGAATTTGCGCTGCCGCCGTCCAATTGGGACAATAAACCGCTGCGGCGGACTTTTTGGCTGCATAATATGGAAGGCACGCGGAAGCTGGTGGATGGCATTGATGCTTCGGCACCGATGACTGGCGACTCGGCGATGGCTGAGGCGTCGATACAGGACTTTTCTTGTCAGGCAGAGCCTGGACATGAAGGGCTGTATGTAATCCGGCTGCAAGGTGTCAGCGAAAGGACAGGGCATGTGTATACGTTGCAAACGGCAGTCTATCTGCCGCCCGTGGAAAAATGAGCCGCGTGCAGGCGAAGCGGGCGCAGTCACGGTGGTAATGCTTTGCCTGATGCTGGTAGTGGTGCTGTTTGCCCTGGCGATGCTGCATACGATACATACCATGCAGACTGCAAATGAGGAATACCAGCAGGAGATGCAGCTGCGGCTGGCAGCTGAAGGCGTGACAGAACAAGCGGCGCAATTGCTTATGGCAGAGCCGCAGCAGGCCGATGCATGCTGGGGGCATAAACGGACAGAAATAAAGACTACGGGCTTTTGCTATCCGGATACCATGGCGGTGCAGGTCACGGCTGTTCCACGTCAGGATAAGCTTTATCTTATCGGTTTTGCGCGCTATAAGGAGGCGGGAGCCCGCTGGGAACGTCATCGTTTCGTGAAGGGTGTGCTGAGAAAGGAAGGAAACGCGTATGTATGGTTGGGCTGGGCTCCGTGAGCAGGTGCAAAAAATCATACGGAATTGCCGCAAGCAGTGGCAGGAGGTAGTAGGCATCGGGATTGATGCGCAGGGCAGGATTAGCCTGGTGCATCTTGCCTATGCGCAGGCATGGCAGCTGCAAGGAGCTTTGCAGCTGCCGGCAGAGCAGGCAGCGCTCGCAGACCAGGCCGAACGCATCAGCGCGCGGCTGGCCCGTGAAGGCTGGGAAAAAATCCCGCGTGTGCTCGTGGCGGCAGCCGAACAAATCCGCACGTACTGGATTTCCCTGCCGCCCGACATGCCTGTGACTGAGCGGCGGGAAGCTGTTTACTGGGAGCTTGAATCGCAGCTCAGTGAAGCTTCGCTCGATATCGAGGCGTTTCAAGTGGCTAGTGCCGAAGTAGCAGGCAAAGCGGATATGTGGGCGGCCGTCGTGAATCGCGAATATATCCAGGAGGCCAGTGAGGCCTTCGGGCAGGCGGGGATTCCGCTGACGGAGCTGGTGGTGCCGTTCCCGCCAGATGCGCCTGGCTGCAAGGCATCACAGTCCGCTGACCAGCTGGCTGCTGCTGGCTGGCAGCTGACCTGGGCAAAGGGGGCAGCGCGCTGTGCCGTGGCAGCAATCGAGCCGGCGGCTACGGCTGCAGTGCTGTTCTTGCGCGGGCTTGACGAGGAAGCGCTGCGGGCTGCCTGGCTGCTGAAGCGTAAGGAAACAGCAGAAAAATGGGACTACCGCAGGCTGGCTATACTGCTGACGGGCGTTTGTTTTCTGGGAGAAAGCCTGCTGGTTGGCTGGGATGGCTGGACGCTTTATCAGGCAAGGGCACAGGCTGAGGCCAGGCAGCAGGAACTGGCGCATCTGCTGCCTGCCAAGCAGCAGATGGAAAACTTGGAAAAGAGACGGTCGGGACTCGAACAGAAGGAACAGCGTTTGCAGCTGCTTACGCAGGCAGGTTTCCCCTGGTATGGCCTGCTGGTTCACTTGGGGGCGATGACTGTGGATGGCGTCTGGCTGGAGGGAATCGAACAGCGCGACGAACACGGGCTGGAAATCGAGGGCCGTGCAGTAAGTTATGAGGCAATCGCAGATTTTGTGCAGGTCTTTGAGCGGGATAAGGATTTCTTTCCCGATGGGCCGGTCCTGGAGTCATCGGGCAGCCGTGCAGCAGGCGATAAAAACCAAAAGGGGGATGGTACCGTTGGTTTTCGCATGGCACTGCATCTGTAGATGATTCCGGCTAGAGGAGGAAAAAGAGTTGCGGCAATTGGCAGGAATGGAATGGCTGGCAGCAGCTGCTGCTGGCAGTCTGGTGCTGGGGGCAGTGGTTATGGCATTTATCCATGCGCCCTTGCAGGCTGAACGGCAAGCGTGCAGGGAAGAAGTACGGACGCTGCAACGGCAGATTGTGGCGGTGACGAATTACCAGAATGCCCATCTTGACATGTCAGCTTATGAGCAGGAACTGACGGATCGTCAGGCGCGGGCGGATAAGGCATTGCCGGAAGAATTGGCGCAGGGGGATTTTTTGCTTCTGCTGCAGCGCGAAGCGCTTCGCCATCATGTGGCCTTGCAGCAGGTAACACCGCAGACGGTGCAAAAGCAGGCGGATCTGCAGATTTTGCCGGTAGAGGTCAAGTTTTGCTGCACGTATTTTGATTTGCTGGATTTTTTGCGCGGCCTGCGTGAAAGCGAACGCTGCATCCAAGTCGAGCGGACGGCCGTGCACCAGCAGGATGGCAGGCTGGCCTGTGTTTTGCTGCTGCGGATTTATGCCTGGGCAGGAACTGATTCTGTGGACAATGATTGATGCTTGGAGGACTTGATTTATCACATACAATAAATTAAACTATTGATGATAGAAATTTGAAAACCTGCGAGGTGTATCCTGTTATGAGTATCTTACGTTTTATGACGGCTGGCGAGTCACATGGTCCGTGTTTGACGGCAATTCTCGAGGGGCTGCCGGCAGGGCTTGACCTTGACCTGGCGGCCATCAACCGCGAGCTGGCCCGCCGTCAGCAGGGCTATGGCCGTGGCGGCCGCATGAAGATTGAGAAGGACAAGGCCGAAATCGTTTCGGGCGTGCGCTTTGGGCAAACGCTCGGCGGCCCTATTACGCTTCAGGTGGTCAATAAGGACTTTGCCAACTGGACAGACCGCATGGCGGTATTCGGAGAACCGGCAGGTCCGAAGGTCACGGCTGCGCGTCCCGGGCACGCCGATCTTACTGGCGTCAAAAAGTATGACCGCAAGGATGTCCGTGATATCCTTGAGCGGTCGAGCGCCCGCGAGACGACGATGCGTGTCGCTGTGGGCGCAGTCTGCAAGGAATTCTTGCGGGCTTTAGGTATAAGCATCGTTTCGCAGGTTATAAATATCGGCGGGGTAGCCGCTGACTTGTCAAAGATTGACCGGTCAAAACTCGGCACGGAAAATGGCTCTGTGCTCAATTGCTATGATGCTGATGCTGAGCAGCAGATGAAGGCCAAAATCGATGCGGCCAAGCAGGCTGGCGATACGCTGGGCGGTATCTTTGAAGTGACGGTCCGCGGCCTGCCCGCGGGCCTTGGCAGCCATATCCAGTGGGACCGCCGTCTCGATGCGAAACTCGCAGCTGCGCTGATGTCGATACAGGCCATCAAGGGTGTGGAGATTGGTGCAGGGTTTGACTGTGCCAGACTGCCGGGCAGCCAGATTCACGATGAAGTGTTCCTCGATGCAAGCGGGGCGGTGTACCGCAAGACGAACCGCGCGGGCGGACTCGAAGGCGGCATGACGAACGGTGAAGAAGTCGTGGTCAAGGCGGCCATGAAGCCGATTCCGACACTGATGACGCCGCTGCATTCGATTGACATCGAGAGCCGCGAGGCCGTACTGGCCTGCAAGGAACGCAGTGATACCTGTGCAGTGTCAGCGGCGGCTGTGGTCGGTGAGGCCATGACGGCTTTTGTCATGGCGGAGGCCATTTGTGATAAGTTCGGTGCTGATGCGATGGTGGATGTCAAGGCGGCAATCGACAGCTATAAACAGCGCATCGGGAAGGATTGGTAAGCATGAAGAACGTCGTACTTATCGGTTTTATGGGGACTGGCAAGACGAGCACGGGCCGGATGCTTGCTGCCAAGCTCGGGGCGGCCTTTATCGATATGGATCAGAGAATCGAGGAAGAGGCTGGCATGAGCATACCCGACATGTTTGCCCAAAAGGGCGAGGCGTACTTCCGTGAGCAGGAACGGGCACTTGTAAAGCGGCTGATGGCGCGCCGCAACGCGGTCATCTCGACGGGCGGTGGTACGGTCAAGAATCCGGATAATGTAGCGGATTTCAAGAAAAGCGGCGTTATCATCTGCCTGAGTGCCAGCGTGGATGCCGTGCTGGCACGTACGAAACGCCGCGGGACGCGGCCGGTACTCGATAAGGCCGATCAGGGCGACCGCCGCAAAGCAGTCGAGCAGCTCATGGCTGAACGGCAGGAGCTTTACAAAAAGGCCGATTACACGATCGATACGAGTGAGCTGTCGCCCTTGCAGGTCGTGGAAAATATCGTGCGGTTTTTGAAAACGAGAGGTGTACTTCATGCGTGAGGTCAAGGTAGAGTTAGGCGAGAAAAGTTATTCGATTTTCATTGGGTATGGATTAGAGAAAGAATTGCAGGCCTTTGTACGCACAGCAGGATTTTCCCGGAAGGCGTTGCTCGTGACCGATACGAATGTCGGCCCGCGCTACGGCAGCAAGGTAAAGAAGCTGCTGCAGGCGGCGGGGCTGGAGGTCGAACTTGCCCAGGTTCCGGCTGGTGAGAGTTCCAAGAGCCTGGCGGTGGCTGAGGGGCTGTATACCAAGGCCATCGAGTTTGGCCTTGACCGCAAATCGCCGATTTTTGCCTTGGGCGGCGGCGTAGTCGGCGATCTGGCGGGCTTTATTGCGGCGACTTATATGCGCGGCGTGCCGTTCGTGCAGCTGCCGACGAGCCTTTTGGCGCAGGTGGATTCGAGTGTCGGCGGCAAGGTGGCCGTAAATCATGCGCTGGGCAAGAATCTTATCGGAGCCTTCTACCAGCCCAAGGCCGTGTTCATGGACCTGGATTTCATGCAGACGCTGCCTAAGCGTGAAATATATACGGGGCTCGGCGAAATCATCAAATACGGGATCATTTACGATGCGGAATTCTTTGCGTTCCTTGAGCAGCACCAGCAGGCGGTGCTAAGTCTGGAGCCTGAGGCGGCAACGCATATGATTGCGCGTTCGTGCGAAATCAAGGCAGCTGTCGTGAGCCAGGATGAACAGGAGGCAGGGCTGCGGCGTATCTTGAACTTTGGGCATACGATGGCGCATGCCATCGAGAAGGAGACGGGCTATGTGCGCTACAATCATGGCGAAGCGGTAGCAATCGGCATGGTGGGGGCTGCGGATATCAGCGTGCAGCTGGGGCTGCTGCCGGAAGAGGCGGCGGCGCGCGTGACGGATCTGATTTCGGCACTGCATTTGCCTGTGCAGGCCGAAGGCTGCACGGTGGATGCCATGTATGAAGATATCTTCCACGACAAGAAAACCGTAGGCGGCAAGGTCAATTGGGTGCTGATGACGGGAATCGGCACCGTGACTGCACGTAACGACGTGCCGGCAGATATCGTCAAGCAAGCGATGGCTGCACGGATTTTTCGCTGATTTTCAACGAAAATTAATTTTTTCGGGGTGTTGAAACGCCCTTCCTTTTATGATAAACTATCAGAGTATATGTGGGCGGTCCTCTGAGTGAGCCGGTGACTTGTCACCCTTTGTGATGCTTGCCACGAACGTCTATAGAAGGAGGAAATATACAAATGAACATCATCGAGACTTTAGAAAAAGAACAGCTCCGTTCCGACATTCCGGAGTTCGCACCTGGTGACACGGTTCGCGTTCATGCGAAAATCGTCGAGGGTTCGCGCGAGCGTATCCAGATGTTCGAGGGCGTTGTCATCGCTCGTCAGGGTACGGGTATCCGTGAGACGTTCACGGTTCGTCGTATTTCCTACGGCGTAGGCGTTGAGCGTATGTTCCCGGTTCATTCCCCGCGCATTGAGAAGATCGACGTTGTCCGCAAGGGTATCGTCCGTCGTGCAAAACTCTATTATCTGCGCAACCTTACGGGTAAAGCTGCTCGTATCAAAGAGAAACGCTAATTGGCGTAACGGTAGGGACTGCTTTTGGGCAGTCCCTATTTGTTTGTAGATTAAAAGTCGATTAGGAGGAGGATACTGTAATGAGTTCTTTAGGAGAAGAAGCCAAGGATTGGATTATCTCGATTGTCGTCGCTGTTGTGCTGGCCTTCATCATCCGTCAGTTCGTCGTAGAGCTGTACATCGTTGATGGGCCGTCGATGCGGCCAACGTTGCAGTCGCAGGAGCGCCTGGTGGTCAATAAATTTATCTATCAGTTCCGCGAGCCGCAGAAAGGGGAAATTCTCGTCTTCCAGTATCCGCGTGATCCGAAACGCGATTTCATCAAGCGTGTCATCGCGACAGCTGGCGATACGGTCGAAATCAAGGATGGCCGTGTATTTGTCAATGATCAGCTCTTGAATGAGGATTACATCCTCGAAAAGACGAAGAGCGAGTATCCGAAGTCTACGGTGCCGAATGGGACGATTTTTGTCATGGGCGACAACCGCAACAATTCGGAAGACAGCCGGTTTGCAGATGTCGGCTTTGTGCCGCTGAACCTTGTCAAAGGCAAGGCAATGCTGGTATTCTGGCCGTTTGATGCGTTCAAGACGCTGCCGTGATAGCGTGAGGTATTGCTGATGAAATTTATCTCTTGGAATGTCAATGGCCTGCGGGCCTGCCTCAAAAAAGGTTTTATGGAATCCTTCTGCCAGCTGGGCGCGGATGTATTCTGTTTGCAGGAGACGAAGATGCAGCCGGATCAGGCGATCCTCGACTTGCCGGGCTATAAGCAGTACTGGAACAGCGCTGAGAAGAAGGGCTATTCGGGCACGGCTGTTTTTACGCGCATTGAACCCCTGTCTGTCAGCTACGGGCTCGGCATCGAAGAGCATGACCATGAGGGGCGCGTGATTACGCTGGAGTTTCCGGAGTTTTACTTCGTGACTGTCTACACGCCGAATTCCAAGCGCGAGCTCGAGCGATTGGCTTACCGTATGGAGTGGGAGGATGCTTTCCGCGGGTATCTGCAGGAACTCGATCGCAAAAAGCCTGTTATCGTCTGCGGCGATCTCAATGTCGCGCATACGGAAATCGATCTCAAGAATCCGAAGACGAATCATCATAATGCAGGTTTTACCGATGAAGAACGCGGCAAATTCACAGAGCTTTTGGACGCAGGCTTTATCGATACGTTCCGCACCCTGTATCCGGAGCGGACGGGCATCTATACCTGGTGGTCGTACCTGCGCAAGGCCCGTGATACGAATGCGGGCTGGCGCATCGATTACTTTGTGACCTCCAAGCGGCTACAGGAGCGCATCGCCGATGCGACTATCCACAATGAAATATTTGGCAGTGACCATTGCCCGGTGGGCTTGGAACTCAAATAAGCATGCGAAAACGGCAGCTGTACTCTTGCAAGGACAAGAGACAGCTGCCGTTTTTGACAAGTCAGATTTGACTTGTCAGCATTGACCGGTCAAATCTGACGGGTCAGAGTTTAACAATATTGACTTTGACATCGTAGAAGGTACTGCCACCATCTTTGTCCGTGGTGCGCGCATGGGTCAGCTGATTGGTATTGCCGGTTTTTGTCAGCGTATTCCACCAGACGCCTTCGCTGACAACGCGGCCTGGTGCAGTGCGCGTTGAAAGCGCCAGCGTGAACTGCGCGCTGCCCTGAGCGTTGCTGACAAGTACCGCGTCGCCGTCACAGAGCTTTAACCGTGCAGCATCATCAGGATGCATCAAAAGCTCCATGACATGGCCACGCGTAAGCTCGGGCCGCTCGTTGAAGGAACTGTCAAGGATGCGCGGGTCGGGGGCGTTAATCAGCAGGAATTCTTCGGTATCGTTTGCGTAATGGGGAGGACGATAATCGGGCAGTGCGGGTTTGCAGGCAAAATTTTTGATTTCGATTTTTCCCGAGGGTGTTTTAAAATCGAGCTTGTAGTTATCGGGCAGTGGCAGGTCGACGGGTTCGCCGCTGGCAAGCTTTCCTTTATCTACAGGCAATGGCCAGGCCGTGTCGGTGCTGGTGATAAATTTTTCAATCAACGCGGCCTCCGTCTGCCGGAAAAAATCATCGTCGATACCCATAGCTTTGGCAAGCAGCGAAAAGACCTGCCAGTTGGATTTGCTTTGGCCAATGGGCGGGATGACAGCATCGCCGCGCTGGATGGTATAGTGACCATAAGAATAGTAGATATCATCGTGTTCGAGTGAAGTCGTTGCGGGCAGGATGATGTCAGCGTAGCGGGCTGTATCGGTCATAAAGCGCTCGTGGACAACGGTGAAGAGGTCTTCGCGCAGCAGGCCCTGCTGGACAAGTGCCTGCTCGGGAGCTGTGCAGGCAGGATTGGAGGAATAGACGTAAAGGCTCTTGATGGGGGGCGCGAGTTTTTCGTCGGTAAGTGCCTGGCCAAGTTTTATCATATTGATATGTCGGGCGCCAGCCTGTTCCTTTTCGGGGCGGCGGATGATGTCCTTGTCAAAGGCATGACTGCCCGAGGCCGAGGTCAAAAGGCCGCCGCCAACATGCGCATAGGCGCCGACGATGGCGGGCAGGCAGGTAATGAGCCGCGAGGTCATCGCACCGTTGCCGTAGCGCGATTGGCCGCTGCCAAGGCGGATAAAAGGTGCATGGGCACGGCCAAAGGCCTTGGCAAGAGACTCGATGTTCTCCTCGGGAATTTCGGTAATGGCCGCTACGGCCGTAGGCGTATAGCGGGGCAGAACCTGATCGCGCAGGTCTTCCCAGCCTTCGACATATTGCTGGATGAAGGCCTCATCGATAAGCCCGTCACGATTCAGGATATGCATAAGGCCAAGGGCCAGCGCACCATCGGTACCAGGCTTCACGCAGGTGAAGTGGTCGGCGTAGCGGGCTGTCGGTGTTTCATAGGTATCGATGCACCAGACTTTGGCGCCGTTTTGGCGGGCAAGTTCGACATCGTGGCGGAAATGGATGCCGGTGGCGAGCATACTGATGCTCCAGAGGATGATGAAGTCGCTATTGGCTGCCTCCTGAGGTGCAGTGGGCAGCGTGCCGCCCATGACATCGCGGTACCCACGGCTTTTGGCTGGTGCACAGATGGTGCGGTCAAGGCTTGTGGCGCCGAGCTGATAGAAAAAGCTATGGCCTGCACTGTATTGGATGGTGCCCATGGTACCAGCATAGGAATAGGGCAGGATGGCCTCGGCACCATACTGTCTGATGATGTCTTTCCATTGGCTGGTGATGGTTTCTATCGCGGTACTCCAGCTGATTGGCGTGAATGCACTACTGCCTTTCGGGCCGCTGCGCCTAAGCGGCGTCGTAAGGCGCGCCGGTGCGTGCACCGTGCGCTCGTAGCGGGCCATCTTGGGGCAGAGCGTGCCGCGCGTATAGCTATGGCCCGGATCGCCCTTTACTTTGATGACTTCATCGCCCTCGGTATAGACGAGCAGCCCGCAGCAGTCGGGACAGTCGTAGGGACAGGCCGATTTCTTGATTTCCATAGGAACACCTCCGTTGTGTTTGTTACCCTATATTATACGACAATAAATTGATTCTTGCGATGATAATAGTCCTTATGATAGCATATAAACTAGTGTTATTTGTATAATTGGGCAGGCCGTGCTAATTTCCTTGTCTTCTCTTCTGGTTTTATGGTAGAATGGTTACTATGTGAGTCCGTAGAGGTTGCAGGCAGATAAGGTACGCTCAGTGACATTGTCATGAGACGTATCATAAAAGGCTCGGAACTTAGTCGTAGCAAGGCTTCCTGGAACTCGCACATGAAACACACTGGTTTTCGTATTTTGCCCCTTGGGGCGGATCAAAAGGGAAAGGTGTGTTTATAGCTATATTATTTACCCATTGGAGGATTTACTTTGTCAGCATTAAGTGAAGAACTCAATAAAGAAATAGAGAAGCGCCGCACCTTTGCCATCATCTCCCATCCGGATGCTGGTAAGACGACGCTTACGGAAAAACTCCTGCTTTACGGTGGGGCCATCCATCTGGCTGGTTCCATCAAGAGCCGCAAGACCCAGCGTCATGCGGTATCTGACTGGATGGAAATCGAGAAGCAGCGTGGTATTTCGGTCACGTCGTCGGTGTTGCAGTTCGACTACGATGGCTGCCGCATCAACATCCTTGATACGCCGGGCCATCAGGATTTCTCCGAGGATACGTACCGCACGCTGATGGCTGTCGATAGTGCCGTCATGGTCATCGACGTCGCCAAGGGCGTCGAGGCGCAGACGAAGAAACTCTTCAAGGTCTGCAAGCAGCGCAACATCCCGATTTTTACGTTTGTCAACAAGCTCGACCATTATGGCAAGGCACCGATTGACCTTATGGATGAAATCGAAAACGTGCTGGGCATCCGTTCGTATCCGATGAACTGGCCAATCGGCCAGGACGGGCAGTACATGGGCGTCTATGACCGCCGCAATGACAAGGTGCTGCTGTTCGCTGAGGATACGACCCATGGACAGGAGGCACGTATTGCCGATGTCTATGAGCCCGATGATCCGGCTGTCATCGAGCGTGTCGGTGAAGATGTCTGGGAAGCATTGCAGGAAGATTTGGAGCTCCTCAATGAAGCCGGCGAGGAATTCGATATGGAACTCGTCAACGCCGGGGAACTCACGCCGATGTTCTTCGGTTCGGCTATGACGAACTTCGGTGTGCAGGACTTCCTCGAAGGCTATATCCGCATGGCGCCGATTCCGCAGCCGCGCAAATCGTCTGAGGGCATGATCCCGGCCAGCGATGAGAAGTTCTCGGGCTTTGTCTTCAAGATTCAGGCCAACATGAATCCGGCGCATCGCGACCGCCTGGCCTTTATCCGCATTTGCTCGGGTAAATTCGAGCGCAATATGGAAGTCTGGCATGAGCGCACAGGCAAGATGCTGAAGCTCGCTCAGCCTCAGCAGTTCCTGGCTCAGGACCGCCAGATTGTCGATACGGCTTATCCAGGTGATATCATCGGTCTCTTTGATCCGGGCGTCTTTGGCATCGGCGACACGGTCTGCGATGCCAGCCATAAGTTCAAGTATGCGGATTTCCCGGTATTCCCGCCAGAAAAATTTGCGCGCGTCCAGGCCAAGGACACGATGAAGCGCAAGCAGTTCGTCAAGGGTATCGAGCAGCTCACGCAGGAAGGTGCTATCCAGCTCTTCCAGCAGGCTGGTGCTGGTACCGAGTCCTATATCGTCGGTACTGTCGGCACGCTGCAGTTCGAGGTGCTTGAGTACCGCCTTAAGAATGAATACAACGTCGATATCGAGATGAATATGCAGCCATTCGAGGTCGCCCGCTGGATGGCCTTCGAGGATGGCCGCGAAGTGACGCCGGCGGCGCTCAAAGGTGCTGACCGCGGCATGTTCGTCTATGACCGCAACCAGAATCCGGTACTGTTGCTCAACAACGAGTGGGCTATCGGCTGGATTACGGACAACAATCCGGATCTTGTGCTCAACCACGTTCCGTTTGACAAGAAAGAAGCATAATATAAAGGAAAAGCCTGCTGGCGTCGGTGTCAGCAGGCTTTTTTAATAATATAAATTGCAGTTTGACGGGTTAGTTCTAGCCTTCCCCTTACCGAGGAAGGTGGGCGCGAAGCGCTCGGATGAGGTGTATGCGTCCGTATGGAATCCCGATACTACGAAGCGCGGGGGTCACGGGGTAGTGCTTTTTCTGTTTCCGCTAAATGGGCCGCTTGCAGAGTTTTACGAACTTAGTTACCTGCTCCCGTTACCAGGTCGCGGCGTACACATCTATATCTAGCTTATGCGCTTACGGCCCAGTCCTGCTGCGCAGGACAGTCGCTCCAGACAGAAAGAACCACTCCCCCGTTCGCCCCCCTCATCTATATGAACAAGTTTGCACGAACCGTTGCTCCCGTTACAAGCACATCGATGTAATTCGTAACCTATAGCCGAAGCAGAGCAGGCTTATCCAAACCTAGCAGAGGGCGGGGGCGGGTACACTTTCTTCGTAGCGGGAGCGACTGCCCGAACGCAGTGAGGGATGGCCCGCAACAGATACTATCTAGAACGACACGATGTATTGGCGTGCCGCCGGCCTGCCCGGCACATGTTGCTAGATGCGTACAAAATATCCGCGCGGGTCATTTAGCGAGAGCGGAGAAAAAGTGCACCCGCCCCCGCCCAAGCTGAGCTCTATCAAGTTTATTTTAAGCACGCACTAACCGTCAAACTGCAATTTTTAGGCAAATGGGGAAGTGCCGTAGATGTGGTGAAGTTCCGTTATGGCATCTTGATAGTTCGATGGCCGTATGCGGAGGTTGTAGCCAATGTAGATGGGAGGCGTGGCAAAGCGGGGCGTCAGTTTGACGTATATGGTTCCTTCGCGTTCGTAGAAGAAAATGTTGTAGCTGTTACAATGCTTATGGAAGTGATGGGTCAAGTAATCGGTGCCAAGCTGGATGTAGTCGGCCAGCGTGTTGATGGTAGCAGAATCCTGCGCAGTGGCGATGAGATTGAACTCCCAGAAGCCGATATGCGGCTGCTCGGAAACGGTCATTTTTACCTGGTCCTGCTCGTAGATGACAGGGCCGGAAAATTCCTCGGGCTGGACAGTCAATGGCTCAGCCAGGGAAGGGAAGGCAATGTACTGCATATGCGGATGGCGGATGGTGCCGCCAGAGAGCGGGCCGAAGTTCTTGAAGAAGATGACGTCGGCATAATCGCCGGAGTTTTTGAGACGCAGCCAGTGCTGGATGCCGAAACGGATGAGCCGGTGCATGTGCGCACGGCTGTAGGCGGGCATATCGCTTTGGCAGGCATCGCCCTCAATCAGCACGAATTGTTCCGTGCCCTTGAGCACGTTGTATTTATTGCGCAGCAGGATGATGGTGCCGTCGCGGTCGATGATATCGGTCAGATGGTCGGTGTCACAGAAAGGGCAGGCATTTTCCTGTGTGAAGATGGTTACAGGTTTTTCACGGCCGACGGCCATATCGAATTCCAGAAGATTCTTGTTCATAGGTACTCCTTGGCCAATTTCGGCCGTTGGCAGAAATAATAGTGGAAAGTCAACGCTAATGATGATATAATTTCCTATGTTGCGTATCCTTATTATAGCGATTGCGCGATGATTTTGCAAAACGGGCATGCTGCGGGGAAGTGGCGTGCCTTTGTACATAGGCGGTGTTTCCCATAAGTAACCAGGAAGTTAAAGAAGAAAAGAAATCCAGCAAGGGAGAATCGTTCCTCAAGGGAACATTTATCCTGACTGTGGCTGGGTTTGTCGTCAAGGTCATCGGTTCACTGAATTGGATTTTTGTGTCCCGAATCCTTGGCGGTGAAGGTATTGGTCTTTACCAAATGGCCTTTCCTATTTATTTCTTTGCCATGACGGTGTCACAGGCCGGTGTGCCGGTGGCTATTTCCATCATTACGGCAGAGAAGGTTGCCCTTAAAGATATCTTTGGGGCAAGGCGTGTGTTCCATATCTCGATGGCTTTGATGGTGGCAACAGGTCTTGTATTTTCGTTCCTGACCTATTTTGCCGCGGACTGGCTCATCGACTGGCAGTTTGTGCGCGATCCGCGTGCCTATAAGTCCATCGTTGTGCTGGCACCAACGGTATTCTTTGTCACGCTGCTTGCAAGTTCCCGCGGTTATCTGCAAGGCTGGCAGCGCATGACGCCAAC
Source organism: Pseudoselenomonas ruminantium (assembly GCA_015058575.1). Lineage (GTDB taxonomy): Bacteria > Bacillota > Negativicutes > Selenomonadales > Selenomonadaceae > Selenomonas_A > Selenomonas_A ruminantium_O. The sequence goes on from SVBZ01000016.1 coordinate 118,752, forward strand.
GGCAGTCTCGCAGATTGTCGAGCAGATTTTCCGTGTCATCACGATGATTCTCTTGGCGGAGCTTCTGCTGCCCTGGGGCCTTGACTACGCATCAGCTGGTGCGTCGCTGGGTGCTTTAGCGGGAGCTGTGACGGGCCTTATGGTGCTTGTCTACTTCCACTGGAAGCTCGACCGCGATATTGAGCGCGACTATGGCAATGACTTGCAGCCGCTGCCCGGGCAGGAGAGCGAGCCAGCCTGGCAGATCATCAAGCGCATCTTCAAGCTGTCGCTGCCGGTTTCGGCGGCCAGCATCATGCTGCCGGTTGTTTCCAATCTGGATTTGATGATTGTGCCGCAGCGCTTGGAGGTCGCAGGCTATAGCGTCAACGAGGCGACAGAGCTTTTCGGCTACCTCACGGGTATGGCGGTGCCGCTTGTAAACCTTTCGTGTATCATCACGGCTTCGATGGCCATGAGTATCGTACCGGCCATCTCGGAGGCGCGGGCTTTGCAGGATATGAAGCGCGTCTACAACCAGACGGCGGCTTCTGTCCGCATCTCGAACTTCGTCTGCTTCCCGGCATTTGTCATCGTGTTCGTGCTGGCAACGCCGATTTCATCACTTATCTACAATGCACCAGGGGCTGGGCCTGCCGTCATGATTTCGGCCGTCAGCATCATTCTTTTGGGGTTGCATCAGGTATCGACAGGCATCCTGCAGGGCCTTGGGCATCCGACGATTCCGATGGTCAATATGATTCTCGCGGCCGTGGCCAAGGTCGTCCTGAACTGGGAACTTACGGCGATTCCCTGGCTCGGCATCATGGGTGCGGCCTGGGCGACGGCAGCCGATATGGGCGTCGCCGCCATCATCAATCTGATTTTCATCTACAAGTTCATCGGCTATCGCATGGAGATTCCGCAGCTTTTAAAGACCATCATCGCTTCGGCTGTCATGGCGGCGGCGGTATACTTCTTCTACGATTGGACGATGGCCTGGTGGCAGATTGGCGTTATCTCGACGTTCGGTGCCGTATTCTTCGGCTGTGCGGTCTACATCGCGGTCATGCTGCTGATCGGCGGCCTGCTCGAGGATGACCTTGAGCGCATGCCGATGATTGGCCGCATCGGCATCAAATTCCTGCGCCGCATTGGCGTTTTCAAGACGAAAGCAAACGGATAAGATAAACAGACGAGCAGCGTTCCTGCTCGTTTGTTCTAGGAGGCATAGACAGTGAAAAAGCTGGTTCTTTTCTATAACCCGGTGTCGGGGCATGCTGCATTCAAGAACAAGCTCGATGGCATGGTCGAGGCGTTTCAGCGCCGCAATATCCTGCTGCTTATGTTCCGCACCAGGAAAGAGGGCAATGAGGATTTCGTGGATTTCGTGCGTGAAACGGAACCTGCGGGCATCTTGGCCGCAGGTGGCGACGGTACGGTGCATGAGTGCGTGAATCTCATGGTCAAGAATAACATCGATTTGCCGCTCGGCATCATCGGTAGCGGTACATCCAATGATTTTGCGACGTATCTCAAAATCAATGAGGATATGGAAAAATACTTCGATATCATCGCAAGCGGCAAGTCCTGCCGCATGGATCTTGGCAAGGTTGGCGAGGATTATTTCATCAATGTTGCCAGCGCTGGCATGATGACAGGCATTGCGCATGAGGTGGATGCGCGGCTCAAGAATGCGCTGGGCAAGATGGCCTATTATATCAAGGGGCTTGGCGAGCTGCCGAAATTCCGTGCCGTGCCAATGACAATCGAGGCCGATGGGAAGCTGCATGAGCTGGAGGCCTTCCTGTTTGTCGTCATCAACAGTGCCGTTGTCGGCAGCATGAAAAATGTCGCCAAAGATGTTTCGGTAACGGATGGCAAGCTCGATTTGCTGGCCATCCGCAAATGCGGCATCCCGTCACTGATGGCAGTGACGGCCGACCTCATCGCAGGCAAGCCGGTGTCGGAGAAAGATAAGGTGCTGCATATTCAGGCGCGCAGCTTCCGCATCACGGCTGCCGAGCCATTGCAGAGCGACCTCGATGGCGAAATCGGCCCGCAGCTGCCGCTGACCATCGAGACAGTACCACAGGCTATCGCCGTGTACTGTGACGTACAGGGATAAATAACAACGCCAAGCGGGCGGTTGACAAGTCAAATGTCAGCCGCCCGCTTGGCGTTGTTATTGTTCTTATGGAATATACATGCTATAATACCTTTGGCAGGAGCATCCTGTCAGGCCACCAGATACGGTAGGCGGATTATTTGTAACGTACACCCTCGCAGAAAGGTGCTTTAAGGCCAAGCGTAAGCGTGGTCGATTGGCCACCCCGAAGTGGAGGTGTTACCGATAGATGCGGACACGCTGAAGCTTCTCCTGCTCCTCATTATAGAGGTAAAAAGAAAATAACCGCCTGTCCTCGAAAAACGGCGGTTATTTCTGCTTATTGAAGATATAACCATCGAGCGAGGGAATAATCCGTCTATCGGTGGTCCTTTTTCTAACTCTATTATAGCGGTTTGGTTGGTTTTTATCAATACCTGCCTGATTTGACAGGTCAAATCAGGCAGGTATTGCGTATAGATGCGGATGTTGTTGAAAATAGTAAGTGTGCGCTAACCGAAAAAGCGTGGCGACTGTTGGAAGTCGTTGCATTTCCTGTCTGTTTGCGGTGTAATCAGCTGGCGCAGCTCGGTGGCCATTGTGTCGAGGGCAAGCTGATTTTGCAGGGGGGATAGGGCGGCTAGTCCTTGGGCGCGCTGAGTGCTCGTCAAGAAGGTGCTGGTTTTGGTGATAAGCGGAAGCGTTTCCGCTTTTTTTATGCGCTTGAGCAAGTCGCGGCCGCGTGGGCCGCAGGCGAGGACGCGCGCGTAGAGCGGGCCGGCGTCGTCCATGGATGCCAGTTGTGTTTGCGTGAGGCCGAGCAGCAGGTGGATGAGCGTGCGGGCGATGCGGCTTTTGGGGTAGCGTTTGGTTGCGGCGGCGGACAGAACTTCGTCGTAGGTCGCAGCGTTTTGTAGGCAGTCGCGCAGGCGGTTTTCAAGACCCTCGTTGATGCCGCTGATTTCCTGCAAAGCTGTGTTGCTGGTGCGCAGCATCAGGGTTTGCAGTGGCACGAGCAGGCGGTCAAGGTTTGGCAGCTCGGAAGCTTTGAACTTGCGGATGGCGGCAAAGCCTGCGGCGGGAAGGGCTTCTTGCAGGGCCATACTGTCACGGGCGGTGAGCTGGGGGATAAGCAGTTTGCCGTCGGCGTTCTTGGCGGCGGTGGCGGCTTTTTGCAGCAGCATGCGGATGGCCGAGGCGCTGGCATGGGGGGCGGCGATGTTGGTGTTATGGTAGCCGGCGCCTGCCCGGGGAATCAGCAGCGGTTCGATGGCGGGCGTTTTTTTCAGTGCGCGCAGGTACTCGATGGCGAGGATGTTGTTAGGCTCGTGCAAAATGGCTGCATCGGCAGCGGCGGCTGTGGCAGTAAGTTCAGTAAGAGCTTGCGCGTAGGAGGCTCCGGCATTTATTCGCTCGTGCAGCTGTGTTTGGACGGCCGGCGAGTCGATGGCCGCAGCGAGTGCTTGTAGTGTCGCAAGTGACGGACATTCGGCGCCGAAGGCAAGGATGTCGGTGATGCCAAGTCTTGCGAGCAGCTGGACGCCACCGCGGGCGAAATCCTGCGCACTGCGGCAGGCAAAGGCAAAGGGCAGCTCCAGCACGAGATCACAGCCGCCGGCGATGGCCAGCCCGGCGCGCTGCCATTTGTCAAGGAGTGCTGCCTGCCCGCGCTGGACAAAGCTGCCGCTGATGACGGCGATGATGGCGCTGTCCGGATATGCTTGCCGGACTTGTTCAATCTGATAGCGATGGCCGTTATGGAAGGGGTTGTACTCGGCGATGATACCGGTAACGTGCATGATGATGCCTCCTGTTGCAGGGAAAGAGTAGTTATTCCTTGTTTAGTTTAGCATTTGCCAGGCGTCTGTGACAAGATTCCTTTGGGTCTGGGCGAGAATATGTTATACTTAAAGATACGAATGCGATTAAAGCGCTTGAAGTTTAGTACGGACATAGGAGCTTGATATATATGGAAAAGAAAAAAGTAGTAGTGGCTATGAGCGGCGGTGTGGATAGCTCGCTGACGGCAGCTTTGCTTGTCGAGCAGGGCTTTGATGTCATCGGCATCACCATGCGGCTTTCCGAGGAGAGCCGCGACTTTGACTGCAACGACCGCGGCTGCTGCAGCCTCGCAAGCGTCGACGATGCGCGCCGCGTAGCCGAGACCATCGGCATCCCGCATTACACGGTCAATTTCAAGGAGGCATTCCAGCGTGATGTCATCGATTATTTCCTGGCCGATTACGCGAAAGGCTGGACGCCGAATCCCTGCATCGCCTGCAACCGCTATATGAAGTTTGGGTTGCTGCTCGACAAGACGCTGGAGCTTGGGGCTGAGTTTTTGGCTACGGGTCATTATGCGCGCATTGAGCAGCAGGAAAATGGCCGTTATGTCCTTAAAAAGGGCATGGATGTCCATAAGGATCAGTCCTATGCGCTCTATCATTTGAATCAGAAGACGCTGCGTCATTTCCTGCTGCCGCTTGGCGGTATGACAAAGGTGCATACGCGCGAGCTGGCGGAAAAATTCAACCTGCCCGTAGCGCATAAGCCGGACAGCCAGGAAATCTGCTTTGTGCCGCACGATGATTACAAGGCTTTCCTGCGCGACAAAAATCCTTCGTGCCTAAAGCCTGGTAATATCGTCAACCGTGAGGGCAAGGTGCTTGGCCGTCATGCGGGCGTGCCGCTCTACACGATTGGCCAGCGCAAGGGGCTTGGCATTGCGGCGCCTGAGCCGCTCTATGTGACGGAGCTTGATATGAAGAACAATCAGGTCATCGTCGGCGGGGCCAGGGATGTTTATGCTGAGGGGCTGGTTGCCGGCGACCTTAACTGGATTACGTTCGATGCGTTCACAGAGCCTTGCCGCTATGCGGCGAAAATCCGCTATGGCAAGAAAGAGGGCATGGCCAGCCTGTCTTTGCGGGCGGACGGCCGTTTGCAGGTTCGCTTTGACGAGCCGCAGCGCGCGGCAACGCCGGGGCAGTCCATCGTGTTCTACGATGGCGATACGGTCGTCGGCGGCGGTGTCATCGAAGAAGTGAATCGCTGATGCCTGGACGGCAGGATTTTGCGGGCAAAGGGCGAATAGATAAGACTGTATGACTATAAGACTTTGAAGGAAGGATTTTATGACACTCGATTCGAGTAATGAAACGGTGGCGATACTTTATGATATCGAAAATGCGCCGTTTGAGATGCTAAACTATACGCTGGGCAAGGCAAGGCGGTACCAGCCCTGCCGCACGATTGTCGTTTCGGACTGGGAGGCGCGCCCCGAGCAGAAGCGCTGGGATAAACTCATGCGCCGGCCGGGCTTTACGTTCCGTCAGATCAGCCGCACCTATCATGGCAAGAATTCGCTGGACTCGGCCATCTATGATTCGGCCAAGATCCTCTATCAGGAGGGCGTGCGCAAGTTCCTGATCATCACGACGGATTCGGATTTCGTGCGGATTGCCGAGCTTTTGAATTCGGATACGCCGTCGTATATCATCGGTGTTGGCACAAAGCAGGCCAGCGAGACGCTGCGCAATGCCTATAATGAGTTCTTTGTCTATCCGCCGGAGGAGAAAAAGAAGCCGGCGAAGAAGACGGCGAAGGCTGACAAGCAGGATGCGAAGAAAGCTGAGCCAGCGGCGGAAAAGGCTGCGACGGAAAAGGCGGCACCGGCAAAGAAGAAAGCGGCAGCGGCCAAGACCGAAGCCAAGGAGAAGAAAGCGGCAGATGCGAAAATGGCCAAGGCTGTAAAGCCGGCAAAGGCATCGAAGACTGCAACGGCAAAGGCAGCAGCGGCAAAGGAGACCAAGGAGAAGACCGTGGCGCCGAAGATGGCCCCTGCCGCAGCAAGTGCCGATGGCCAGCTGGCCGTCAAGCTGCCCAAATCGCTGCGCAGCCTGCTCGAGCAGCGCAAGCAGGAAGAGGGCGTGTCGCTTGACGAGCTGGTGACGTATCTGATCATGCGTGGCTTGTCCCGCTGACGAAGGAGCATTGCCGATGAAACGAAAAGAACAGGTGTTATTCTACCAATTCCGCGATGAAGAGAAGCTGCAGCTTGCGCGCAAGGTGCTGAGCCGTCTGGGCATTGATTCGAAAGTGGTGCCAGCCGATGCCTGGCGCGAAAAGGTCGGTTACCTTCTCGGCATGAAGGGCTTCAAGGCTGCGGCGGAGAAGAAGGCCGATGATTTCGTATTCCCGCATGAGGTCATGGTGCTGCAGAATATCCGCAACAAGCGTCTCGATGAGGTGCTGCTGGCCTTGCAGGAGGCCGGCGTGCCCAAGGTGCGCTTCAAGTCAGTGGTGACGCCCTTCAATACGCTTTGGACGCTGCGGCGCCTCTGCGAGACGATGCAGAAGGAGCACGCAGCTTTGCTGGAGCAGGAAGATAAGAAACAGAAACAAATGGAGCAACAGGAACAAGAATGAAAAACGAGGATCTCGATAAAACTCAATACATGCGTCCCGAGGACATGGAGCCGGTAAAAGCGGCACGGCAGCCGAGCCTGTCAGATACACAGGAATTGCCGCCTGTCGACGATGCGCTGGGCATCAAGCCGGCTTTTCCGCAGAATCGTGCGGGCAGCAGTGTACGCGAGCTTTCGCGTGCGGAAGGCGGCAAGGCGGACGATACGCGCAAGCAAAAAAAATTCCTGACGGCTGGGCGCAAGAAGGCGCTCTGCCTTGCTGGTGGCTTTGCGGCAGCCCTGTTCATCGGCTTTATGATTGCGGGCTATTCGCAGGATCATAGCGACAAGCAGCAGGCGCGGCAGGTGCAGGAACAGCAGCTCAAGGACAAGGAGCAGAAGCTGGCGGGGCAGGAGGCCGACCTCAAGGCGCGCCGTGAGCAGCTGGAGAAGCAGAAGAAAGATTTGCAGGAGCAGCAGCGCCAGCTTGAGGAGCAGTCAAGCCGTGCCAAAGGCCGCAATGAGCAGCTCGGCGACAGCGCGCCGGGTTCGGCTCTCGGCAGGCTCGTCGATAAGGTGACGGGCAAGGAGGCCGAGCGCCAGCGGCAGATTGAGCAGAACAAGCAGCAGAGTGCGGAAAGCGATACGCAGGCAGCTGATGTGCGCAAGTCCATCGATGAAGCCCAAAAGATGATCGACGATGTGAATGATAAGCTCGACTCGGTGGCGGCCATGAAGCAGGAGGCCAGCCAGCTCAAGGATAAAGCGGCTGCGGCCTATGCGGAGAACAAGGGCACGATCGATGAGGCAATCCGCTATGCCAAGATTGGTGCTGGCATGCTCGAGAGCCTGCTGTCGCATTGATGACGGCTTACAATAAAACCAGAAAGAAGGATGAATCTTTTGAAGAAATTACTCGCCATTTGCCTGACGGTGCTTGCGCTTATGATGCTGGCTGGCTGCGGCACGACGAAGCAGGCTGACACGAAGAAGGAAATGCAGCCGCTGACCATCGGCCTGATGCCGGATACCGACTCGCTGCCATTCATCATTGCGCAGGAGAAGGGCTTTTTCCGTGAAGAAGGCATCGAGGTGAACATTGAGCAGTACAAGAGCGCGATGGATCGCGACTCGGCCCTGCAGAGCGGCAATCTTGACGGGGCGGTTTCGGATATGCTGGCGGTAGCCTTTGCCAAATCCGGTGGCTTTGATGTCAAGGTCACGTCATTCACCGATGGCAGCTATAAGCTGGTTGCGAGCAAGGAGTCGGGCATCAAAGATGTCAAGGGACTTGCGGGCAAAGATGTTGCCGTTTCGCGCAATACGATCATCGAGTATGTGACCGACCAGATTCTCGCGAAGGAAAACATGGAAGGCGACAGCATCAACAAGGTCATTATCCCGCAGATTCCGACGCGGCTGGAGATGCTTCAGAACGGCAAGCTCGCGGCCGCCACATTGCCGGAGCCGATGGCCAGCATCGCCGTCCACAACGGCTGCCAGTTCGTGACGGGCTCCGATGAGCTCGGCATCAATCCCGGTGTCATCCTGTTTACGGCCAAAGCAGCTGCTGACAAGAAAGCAGAGATCCAGGCCATGTACCGTGCCTATAACAAGGCCGTGGCATATCTCAACAACACAGACCGCGCCGAATATATCGACCTGGTCATCGAAAAGGGCGGTTTCCCGCCAGTGGCCAAGGAGGCACTCAAGCTGCCGAAGTATCATGAGGCGGCACTGCCGAAGGAAAGCGATGTCGTTGACTGCATCAAATGGCTCAACAGCAAGAAGCTCGTCACAGAGACGTACAGCTATCAGGATATCGTTTTGGATTTGTTGAGCAAGTAAACGCTGAAGGTAAGAGAATAACATGATTGAAGTAGAGCATTTGACTGTCAGCTATGCAGCTGATGGCAGTGAACGATTTGCCCTGCATGATGTCAGCCTGACCGTCCCGCAAGGGACGGTTTGTGCCGTTATAGGCCCTTCGGGCTGTGGCAAGTCCACGTTGCTGAAAGTCGTGGCCGGACTGATCCACGATTATCAGGGGACGGTACGGCTCGCGGGCAAAGCGGCCGATCCGCGCGCGATGCGAATCGGCTTTATGCCGCAGAATTACGGGCTGATGCCCTGGCAGACGGTGGCCGAGAACATCATGCTGGGCTGCCGCATCAAAGGAGAAAAAACGGCGGATTTGAAAGAACGCATGGCGCAATTGTGCGGGCGGCTGGGCATTGCGGGACTCGAGAACCGCTATCCGCAGGAACTCAGCGGCGGCCAGCAGCAGCGCGTGGGCCTTGCGCGGGCTTTCCTGCTGCGTCCCGATATCCTGCTGATGGATGAGCCGTTTTCGGCGCTTGATGCCATCACACGCGAGGAGATGCAGGAGGTATTCCTTGACCTTTGGCAGGAAAACCATATCACGACGATCCTCGTGACGCATTACGTTGAGGAAGCGCTTTATCTGGGGCAGCAGATTGCGCTGATGGCCGCGCATCCGGGGACCGTGCAGGAGGTGCGGCAAAATGAGCTGGCTGACAGCCGCAAGAAACGCCAGACGGCGGAATTCTTTGCTGCCGGCCAGCAGCTGCGCGATAAAATCAAGGCGATGGAGGTGCGGCGATGAGAGAGGGAAAAATCGTATTGCGCGCCTATCTCGGTGGCGCTGCCGCCCTGCTCGCACTTTGGTGGGTAGTGGCGCTTTTGGTGGCGCTGCCGATCATTCCTGCGCCGGACAAGGTCTTTACCAAGCTTGGCCATGTCTTTGTACAGGCCATAGCCATCCATGGCGCTTACAGTCTTTGGCGCATTGCGGCAGGGCTTGTATTGGCCGTAGGCATCGGCTATCCGGTTGGCCTTGTGATGGGGTATTCGCAGAAGGCCGACCGGCTGCTGGCACCGCTGGTGTATCTGACCTATCCAATCCCGAAGATTGCCCTGCTGCCGATTCTGATGCTGCTTGCTGGCATTGGCGAGTGGTCGAAGATTCTCATGATTTTTTTGATTATCGTGTTCCAGGTCATCATTGCCGTCCGCGATGGCATCCGGGCCATCCCCGAGGAAACGTATTATCCGCTGTATTCGCTCGGGGCATCGTTTGCCCAGCTTTTCCGGTATGTGATATTTCCCGCTTCGCTGCCGAAGTTCATCACGGCGGTGCGCGTGGCGATGGCCACGGCCATCTCGGTGCTGTTCTTCACAGAGACCTTCGGCACGCAGTATGGCATGGGCTACTACATCATGGATGCCTGGCTGCGGGTCAATTACCTGGAGATGTATGCTGGTATTGTCGTCTTGAGTTTCTTGGGGCTATTCTTGTTCGGCCTTATCGATTTGGTAGAGCATTTCGCCTGCCGCTGGCATAAGTGAGGTGAGGCGATGAAGAAAATAGGATGTTTGCTCTTCGTGTTCCTGCTGGCTGCTGGTGTGACCGCCGGTGTACTGACGCATGGCGGCAGGGACTTTGCCGGCTGGGGACGCGCGGGCGATGGTACGATTCATGTGCAGCCGGAGGGCAGGCCCGATGCTGCTATGCTGCAGGATGTAGAAAAGGCGGCAGCGGCGTTCAATGATTTGCTGCAGGCGGGCATGGGCGTACGGCTGACGCGCGATGTCGAGGTTTATGTGGCGGGGACGGAGGCTGATTACCAGCAGGTACTGCAGCGGGAGTTTTCGCTTGAGCCGGCTGAAGCCAAGGCCATTGTGGAAATATCGGGCGGCTGGACTGGCGGCAAGCGGGCGGTCACGGCCATCAATGGCAAGGCCGGTGTCATGACGGGCACCAGCGACCGCATCAGTACGACGGCCCATGAGCTTTTCCATCAGGTCCAGTATGAGCTCAGCGATGGCAACGATACCGATGAAAAGGCGTTGTTCTGGCTTGAAGAAGGGTCTGCGGACTACATCGGTGCGCGTGTGGCGGCCGAGCTTGGCGGCAAGACGATGATGAAATGGATTCTTGACGTCAAGACAGAGCTCATGCGCGCGCCGCATACGGCTAAGCCCGAGCAGCTTCAGCATAATACGCTGGCCCAGCGCAAGGCACTGATGCGCAAGGATTTGCATACGTATCAGCTGGCGGATCTTATGACCTGGTATCTGCTGGATCATTATGCCAAAGGGCAGGAGGAGACGAAGCTGGCGGTTTATTTCCGGAAGCTGAAGGAAGTGCATGAGGGCGAAACGGCTTTTGCCCAGACCTTTGGCGTCGAGCTTACGCCTTTCTTGCAGGAGTTTTCCCGCTGGTGGGCCGCTGAGCAGCAAAAGCCGGCGGTGCTGCATTTTGAGGTGCGTGAGGGCGTATCCCGCAGCCTGGAACAATCGCTGCAAAGCCAGGCAGAGGCGGTGCAGTCACTTTTCTCCCGCCGGTTCGGACGGCAGCTTTGCGGGGAGTACCAGATTGTCTTGTCGCGCGATCAGCAGGATATGGCAAAGGCAGTAGCTCTTTACTGTGACCTGCCGGCTAAGCAGGCACAGGAGCTGGCCGCAGCGAGCCTTTGGATCGAGAATGGCAGCACGATACTTATCAATACCCAGCAGCTGGACACGGATAGGCAGCGCATTTTCACTATGGGCGCACTGATGATGCGCGTCCTGCAGGGGCAGCGCATGGGCGCGCCCGAGCGCAATGTCGAATGGCTCGTGCGTGGCGCGGGCTATATCATGGGCGTGGCACGGCTCGGTGAAGCAGGGATGGGGACGCTGACGCAGTATCAGCGTGCCTGGATCGATGTGCTGCGCGAGGCCGGCCGCGTCCCGCAGCTGGCGCAGATGGGAACGGCGGAGGGCTATCGGAAGGTTGCCGATAGTTTTACCGATGATACGGCGTCGGTCCTGGCTGAATATGCGACCGCGGAGCTTGTGAACCGTTATGGCTGGAAGTCGCTTGCCGATTGGCAGGAGGCTGTGCGTGCGACAGGCGATGGGCAGAAAGCCTTCCGGCAGGTGTTTGGCCTGAGTCTTACAGACTTTGAAGCTGCCGTCCAGGCAAAGGTACAGCGGCAGATGAGGAGCGGGCGCTGAGGTTGATGTATACAAAAATTGTACCTTTACAAACAAATCCGGCTGTGTTAATATAACATCTGTAAATGAAATAATTTATGGCAATGGAGCCATACAGGATAGGAGTCCGCGGATCGCTTGGTTCGGGTATATTCTGTATGGCTTTTTCTGTATGTTTTTATGAAAAGGATGGTATACGATGGAAGATTTACTCTATGTAATTCCGGCAAACTCCAGCAAAGAAGAAGTACTTGAACTCGTTAAGTCGCATCCGGAAATCAAATTCGTTTCGCTTGTCGGTGTCGATATGGCCGGCAACGATACGGATGAAAAGATTCCGGTCCGTATTTTCCTCAAGGATATCGATGATTTCTATGCTGGCACGGCAGTACAGACCGATGGTTCTTCCGTCGTACTCACGGGTATCGCTACGCTGAATAACGCAAAAGTCGATATGCCGATCGATCCGTCCGTCAACTGGTTCGTTGACTACAACATGGAATTCTATGATGAGGAAACGAATAAGCCAGTTGGCACGCTGCGCATCCCGTCGTTCCTCGTTCATGAGGGCAAACGCGTTGATTCCCGCGCGGTACTCGCTGACTCGATGGAATACGTCAAGAAAGAACTGCTGAAACTCTTCAAAGAGAATCCGAAGATGTCCGGCCTTGAGAGCCTCGATGGCAACGAGGTCGTCGATATCTCTTTCACGTCGGCTACGGAGCTCGAGTTCTGGGTCAAGACGCCGCTCGAGGAAGCCGCTATCGAGGAGATGTCCGCTTCGCAGGTCATGCAGGAGCAGTATTGGGAGCGCACGCATGGCGCTGTCCGCACGGCTATGGAGAACTGCCTGCTGGAGCTTGATAAATACGGCTTCAGCGTCGAGATGGGCCATAAAGAGGTCGGCGGTCTCAAGGCGCAGATCGACGAGAGCGGCCATATGACCCATGTCTGCGAGCAGCTCGAAATTGACTGGCGCTTTGCTGATGCCCTGCAGGCTGCCGATAACGAAATCTTTGTCCGCACGGTCGTCAAGGAAGTATTCCGCTCGATGGGTCTTGAGGTCAGCTTCAAGGCTAAACCGATGATTGGTCTGGCTGGTAACGGTGAGCATACGCACATCGGCATGGCTGCCATCACGAAAGACGGCAAGCTCCACAACCTGTTCACGGCTGACGATCAGCTCAAAGACTTCATGAGTTCGGTGGGCTATGGTGCCATCATGGGCCTGCTCAAGAACTATGAGAGCATCAACCCGTTCGTTTCGGCTACGAATGACTCGCTGAACCGCCTCAAACCGGGCTTCGAGGCTCCGGTCTGCATCGTTACGTCGCTGGGCCACAAACCGGATCAGCCGTCCCGTAACCGTACAATCCTCGCCGGCCTTATCCGCGACCTCGGCAATCCGTATGCTACGCGTTTCGAGCTGCGTGCCTGCAACCCGTACACGAATACGTATCTCGTCCTTGCAGCCATCTACTCGGCCTGCCTCGACGGCATCAAGGTTGCGGTCAAACACACGACGGCAGAGCTTCTGGCTGAGCTTTCCAAGGAAGCTGGCGAAGAGGGCTTCTACCTCGAAAAAGACCGCGCGTATCGTTCCGAGAAGGATGTCTTCGAAGACTACACCGAAGAAGAGCGTGACCGCCTGTTCGGTGCTCCGCCGGCTACGGTTTGGGAGAACATGCAGAACTTCGAGAACTATCCGGAGAAGAAAGCTGTCATTACGAGCGGCGGTGCTTTGAACGACCAGATCATCAATGCATTCCGCGATGGTGCGCTGATTCGCTGGAAGACCGAGCTCATCGCCCGCATCATTCCGGAGAACCGCGACATCGTCCGCAAGGCCCGCGAAATCAAATCCGATTTCGTCACGGATCAGGATTCCTACAACTGGAACAAGATCAACGGCATCCGCACCTATCTGGCCAAAGACAGCATCGACGAGAAATCGCTGTTCACGCTGCTGATCAACGCCCTCAACGAAGGCGACTATGCAACGGCATCGGGCCTGCAGGTCGAGATGTATGACAAAATCGAAGAGCTCAAGGCTCTCTACGATTCCTATTCCAAGAATATGATTTGATAGGTTACTATCACTAAGACGAGACCATCCACCGTGGGTGGTCTCTTATTTTGTTATGATGCTGGGAGAAAGAAAACGAGCTTCACTTCTAGCTGAAAAAGCGACTGCTGGTTGACGCATAGAAAACCGCCTGATTGGTCATTACATCATTTGACTGGTCAGGCGGTTTATTCATAAACACATCAATGGCGTATTTATAATTTCGTATTCAAGAAATAGAGGTCCTTCTGTAGCTTTGTAAGATAATCATCAAGAAAAATGACTATCATTCTGGATGGTTTGATTTTTGTAATTTGTGGAAAAAATCGCAGGCGAAATCAAGAAATAATTGGCGTTTCTCGATGGGAAACGTGGAGTAGGCTAGCAAGAGTTGCTGTTCCCTTTCTGATAAGAGCAGTTTGTCAGCTAATTCTGCTACAATATTGGAACGATGGTTGACAAACATTTCGCCTGTGCCATGGCGCAGGTATTCTTCGTTTATATTATATTCAGCTGTAAGTTGAGAAATGACACGCTCTGTAATAGGGCGTGTTTCTTTTTCATATTGGCCGATAGTAGTTTGGCTAAGGTTGAGGCGTGCTCCAAAGTCAGTTTGATTCATACCTAGTTCTTTGCGGAGTTTCTTTAGTCGGTTACCAATGCTCATATATTGTTCACCTCTCTATACAAGAGTATAAAAAAAAATATAGTGAAAAGCAATATTAAAGGAAAAGAATATCTTGTGTTAATAATTGAAAAGCACTATAATATGGGTGATAATACCCGAAATCACTATCTGAGGTATTATGAATATATTTGCTATAATACGGCACATATATGCGAAACAAATAAACCAATAAATGCGATAATTATAATAAGTAAGTTGTAAAGAGGTGAACGCTGTGGGGATTCGTCGGGATATTTTTTATCGGCAAATCGGAGCTAAAATCGCATATTATCGCACATTGTACGGTATGGAGCAAAGCCAGTTGGCAGAAAAGATTCATATCAGCCAAAGTACTCTGAGCCGAATCGAACGGGGAAAGTACGGCGAGAATATATCTATTGCCATGTTGCTCGATATAGCGGAGGGGCTGGAAATAGATCCATCACTGCTAACGACGTTCACGGTATTAGAAAAGAGTATGTGGAACTACAAACTATATCCCGATATGTAATATGTTGTGGGAAGGTTGGTGATCGCTTATGTCTATGGTGATAATGAATAGTGGGGCGGCCATGCAGGCGCTCCATGAGACCGATAAAAACTCCAACAAATTATCAAAAGATTTACAAAAAGTAGCCAGCGGCATGAAGATAAACGGAGCTGGGGATGGAGCGGCGGAATATGCCATCTCGGAGAAGATGCGGGTGATGGTTCGCTCTTTGGGGCAGGATATAGAAAATGCCAAGAAGGGCATAGACCTGGTAAAGGTTGCCGAAGAGGGCATGCTTAGCATTGTTGATGAGTTGCGGGATATGAAGGCCATGGCTATCAACTCTGCCAATGATCACAATAGCGAGGTGGATAGAGCCGTTCTGCAAAAGGAATTTGCCTCGCGGATGGAAAGCATAGATGATATTGCGGCAACCACCAATTATAATGGCAAGGTCCTGATGGATGGAAGGTATTGGTATACGGAGTATGAGGAAGAGGCCATTATAAATAGCACAGGAAATTCTTCTGCTATTAATGTGACTACTGCTCGCAGGCTGAGTGCAAATAATTTCAACTCCGTTTGGGGACCTCCGCAAATGATGAGGACAAGGCTTTTTTCAGCCAATGCTATAAGTAGTAGTGCAACACTAGAACCAACGGCGCAGCCAGTTGATAATAATATTGAGAATGTATTTCCTGTTACTCCAACGATGACCAGTAAGGGCGGTATTAATGGATATGCGCCGCCGTATGGAACTGTTGGTACAAATTCTCCGAGCACATACACTAGATTGCTGGTTCAATCAAATGGAAGGTTTAATCCTCCCATTTATAGTAGAACTGCTAGTGGAACAATTGAGTATACTATTAGAAATATGCCGCAGGAAGGTCAGACAGTTTATTTCCAAAACGGTTATAATAGTTATACTGCTTGTACATTTTATAAAGATGGTAATGATTATCGCATAACATCGCAAGACTACTCAAACATTTCAGATAGAAATATGAAAGGGTATCAAGCTACACTTGATTTTAGTAATGCAAGTATTAACGGTAGAAGCTTGAACTTTCCTTCAGATTTGAATAATCAAAGCATAACTATTTTGTGTCCAGGTTGTTATCAATATGCGGGAATAAAATTAGAAACTGGTAGAGCGGCCGGAACGGGAGTTCTATACACACCTGCCCCATCTTATCAAGGCCCATACAAGGATGCACGTGTATATGTTATAGGTATAGGTTCTGATAATTGTACACAGGAAGATATATTGGCAAGCATTTTTACCGGTATAAAAGCAGCAAATGCGGCCAATGGTATTAGAAATGTAGATGAAAATACTTTAACTTTAGATCCTTACCATGGAGTAAGCTTTTATCGTAACACTCAGACAAATACATACAGTTTCTATAAAACTGACATGCCTATGATAATTTATAATGGTGGTGTTGGTACGCTTACTGGAGGTGGCGAAGAAGAGGCACAGATTGAACCGTCTCCGCCGAACCCGCCAGAGCCGGACCCGCCAGAGCCAGACCCGCCAGAGCCGGACCCGCCAGAGCCGGACCCGCCAGAGCCAAACCCTCAATATGAGCGTAGGAGCAAGCGATTTGAGGGCAATCCGCTGATTATCCACTATGGCCCTAAGCAGAATCAGCATTTGCGGGTGTATATCAATGATATGCACACCAAAGCTATGGGGTTGCAGAATGTGGTAATTGACCCTATAGAAGAAGCTAGAAAGGCGCTGGGAAAGTTGGATGAGGCATTGGATTACGCACTGAATGAATTAACCCGTATGGGCGCGTATCAGACAAAACTTCAATATACCATAGATAACAATACCACAGCCGAAGAAAATACCACCAGTGCGGAAAGTGTTATTCGCGATGCTGATATGGCAAAATCTATGATGAATTACGTCAAGGATAATATCTTAACGCAAACATCCAAGGCAATGCTGGCGCAAGCTAATCAAAATAGTGGAATCGTGTTGAGACTGCTTCAATAAATTTAGAAGTTACTGGCTAGCTGAAGATGGTTTAAGCAAAAAGAATAGCCATACAGGTCGAGAAGTGTGACAAATCAGTAAGACGAGATCATCTTCAATGATGGTCTCGTTTTAGTTTTTTATAGAATATTGGGAATAAGCTTATATCTTTTAAGAAATATTCGATATATAGGGGAAAGGGGAATTTGCGTCAAGGAGGATGATTGCATGATGATTGGCACCAAAGAGGCGGCTAGTGCTGGTTTTATCGACTATCAGCTAAGTGCTGCCCACAAGGCAGACAGTAAGGCAAAGAATCAGAGCGATGCGGCTGCTGCGCCGTCTTTATTAACGGCACCAGCCTATCAGGTGGATATCGCAGCCAATTTGCTGGAAGGTATATCGACGCGCGTCCAGGGCGGCAAGGTTTGGCTGGAGCCAGCCAATGGTGCCTACGCGCCTTATACGCCCTATGGAAAGAGCTGGACGCGGGAGGATGAGCTGTCGGCACTGGAGCGCGGCATTGCCTATTATCAGCAGTGCAATGAAAGGTACTATTCACAGGACAGTCCTTATGACCCCGAGGCGGATAAAAAGCGGTTGGAGCAAATCGTTTCGGAGATTCCGAAAGGCGAATTGTCGCAGGCGCCGGCGACTTATAAGGAGTTAGGTTTGCCGGCAATCGAGCAGGATTTTGCCATAGCGGACAAGCCGCCAGCAACGGCTGCGACTGCGCCAGCAAGGTCTGCCAGTCTCTATACGCCAGTAACGGAAATCGCTACGAAGCATTACCGCTGGACGGAGGCGACGGGCATCGAAGAAACCCTGACGCAGGAGCAGGAGATTGCAAACGGGAAGTCCGTAGTCCGTCAGTGGATGCAGGGATATATCACCGATACCGTCGGTGAGATACTAAAACCCCATGCGACTTATGAAGAAGCCTATGCGGCGCTTTATGGGGATGCGGTATCGGCACCCGTAGTGACCTTCAACGAAGAGACGTTTTGCTATGATATGCGGATGAAAAATACGCAGGGTGGTGCCTTTGGCGTACTGGCCACACAGCTGAACCGTTTTTTGGAGGATTACGGCAAGGATGACTCGTTTTACGATACATTAGCCAGCGCCTTGAATGAACTCGACCCGCAAGGGGAGAATGATATCGTCAATCAAATCCGCAAGATGATAAATCAGGTAAAGGGCGGCAGTCTCATTGACACCGAGAGCGAATCCTTTCAAGAAGAAGTGCAGGATGCCATCGCCAAGACCTTTGGCGGTTCGGTACAAACTGCCAAAGCCAAGCAAAAGCAAAAGCAGGACCACAAGCAGGAAGAAGCGCAGGGACTTGACTACCTCGCTATGCAGCGCCGCCAGGCTGAGGAGGAAGGCCACCTGCTGGATGCACTGCTGGGGAAAGAGCAGAAAAAGCAGACTGAGACAGCCGGCGATGTGCTGGCTGGCCGCAAACCGGAAGGCAAGGACATGGAATTTACCGATAAACTCCGGCGGGTAGACGAGCGCATCGCACCACGGCAGCCTTATGTGTTTATCGACGAGGACGAAGAGAAAGGACTGGGCCTGCCAGCGGAAGAAATCCAACAGCAGGAGCAGCTGCATGATACGTGGCTGAAAATCAGCAAGCGGTTGACGGATAGATTTGCGTCTGAAAGGCAGAGCCAACAAGAGGAATAAGAGAAGAAAATGATAGAGAAATAAGGCAGAGATGGGAGAATCGCTGTGAAAGATGCGCAGTATATACAGGAACTATATGAAGAAGCTATGGAACAGGCCGCTGACTTTGCGGCTTATGATGAGCAGCGGGCGGAGATTGCGGCGCTGCACCGTCACTATGCGGTACAGCTGGGAAATATCTTAGAGATTGCGCCAGCGGACACGGAGGCGCAGATTGCCATGCTGACGAGGAAACTTGCGGCAGTGAACATGGACCGGCCAACGGACCCGCAGGCGCGTTTGCAAGGTGAGGTAGACCGCATCCTTGACGGATCGCTAAGGTTTTCAGAGGAGGAGTACCGCAATCTGATTGGACGGCTGGCAGAGTTTGCGGATTTGATGGATTCGCCGCTTTATGATATTCTGCAGCAGACGGCCTGGCAAATCCTGCAGGCCCTGCATCCGCAGCTGGAAACCTACGAGCTGGAGGGGCTGCTGATGGCAGATATCGAGCAGACGATAAAAGCGAAGGGCTGCTGACTGGCAGCGGCTAAGGAAAACAAAACCGTCTGACAGGTCTTTGGGCCAGTCAGGCGGTTTTTCGCTGGGAAGGAATCAGAGCTGTGTCTGCGGAACGCCGCCCGATTCCTCCGTTTCGTTATCGTGCTGTTTGGCTGCGTCGGCGGCCTGCTCTTCTTTGAGCATGACGTTATCCTGCATGCGGACGAACGGATAGTAGACGATGGTGGACATCACGATCGTTGCAAGCTGCACCACAGCACCCTGCCAGCCGTTCAAGAGGAAGCCGGCAATGATGGGCGGGGCTGTCCAGGGTACCTGTACGGCGCTGAACGGAGCCATGAAACCGACGACAATCGAGGCGTAGGTCATGACGAGGGCAAGCAGCGGGACGAGCACGAACGGAATCAGCAGGTACGGATTGAAGACAATCGGCAGACCGAAGATGATTGGCTCGTTGATGTTGAAGAAACCAGGGACGGTGGCCAGTTTCGTCAGCGATTTGAGCTGTGAGGATTTGGCCGAGAGCCAGCTGGCAATCAGCAGGCCAAAAGTCAGGCCGCAGCCGCCGGTCTTGACCATGAAGTCGACCTGGCAGGTGATGATCTTGGCATCGGGGTTGCCCGCCAGCTGCATGCCCATGTCCAGAAGATGCTGGTTATCGAGCGAGTTGGCAATGAGGATCGGGCTTACGACGCCGCCAACGACGTTCGGGCCATGGATGCCGGCCCAGAACAGGATGCTTTCGAGCGCTTCGATGATCGATCCGCCAATCAGTGTGTCCGAAAGGCCCTGCAGTGGCGTCTGGATAATCTTGAAGATGAGTTCGGGCAGCGTCGTTGCGCCGAGGTAGTGGCAGAGGCCGTAGAGAAGCGAGGCGCCCGTAAAGAGTGCCATGCCCGGCGTCAGCGCCTCAAAGGCTTTGGCTACACCGCTCGGGACAGCGTCGGGCATCTTGATGCCGATGTGGTTCTTTTCGCAGTAGCAGAAAATCCAGGAGGCGGCAAAGCTCACGAGAATCGCCGTGATGACGCCATTGCTGCCCGCCCAGGCTTTCGGGATGATGTCGCCGACGGTCTCGCCAGCCTTCGTGGTCAGCGAGGGCGGCAGCAGGATCAGGAACGTCGAGAGCGAGAGAATCGAAGCCATGATGGCATCGCAGCCTTCGGATTCAACGTATTTATAGGTGACGGCAAGCACGACAACCAAGGCAAGTACGCTGAAGGTGCCACCGGCCACGGCGTTGAGCGGAGCGGTCCAGTCGGGGCCGAACAGGCTGGCCATGAATTCCGGGTAGCCGGGAATCGGCAGGTTGGCCAGCAGCAGGAATACCGAGCCGCAGACCGTAAAAGGAGTGGTCATGATAAAACCGTCACGCAGGGCCGCTACGGCACGGATTTCGGCGAAGCGTCCCATGAAGTCAACGAATTTATCAAAGAGTTCTTGTTTTGTCATTTCGTTTCCCTCTTTCGCTAGTTGTTGATTGGGGTATAAGTGCGAATTGTGCTGTCTTAAGACAATATAACTATAGCATATTCTTTCATTTATGAACAATTCCCTTATGCTGGATTGATACAATGCTTTAGATAGAACAATAAAAAATGCGAAACAACTGTAACGCTGTTTCGCATTTTTTATTATTAAAGGGTATTGTATCAGTCGTTTGTAAGGTCTTCGCCATTGGTGGCGATGACTTTCTTGTACCAGTAGAAGGACTTCTTGCGGGAGCGCTTGAGCGTGCCGTTGCCTTCGTTGTCTTTATCGACATAGATGAAGCCGTAGCGTTTCTCCATCTCGCCGGTACCAGCCGAGACGAGGTCGATCGGGCCCCAAGGGCAGTAGCCCCAAAGGTCGACGCCGTCTTCGTCGATGGCTTTCTTCATTTCGCGGATATGGGCCTGGAAGTAGGCGATGCGGGCATCGTCTTGAATCTCGCCGTTCTTGTCCGGTTCTTCATGCAGGCCGATGCCGTTTTCGACAATCATCAGCGGCAGATCGTAGCGTTCCTGCAGGAGGTTCAGCATATAGCGCAGGCCAATCGGGTCAATCGGCCAGCCCCAGTCGGATTTCTTGAGATAGGGGTTTTCCACGCCCGTGGCAAATCCGCCCTGCAATTTCTTGAAGCGGCTCTTGTCGCCGGAAGTAGCCGAGCTCATGTAGTAGCTGAAGGCGAAGTAGTCGACTTTGCCCTGCTCGAGGATATCGAGGTCGCCTTCTTCCATCTGCACCTTGTAACCATTGTTCTCCCAGAACTTGAGGATGTAGGACGGATAGCGGCCGCGGGCCTGCACATCGCCGAAGAAATAGCTCTTGTCCATTTCCTTGAGGGCCGCGATCTGATCCTCGGGACGGCAGGTTTCCGGATAGGTCGGGCCCATGGCGAGCATGCAGCCAATCTTGAAGTCCGGATTGATCTTGTGGCCTTCGATAACGGCTTTTGCCGAAGCCAGGAACTCGTGGTGAGCGACCTGAAACAGCGTCTGGTATTTGTCCTCATCTTCGCCATAGAGGATGCCGGAGTTCGTGAATGCCGTAAACGGTACGTTTACCTCGCGCTGGTTGTTGATTTCGTTGAAGGTCATCCAGAATTTGACCTTGTCTTTATAGCGCTTGAAGCAGGTGACGGCAAAGCGGACGAACATGTCGACGAGTTTGCGGTTGCGCCAGCCGCCGTATTCCGTGACAAGATGGTAGGGCATCTCGAAGTGGGAGAGGGTGACGACCGGCTCCATGCCGTTCTTGTGCATCTCGTCGAAGAGGTCATCGTAGAACTTCAGGCCAGCCTCGTTTGGCTCTAGCTCATCACCATTCGGGAAGATGCGCGTCCAGGCAATGCTTGTGCGGAAGCATTTGAAGCCCATCTCGCCGAGCATGGCGAGATCTTCTTTGTAGGTGTGGTAGAAATCGATGCCCTCATGGTTCGGATAATTCTTGCCCGGCAGGACACCGTCGGTGATTTCACGCGGCACACCATGACGGCCTGCGGTCATGACATCGGCAACGCTTACGCCTTTGCCACCTTCCTGCCAGCCGCCTTCAAGCTGATGGGCAGCGACCGCGCCGCCCCATAAGAATCCTTTTGGAAAACCCATAGTATATTACCTCACTTAATCTTTTCTTCTAACGTCTCGATGCGCTTGTAGGCATCGATGAATTCGAGGGCAATCGTCTTGAAAGCCTCGGCGCTCATGAGCTGGTCCTCGGCATGGAGGATCAGCAGCGAGAGCGTGCTGCCTGGGCCGTCCTGGGCCTCCTGGGTCAGCAGGCCTGCATGGGCATCGTGGCCCTCGACAAACATCTCGTCGCCTTCCTTGATGAGCTTTTCGGCAGCTTCAAAGTGGCCATGTTTTGCTTCCTGGATCGCCTCGATATAAGAGCTGCGGGCCGTACCGACCGAGGAGATGATCTGGAATGCGGTGAGTTCAAGTCCTTCCATTGTGCTCACCTCACGCCATCAAGCCCTGTGCGAACTTGAGCACGCCAGCGCCATCCATGCGGCCATACATGCGCATGTCGATGGCATCGACCGGGATGCCCGGGCACTGCTCGGCAATCTTGTTCTTCTGGAAACGGACCTGGGGGCCAAGCAGGATGACATCGGCATCGGCAGCCTTGGTCGTAGCCTCGGACGTCGGGTAAGCAGCAATCTCACATTCATAGGATTCGGCCGCAGCGGCTTCCTGCATTTTCTTGACGAGCATGCTCGTGGACATACCAGCGGCGCAAAGCAAAATGATTTTTTTCATGATGAATCTTCCTTTCAAAAACATGTAAAACAAATTGGTATATTTAATGCTGAATCTGAGGCAGACCCTCGGGTTCGGTATCTTCTTGCTGATCGCTCGTTGCGGCACCGGACGGATTCATAGCCTGCTCTTCTTTGAGCATCGCTTTATCCTGGGCACGGACGAACGGGAAGTAGACGGCTGTAGCCATCGTGATGATGATGATCTGAACGACAGCACCTTGCCAGCCATTAAGGAGCAGGCCAGCGATGATGGGCGGCGTCGTCCAAGGTACCTGTACGGCGCTGAACGGATTCATGAAGCCGATGGCAATCGCGACATAGGAGATGACGAGAGCCAGCAGCGGTACGACTACGAACGGGACGAGCAGGTACGGGTTAAAGACAATCGGCAGGCCGAAGATAACCGGCTCGTTGATGTTGAAGATGCCTGGTACCGTAGCGAGCTTCGTGATGGATTTCATCTGCTGGGACTTAGCTGAGAGCCAGCTGGCGAGCAGAAGGCCAATCGTCAAACCGCAACCGCCGGATTTGATGAAGACATCGTTGATCTGGCAGGTGATGATTTTGGCATCCGGGTTACCGGCAAGCTGCATGCCCATATCGATGATGTGCTGGTTGTCCAGCGAGTTGGCAATCAGGATCGGGTTGACGACGCCGCCAACGACGTTCGGGCCATGGATGCCAGCCCAGAACAAGATGCTCTGCAGTGCCGCGATGATTGATCCACCAATCAGCGTATCGGAAAGTCCCTGCAAAGGCGTCTGGACAATCTTGAAGATGAGTTCCGGGAACGTCGTAGCACCGACGAAGTGGCAGAGGCCGTAGACGACTGCACCGCAGGTGAAAAGGATCATGCCCGGCGTCAGTGCTTCGAAGGCTTTAGCTACGCCGCCTGGTACGGCATCCGGCATCTTGATGCCGATGTGATTCTTCTCGCAGTAGCAGAAGACCCAGGAGACGAGAAAGCTGATGATGATGGCGGTGATGACACCGTTGCTGCCAGCCCAGGCCTTCGGAATGATGTCGCCGACTGTTTCGCCGCCTTTGGTGACGAGCGTCGGCGGCAGGACAATCAGGAAGGTCGAAAGAGCGAGGATGGAGGCCATGATGGCATCGCAGCCTTCGCCTTCGACGTATTTGTAAGTGATAGCGAGTACGGCGATAAGTGCGAGGATGCTGAACGTTGCACCCGATACGGCATTGAGTGGTGCTGTCCACTCAGGACCGAACATTCCAGCCATGAACTCGGCATAACCGGGTATCGGCAGATTGGCAAGCAACAGGAATACCGAGCCGCAGATCGTAAACGGCGTTGTCATGATAAAGCCATCGCGAAGGGCTGCGACGGCACGAATCTCGGCGAAGCGCCCCATGAATTCGATGAATTTGTCGAAGAGTTCTTGTTTTGTCATGTTAAATTCCCCTTTTTTAACCCTGTAAACATAAAACTGTTTCAACCTGTATGAACTTGTTTGCCTTAAGACAATTCTTACTATAACGGATGTTTCTTATTGTTTCAATGGGTTTACGGCACAGTGGGGCGGCGTTTTAGAAAAAGTAATAAAAAGGGGCTGTGAAATAACACATCCCTAGTAACAAAGGCGGTCCGCTGACTCAAAAGAGTCGGCGGACCGCCTTTTATGGTAAAATTTACATACCACATGAAAATTTCAACCACCAACTATTCTAAATCAAAACAG
>SVBZ01000017.1 GCA_015058575.1 Pseudoselenomonas ruminantium
AGAGTCAAGCGACTGGCGTAAGGCAGCAGAAGATATCGATGTGATCATCCTCTGCCCTGGGATGCGTCATCGCTACAAAGTGGCTGTGATTAATCACTGTCATCAGACGGGGAAAACAACACTATTGATTCCTAATACCTACGAAATCTTTTGCACAGGCGCAGAACTGGACAAGATTGATGATATTCCCGTATTTCGCCCGCAAAGCCTTAATCCCAGCTTAGAGGTGCGTACGCTAAAACGAATGTTGGATATCGTAGTAGCAGGTATCGGCTTTATCTGCGCTCTGCCCTTTATGGTTGTCACAGGGATAGCAATAAAAATCTTCGATCCTGGTCCTATGCTATACAGTCAGATTCGGACTGGCAAGAACGGCAAAGAATTTCGTGTCTACAAATTCCGCACCATGCGGGTAGATGCCGAAAAATACACCGGGCCGATGCTGGCACAGGAAAATGACCCGAGAATCACTAAGCTGGGAAAATTCCTGCGCGCCGTAAGGCTTGACGAATTGCCACAGATCTGGAATGTAATCATCGGCGATATGAGTATTGTCGGCCCCAGACCGGAGCGGCCTTTCTTTGTGGAGCAATTTGTCAAGGAAACACCAGAATATGCTTATCGCCATAATGTCAAACCCGGCATTACAGGCATGGCCCAAGTCTATGGGAAATACAATACAACTGCTTTTGATAAGTTGGTCTATGATTTGATGTATATCGAAAAATGCGGGTTGCTGACAGATTTAGCAATTATCATTCAGACGGTGAAGGTGCTGTTTACTAAGAGTGCTACAGAAGGTGCTGGTGTTGGACAGAAACCGCTGAATTTAGAAAAGTATGATATTGGCAATAATATTTATGGAGACTTTTAAGTACTATGGAGACTTTTAATCAATTTTTAGATGATATGGTTTCTATAATAATGCCGGCATATAATAGTGATAATACAATTTCAGATAGTATAGAGTCGGTGTTGAAACAAACATATGAAAATTGGGAATTGATTATTATAGATGATTGCTCAACTGATAATACAATAAATGTTGTTTTGTCATTTGATGACGAAAGAATATGTTTAATCAGGCAAAATAGTAATCGAGGGGTTGCAGAAGCAAGAAATATTGGCATAAAAAAAGCAAGAGGGAGGTTTTTAGCATTTTTAGATAGTGATGATGTTTGGTCGGAAATAAAGATAGAAAGACAAATGAGTTTTATGAAGACAAATGATGTAAGTTTTTCTTATACTTGGTATCATCACTTGGATACAGAAAATAATGGTAAAATTAAGGTTATTAAAACACAGCCATATGTTAATTATCAAAAATTATTGAAAGGTAATGATATTGGTTGTTTAACTGTCATGATTGATCATGCTGCATACCCTAATATTATGATGCCTAATAAGCGTCATGAAGATTATATAACATGGCTAAATATTTTAAAAGAAAATAATGGTTATGCATATTCTATTAATGAAGATTTAGCGGCTTATAGGAAAAGTTTAAATTCATTATCAAGTAATAAAATTAAGAGCATAAAGTGGACTTGGGATGTCTATAGAAAAGATCAAAATCTATCTTTTTTTTCTTCTTTGTATTACTTAGCATTTTATGCTATAAGAGCTATTCAAAAACACATAAAATGAAATGAAGTGAAAGAAAATATGAACATTGTGATTTCCTCGATGCATTTTTCTCCAGCATTTATATCGCATATGGGAGGATATGGTAATTTATGCAGGATGATTGGTGCTGATGTTAGTTTTTTGATAGATGAAAAATATAAAGAATTCGGAGAATTTAATAGGCAAAAAATATATACGGATATTCCCAAAAATGAAATAAGTAAATATGATTTGATTATTTTTGTAAATTTT
This sequence comes from Pseudoselenomonas ruminantium, assembly GCA_015058575.1. Lineage (GTDB taxonomy): Bacteria > Bacillota > Negativicutes > Selenomonadales > Selenomonadaceae > Selenomonas_A > Selenomonas_A ruminantium_O. Next base: position 1,879 of record SVBZ01000017.1, read on the forward strand.
GCTGTAGAGAATGTTAGAATAGCAAGATTATGGAGAAAACAGGGGAAAAAGATTATATATGTATTACATGAACCGGATTTGGGGATGAGGAGACTATATCATGAATCTTTTGTAGGTGCAGCAAAAATTATTATTGCTGGAATTATATCTAAATACATATGTAGATTAAGTGATTTAGTTTTAGTAGCTTCGCAACAGGGAATGAATAGTTATAAGAAGTATTATAGTATGTACAACTCTAATGTACGATTGATTCCTCTGATTTTTGATGATGAAATAAGAAGTGAAGATATAAGAATTGGGAAGAAGATATTTTTTTCATATATTGGAAATATTAGTAAATCACATGCTTTTTTAGAATATATAAAAGCTATAAAAAAAATCCACGAGATAAATGGTAAAGCGAAGTTTCTTATAGCAACTAGAAATGATATTAATAATTTAATAAACAATGATAAATATGTTAAGAATATGATTGAAGATGAAACATTAATTATACAGTCTGGAAGGGATTTGAGTAATGAGGAAATTAATCATTACTATTTGGATAGTTTTTGCGTGTGGACGGCATATGCATCTAGTACACAGAGCGGGGTGTTAGGGAAGTCTTTTATGGCAGGTACACCAGTTCTTGCATCACGTGTTGGTAGCTTTAATGAATTTGTGATTGAAGGTAAAAATGGAGAAATAATAAATTCATACTCTTTTGAAGTTATTAATGAAAAGATTATGCAAATATTTAATAATAAGAGAGAATATGTAAAAAATGCTAGAGATACGTACGAAAAGATATATTCATATAAAAGTTATGAAAAAACTTTTGCTAAAATTGTTGATGAATTAAATGGATGATGGAAAACAGAGGTAAATAATGGAAATATACATTTTTCTATATGGATGGAGCATTATTTTAGCCTTGTTTTTTCTGTTGCTTTGTAAAAATAAATTCAAGAAAATCTATATTCTATTAAATGCAATACCAATGATTACGGTTTTGGGGTTTCGAGGAATATATACTGGGGCAGATACATATACTTATGTTTCTGCATTTGAAATTATCGGAGTACATGGCAACGGATGGTTAGACTGCGTTGATATGGAATATGGCTATATCATATTTAATAAAATAGTATATACTTTGTTTGGGGATGTTAGATATTTATTTATTTCTATTGCAGGATTAAGTATTGGAATTTTATGTTGGTTTATAAATAAATATTCATGTAATATTTATTTATCGCTGATTGTATTTAATGGAATAGGTTTTTTTATTTCTAATGTAAATACAATAAGACAATGCTTAGCGACTTCTATCTTGTTAATTGCATTAAATTATATTATTGAAAACAAAAAATATATAGCAATATTGTTTGTCATGATAGCTGGATCATTTCATATGACAGCGTATTTGTTTTTTCCGTTGGTCTTTTTACAACCATTAAATATGAAAAAAATATTTTTAGTGATAATGTCATGCGTATATGTCGTTTTTTTGGTACATGATGCTGGATTGATGGCTGTAGCATCAATCCTTCCAGAAAAATATTTGCTATATATAGGAAGCGTACATGATGTTGAAAGTAGCAAAATAGGTTCTGTAATTCGAGGTGTAGCATATATATTCATTTCTCTTGTTAGTATTTGGCAGTATCATACTGGAAATGCTTCTCTTGATAAAGAAATTGATAATAAAATAAATAGTCAATGTGTGTTATGGTTTGCTATGCTTGTTTTTCTCTCAGGGCTAATATTATGCATTCAATATGATGTGGCGATTATAGGACGAATAGGATATACTTTTACGATTTTTATCTGTTTGCTAGTTCCGATTTTCTTTTATGGAATGGGAAAAGTGGCAAGGATGTTCGCTATACCAATATTTATCATCGTGTTAACGCTTCAATTTTTTTATATGATTCAAAATCTACCTAAAGACAGAATATATTATTTTTTATATTAGTGGTTACATTTTTTTACTATTGTATGGGGGGATATATGTGAAACGAGTATTATGTCTTATTGCAAATATGGACACAGGTGGAGCAGAAACATTACTTATGAAACTATATCGAACAATGAATGTTGAAGAATATCAGTTTGATTTTTTAACATATGCTGGGAAAAATGGATATTATGATAAAGAGATTATTAATCGAGGTGGCAAGATATATCCTATAACACCTGTAAAAAAAAATCCTATAAAATGTTTTTATGATGTTTATACTGTTGTGAAAGGCGGAGGATATAAATCAGTTCTTTTGTCTGTTCCATTTTCTGTTTATTCGATTATGTTATTAATAGCAAGAATGGCTGGAGCAAAAAAAATAGGTTTACGTTGCACTAATACAAAAGTCGGTGATGGAAAAATATCTTACACAGTATTGCATTACATTTTTAAACCTTTTGCAAAAGTAGTGACTAATGTGAAGTTATCGCCATCTGTTCTAGCCGCAGAATGGATGTTTGGTAAAGGCTGCGTTTATAAAAAACAAGCAGTGATATTAAATAATGGAGTGCAGTTAGATAAGTTTATTTTTTCTATACAAAGAAGAAAGATGATTCGAGAAGAATTTAATGTTTCAAATAAACATGTTTACGGGCATGTTGGTCGGTTTGTAAAACAAAAGAATCATATATTTCTATTAAAGATATTTCAAGAGATATGTAAACAAGACTCTGAGGCGGTTTTGCTTCTGGTTGGTACGGGAATGTTATTAGAGGATATAAAAAAGAAGGTTTATGAATTAAAGATAGAAAACTCGGTTATTTTTGCTGGGGTTAGAAAAGATATTCCAGATATTATGATGGCAATGGATGTTGTTATTTTTCCATCTTATTATGAAGGTATGCCAAATGTGATTATTGAAGCACAATGTACCGGTTTGCCATGTATTATTGCAGATACAATTACACGTGATGTTCAAGTAACAGATCTTATTGAATTTCTAAGCTTAGAGGATGATGCTTTGATTTGGGCAAATACAGCAATGAAAAAAATGACGCTATCTAAAGATATAAAAAGAAATATTTATAATAGTATCATGAAGGAAAAAGGATATGATATCAATGATGTTACTTGTAAATTCTTGGAATTAATGACATAAAGGATAAATATATACTATCAAATATTTCGATTATATAATTGGGAGCTGTTAATTTTGTTGAAATGGATATTAGATAAGTGGAATAAGAAAAAAAATACAATAGATTACTGGAGGGGGGAAGGTACAAGAATTGGTGAACGTTGTTTTGTACATCCTGATGCAGATTTTGGATCAGAACCATATTTGATTTCTTTGGGGAATCATGTTCGAGTTAATAATGGCGTAAAGATGATAACACATGATGGTGGTGTCTGGGTTTTGCGAGAGTTGCCTAGTATTAATCGTCATAAAGAAATTGATTTGTTCGGGAAAATTTCGATAGGGGATAATGTTCATATAGGAACTAATGCTATTATTTTGCCAGGCGTGTCAATAGGTTCAAATTCTATTATTGGAGTCGGTGCAATTGTTACGCGTAGTATACCGGAGAATTCTATCGCAGTTGGTATTCCGGCACGTGTTATTGAAACTGTAGATGATTATTATGAAAAAAATAAATATAAATTATTATACACTAAGCTAATGACTGATATTGAAAAAAAGAATTATTTATTAAAAGAAGATATTGAGTTAAAAAATAAATAATAATGGGAAAAGGACAGAAATGAAAAAGGTACTTCAAATTATAGAACATATGGGAGCTGGTGGAGCACAAAAGATTATTACAGATACATTGATTCTTATGAAAAATGATAAGAAGATTAAATTTTCGCTATTGGTGCTAACAAGCAAAAGTGATTCTAGTTATGAACAACTTTTAGATAAAGAAAATATTCCCATTATATATTTACATTCTACAGAAGGTTATAATGGTAATAATATTATTCGTAAAATTTTAAATAAAGTTAAGAATAGAATTATAGATCAATATTTGATTTATAAAAAACTAATGGAAATCTCCCCGGATATCATACATAGTCATATTACTCCTATACAGATTAAGCTGTTTATTCCTTTTTTGGTTTCTAGAATTCCTATATGGATACATACTATGCATTCAGACCCGCTAAGATTTTCCTGTTTTATAAGATGTTTTACTAAAATATTATGCCGTTATATTAATTTTTTTCCAGTGGCCGTAACAAAAGGACAATTGAATCGCATAAATAAATATTATAATATAAATAATTGCTATTTATTGCGAAATCGTATAAATGTTTTTTTAATAAAAAAATATATAAAAGCACTTGATAAAAAACATGCTAGACGATTGTTTAATATACCAGAAAATGCCTTTGTAGTTGGTGGAGCAGGACGATTTGTACAAATAAAAAAATTTGACAAACTTGTAGAGATTTTTTTCGAATATCAAAAATACAATAACAATTCTTTTTTGATTTTAGTTGGTGATGGCCCGGAGAGAAGAAAAATATCGGATTTGATAAGTCAGTATAAATTGGAGAAAAAATCGATAATTATTGGGAGCCTACCTACGGATAAGATGATTATGTTCTATTCAAGTATTGATGTGTTTTTACAGCCATCTATTTCTGAATCATGTTCATTAGTTGCTCTTGAAGCACAAGCTGTAGGCATACCAGTCATTGTTTCAGATGCAATACCAACAGACATATTGTTTAGCAACAAAACTGTTCAGATGAAAAAAGATGCATCTATTCGTGAATGGGCTGCAGAAATTTATAAACCTTCTTATCTACAACCGCAGGCATCAATAGATAATTATGATATAAATACTTTAAAAAATGATATATATAATATATATCATTCGATTTTATTGAGAGTAAAAAATGGAAATTAAAACTAAAAAATCAGATATTATTTGGAATTATTTAGGTGCTTTTCTTGTAATATCTTCACAAATTATATGGTTGCCTTTTTTGTTACATTATTTATCTAATGAGTTATTGGGGGTTTGGTATATTTTTGTTAGTATTGGAGGCTTAGTTACATTATTTGATTTTGGATTTTCTTCTCAATTTTCGAGAGGAGTAAGTTATGCATGGAGCGGTGTAACGGAATTAAAAAAGGAAGGAATATCGTTAGTAAGAAAAGAATCATTACCCAATATTAATTTGATTAAATCTATCATTAAAGCTTGTAAGATGATTTATTTTTTTTTAGCAAGCATTGCTACATTAATTATGTGTACAGGTGGTTCTTTATATTTATATAATATAGTACCTAGATCATTACATAATGAAATTTTACTTGCATGGCTGGTGTATATTATTGCAGTATTCTTTAATTTATATATAGGATATTATGTTGCAGTTCTTCAAGGAATTGGAGATATAAAAAAAATGAACCAAGCAAAGGTAATAGCAAGAGTTGTTATGCTATTTGGAGGGATTGTTGCATTAATTATGCAATGGGGATTATTAGGGTTGGCAGTATCCTATCTTTTAAGTGGCTTTATCCAACGGATTTTATGCAAATATTTCGTTTCTTTCCAAGTGCTGAAAAATTCAAACGTAGAATATGAAAATTATGTGTATAAACCTTTTGAAATTGTAAAAATATTATGGCACAATGCTTGGCGGGATGGGCTAGTAACAATATCACAGTATATAACTGGTCAAGCAAGCGTTTTGCTTTGTGGTGCGTTTTTAACCTTATCGGATACAGGAATTTATTCGGTATCGTTACAAATTATAAATGCAATAGTACAGATAGCCCGCAGTATGAGTTCTTCATATATGCCAGCAGTACGTTCAATGTTTGCTAATAATAATTTATTATCAGCAACAACAGTTATTTCGAAATCTGTGGTTTCTTATTATATTATTACTTTATTATCTGTTGTTGTATTTATTTGTTTAGGGATACCGATAATTCAGTATATAAAACCAAATTTTTTAATTGATAGGTGTGTATTCGTGGTATTGTCTATTCATTTAATTTTAATAGATAGACATCGCTTGTCGGCTGCATTTATATCGTCATTAAATGAGTTACCATACACTTCGGCATTTATAGTTTCGAGTTTTCTGGGAATTTTTTTTGCCTGGATGATGATGTCCTTTTTTAATTTAGGTATTTGGGGACTGATTCTTGCACCACTTACCATTCAATGCTTATATAATAACTGGAAATGGCCCTTATATTTAAATAAATATTTAAACACATCAGAATATACTATCTTAAATAATGGGGTTGTATGGATACGACTAACTTTTATTAAATATATCCGTAGATAAAAAGTGTGTAGAAGGTGAAGTTGTACTTCACTGATTATGGACTTGGATAAGAAACTGGTGTATTGCCTTCTTGATATGTTAAAAATAAACTTCGTACATTTAAAACAAGCTTGCAGTAATACATGGCAAAGGAATGTAATTTATTAAATGCTAACTTTATGTATGGTTTTTTATAGGTGTGCCATAATATAGCAGTTTCTTAACTGTAAATTTAATTATAAAGGTGTGAAAAAGCATTGAAAATAATAATAATGGCCGGCGGTGGTGGCTCTCGATTATTTCCGTTATCCCGCAGGTCTTATCCAAAACAATTTTTGAGGTTGGAGGATGATATCTCTTTGCTGGCGCATACGGTAAAACGATTTATGTCGTTTATTCCAGCTGAGGATATTATTGTCATTACCAATCAAAAATATCTGTATCATGTGCAAAATGAGCTGAGTGAGTGTCATGCAGAAGATGCTCATGTTTTATTGGAGCCAGTAGCTCGAAATACGGCTCCAGCCATTGCTTTGAGTGCTGAATTTTGCCGTTCTACTTTAGGCTGTGATGAAGAGGAAATTTTGTTAGTGGCTGCGGCTGATCATGTGATTCGTCCATTGGATAAATTTCAGCAATGTGTGAAGGCAGCCGAGCAGGCAGCAGAAACAGGTAAGGTTGTTACCTTGGGTATCCCGGCTAAACAGCCGGAAACAGGGTATGGTTATATTGAAGCCGGGAAAGTGTGTGGTAATGCTAGGCTAGTAACTTCTTTTAAAGAGAAGCCAGATTTAGCGACTGCTGAAAAATATGTGGAGGCAGGGAATTACTATTGGAATTCTGGTATGTTTGCATTTTCTCTAAAAACTATTACACAAGAATTGACGGCATATCAACCAGAAATAGCCCAGCAAATGGCTAGAGGATATGATTATATGCTAGCTAATTTCAATAAGTTGCCAGAAATTTCCATCGATTATGCTGTAGCGGAACGTTCGCGTAACGTATGCATGGTGGAACTGCTTTGTTATTGGAATGACATTGGTTCTTGGGACGCTATGTATGATATTTTACCCAAGGACGGTGATGGCAATGCAGTGAAAGGCGATGTTTTAGCGCTTGAATGCAAGGACTCCTTGATCATGGGACGCGACCGTTTGATTGCCGGTATTGGTCTTGACGATTTGCTGCTGGTAGAAACTGATGATGTAATTGTCGTAGCCAAAAAAGGAGAATCACAAAAGGTCAAAGATGTGGTGGAAAAGCTTAAGGCTATGCATCGTAAGGAGGCTGTTGAACATACGACGATTTATCATGCATGGGGAACCTCATCCATTATTGGGCAGGGGAAGGGGTATTGCATGAAAAAAGTTCGGGTTATGCCAGGAAAAAAATTATCGTTGCAGATGCATTATCATCGGACGGAACATTGGGTTATACTGCGTGGTACTGCGGAAGTTATACGAGATGGAGAACGTATGTTTATTCATGAGGAAGAATCTGTATTTATTCCGCAGACAGTAAAACATCAGTTGTCGAATCCCGGAAGAATACCATTGGAGCTCATTGAAATTCAGAATGGCGCTTATATTAGCGAAGATGATATTGTGAGATTGTCTAATTGATACTTTTTAATGCGTAAGGAATGATTTGATGAGTTATTGCACAAAAGCGTTTGGAGCGTATGATATTCGGGGGATTTATCCCGAAACAATCAATGAGGAAATCGCTTATAGGATTGGTAGATTTTTTCCAATGTTATTTGCCGCAAAGAGAGTAGTTGTTGGTCATGATATCCGATTGTCTGGACCGTCAATAAAAAAAGCCTTGATACAAGGTTTAGTGGAATCGGGCTGTAATGTTATTGATATCGGTCAATGCGGTACGGAGATGATTTATTTTGCGACGTTCCATTTGAAACTCGATGGCGGCGTGATGATTACTGCCAGCCATAATCCGCGAGAATACAACGGCATGAAGTTTGTGCGACAGGAGGCAAGGCCTATCTCTGGGGATACCGGTCTGCTGGATTTAAAACAGCAGGTTGCAGATGGTGAACTGCCTGCTATGGCAGAAATTTATGGTAAAGTAGAATCGCTAGACATTACTGAAAAATATGTGAAGCATATCCTGTCTTATGTGGATGTGACGAAACTGAAATCTCTGAAAGTGGTTGTCAATGCTGGTAATGGTGCAGCAGGGCCGATTCTTGATTTTATGGAGAAATACCTGCCGTTTGAATTAGTAAAGGTTCACCATGAACCAGATGGCAGTTTTCCTCACGGAGTTCCCAATCCATTGCTTCTAGAAAATCGTGATGCAACGGCAAAAGCTGTACGGAAGTATGGTGCTGATGCAGGTGTAGCGTGGGATGGCGACTTTGATCGCTGTTTTATGTTTGACGAACAGGGGAACTTTATTGAAGGATATTATATGGTCGGATTTCTTGCAAAAGCATTTTTGCAAAAGAATCCCGGTGAAAAGATTATCTATGACCCGCGTCTTACCTGGAATACGGAAGAGATTGTTATAGATAATGGTGGTACACCAATAATTTCTAAAAGCGGTCATGCTTTTATCAAGGAAAAGATGCGTAAGGAAAATGCTATTTATGGGGGCGAAATGAGTGCTCATCATTATTTTCGAGATTTTTCTTACTGTGATAGCGGCATGATTCCGTGGCTTTTAGTACTGGAATTATTGTCTCAAGTTGATGGTATGCAGTTATCAGGATTGATGCAGGAACGCATGAAACGATATCCTTGTTCTGGGGAAATAAATAGCAAGGTTAAAGAGGTTGATGAAGTATTAGCACGGATTGAAGCCGAATATGGATCACAGGGCAAGGTCACGAAAATAGATGGTTTATCGGTAGAATATTCCAATTGGCGTTTTAATTTACGTAAATCTAATACGGAGCCGGTTATACGGTTGAACGTAGAAGCACGGTGTGATGAAGTATTGATGGGAAATAAAACACAAGAGCTGCTGGCAAAAATTCGCGCATAAGAGTAGCGTTTTCCATTGAAAAAAAGAGAATCAAGAATGTGATCATGAAGATGTTTTGGGAGGTGAGGGAATGTTTGTAGTCAAGAAATCATCCGAAATGATGAATAAGACGTTTCGCTTGCCGGTTGATTTGATAGAACGGTTGACTGAGGTGGCAAAATCGCAGGATGTTTCGGTCAATAACCTGGTGCAGCAGTGCTGTGAGTATGCGCTTGGAGACATGGCAGGTGGAGGAAAGTCTGCGAAGACGAAGCAGAGGAAGTGAGCTTATGACGGAGCTTTCGAAGAATCTTCAGCATATCCGAGCGGCGCGTGGTTTGCGGCAGCAGGATGTGGCAGATGGACTGGGAATCAGCAGGGCGACCTATGCCAATTATGAGGCGGGGCAGCGCAGCCCGAATCATGTTATGCTGATGAAGCTTGCCGCGCTTTTTCAGGTGCATGTCGATGATCTTTTAGGCTTTCGGCCAGATGAGAGCCATCTGAAACCTGCGGAGATTTCCTTGCTGGAGCGGTTCCGGCGCTTGCCAGCGTCTAAGCAGGAGTTCTTTTCCCGGCTGGTTGATTTTGAGCTGCAGGAAAATTTGAATACAGATAGCAAGAAGCCATCGTTCTCGAAGAAATGAGAACGATGGCTTCTTGTGGAATGATTACGATTAACGAATTTGTTCGGCTAGTTCGGCAATTCGCTCAGGACTAAGGCGTGAGTACTTTATAATCTTATCAATGGGTTCATTGTCGCGAAGCATGTTTATTGCCATGGAAGTTCGTTCTTCTAATCGGCCTTCAAGTCGTCCTTCGGCCCGGCCCTCAGCTCGGCCCTCAGCTCGGCCCTCGTCTTGTAGTTTCTGCATTAATTCACACATGGCTTTAACCCCCTTGTTTTTATGTTTGAAAAAGTCGGCTCTTTGGGCCAGTTCAGGATAGTGCATCTGCCTAGGGTCAGAGCAGAAAAAATCCTGCATAAGCAACCCTAGGGCATTGGTTCCTCGGTAGGAACCGTTTACGTAGATAGTATGAGCAGCATCCTCGAAAGGCTGATTAAGTTCTTGGATGATAGGTTCGATGTGATACATGGGAATCTTTCCGCCGAATATATCCTTTTCCGTGATAAATATGACCCATACCTCAGGAAAATTTTCATATTTGGTGCCTTTGTTGATTTCTCGGGAGTCGATAAGGCTGTGGTTGAAACGAGCACGTTTAGGGGTAGCTCCTTCGTTGGCACGCTGGATTTCTACATTATATATTTTGCCATCGTTATCCACGGCAATGACGTCGAAACGTGCACTGCGACCATAGAGATTTTGTGCGGAGCGTTGTGTAACAACTTCTTTTATCATGATGTCATCGCGGTTAAAGAAAATGCGGAGTAGCAGTTGCATACATTCATTGCTGCCATCGAAGCATACATCAAAGAATGTATCGTCGATGAGACGAAACTGTTCAATGAGCTCCAAATATTTCTTTGGCGGTGCAAATTCTAGTAGGCTCATAGCACATCGTCCTTCCTTTTATTATATCACGAGATTGTGATTGTAAAAACAATCCTATATTAAAACACTTGTTCCTTATAGTGATAATATCATAGTTGCAGATAAAAGTCCATGCTATCGCAGAAGAATTTAAAGCAAGATAACAAAAAGCCATTGTCCTCGAAGAAATGAGAACGATGGCTTTTGCTAGTTATATTGATTAAGCGAAGTACATGCCTTCACTGATGGTGTTGGCGAGTTCTTCTTCGTTCATGTCGCTGGTATCTTTTGGCAGGGCTTCGTAGACGTCCATGCGGTTCTTGATGAACTGGGTGTCGATGTTGCCCGTGCGGAAGTAGGTGTCCTTGAGGATTTTCTTGTGCAGCGATACGGTGGTCTTGACGCCGTCGATGCGGAATTCCTTGAGGGCTCGCTCCATGATCTTGATGGCGTCGCCACGCGTGCGGCCATGGGCGATGATCTTGGCGATCATCGAGTCATAGTATGGCTCGATGGCAAGGCCAGCCGTCACGCCGCTGTCGAAGCGGACACGCGGGCCGCTCGGCTCATGCAGGAACGTGATGTCGCCCGGGGACGGCAGGAAGTTGTTGTCCGGGTCCTCGGCGTTGATGCGGCACTCGATAGCGTGTCCCGTGAAGGAGATGTCTTTCTGCGTGAATTCGAGCGCTTCGCCGGCAGCGATACGGATCTGGGTGCGGACAAGATCGATGCCCGTGACGGCTTCGGTGATGCCGTGCTCGACCTGGATGCGCGGGTTGATTTCCATGAAGTAGAATTCGTTGTTCGAGAGGTCGAGCAGGAATTCTACGGTGCCGATGTTGGAGTAGTGGACGCTCTTGGCGGCTTTTACAGCGAGCTGGCCAACGCGTTCGCGCATATCCTGCGTCAGGGCAATCGATGGCGATTCCTCGAGAAGCTTCTGATTGCGGCGCTGCAGCGAGCACTCACGCTCGCCGAGATGCAGGACTTCGCCGTAGTTATCGGCAACAATCTGTACTTCGATATGGCGGGAACGCTCGATGTAGTGTTCGAAGTAGTATTTCGTTTTCGTGATGTCGACGAGCAGGTTCAGGATGTTGCGCAGGTCTTCTTCGTTGTGTGCTACGCACATGCCTTTGCCGCCGCCGCCAGCAACTGGCTTGAGAATGACTGGATAGCCGACTTCCTCGGCTGCCTTCATGGCTTCTTCGTTGCTGGTCAGCGGATCGCTGCCTTTTGCCATCGGGATGCCCGATGGAGCAATCGAGGCGCGGGCGATGTCCTTATCGCCGACGAGGCGGATGGTTTCTGGCATCGGTCCAATCCAGGTAATGCCAGCATTCGTGACCTGCTCAGCAAAGTCAGCATCTTCAGAGAGGAAACCATAGCCTGGATGGATGGCATCGGCGCCAGACTCGCGGGCAGCAGCGAGCAGTGCTGCTTTGTTGAGATAGCTTTCCGTGGCATCGGCCGGACCAACGCAGATGGCGTGGTCAGCCAGACGGACATGCAGAGCCTTGGCGTCGGCTTCGGAGTAGACGGCTACCGTCTCGATATCGAGCTCCTGGCAGGCGCGGATAATGCGAACGGCGATCTCGCCGCGATTCGCGATAAGAATGCGTTTAAACATAGGATTACCTCCTAAACTTAACAAAGTAAATATAAATAAGTTTAAATAAGCCTGTTAGTGTCAAACAACTGGTATTAGTACCTGTTCCTAACAAGACTTCATGAAGGAATTCTAGCACAGTTGTCTGATAAATGCAATGATAATTTCCGGTTATTGTAATAATTCTTTAGAAGAATTATTTATACTGTATACAGATTTGGCGTTTCATTTGACCGGTCAAATGGAGTATAATAAGAAGCATCGATTATAAGTGACGACAATACAGTGGAAAGGAAGTGAGCCGATGAACGAGACGGTGGAGGAAAAACTCAAGCTGCTGCCCGATAAGCCTGGTGTCTACATCATGAAGAATGAACAGGGCAAAATCATTTATGTGGGCAAGGCCGTGGTGCTCAAGAACCGTGTGCGGCAGTATTTCCAGTCGAATAAGAACCATACGCCGAAGGTGCGGGCGATGGTTTCGCATATCGCGGACTTTGAGATCATCATGACGCATTCTGAGGTCGAGGCCTTGATTCTTGAGTGCAATCTTATCAAAAAGCATCGGCCTCGCTATAATATCAGTCTCAAGGATGACAAGAGCTATCCTTACGTCAAGGTGACGGTGCAGGAGGATTTCCCGCGCGTGTTTATCACGCGGCGGGTCTTGAAGGATGGGGCGCGTTATTTTGGCCCGTATACGAATGCGACGGCAGTTCATGAAAGCCTAAAGCTGCTGCGGCGTCTGTTCCCGCTGCGGACCTGCAGGCATTTGCAGGAGCGGCCGTGCCTTGAGTATCATATCAAGCGCTGCCTGGCACCGTGTGCCGGCAAGGTCGAGAAGGACGATTATGATGCGATGATCCGTGCGGTGCTGTTGTTTTTGGAAGGGCGCACCGATGATGTGGAGCGTGAGCTGCAGTTCCGCATGGAGGCGGCGGCCGAGGCGTATCATTTCGAACTGGCGGCGAGGCTGCGCGATCAGCTGCTGGCTGTGCGCAAGGTAGCAGAGAAGCAGAATATCGTTACAGGGTCGGGGGACCAGGATGCCGTGGGCATGGCGCGTTCGGAAATCGGCGTTGTCGTGCAGATTTTCTTCATCCGTGCAGGCAAGATGATTGGCCGTGAGCATTTCCTGTTGCAGAGCACGGAAGAGGAAAGCGACGAGGCAATCCTGGCGGCTTTCTTGCAGCAGTATTATCATCGGGCGGCGTTTATTCCACGCGAGGTGTTGCTGCCGTTGGAGCTGCCAGCAGCTGAGCGCGAACTGCTCGAAGCCTGGCTCAGTGAGAAAAAGCGCAAAGCCAAGGTACAGATTTTGTGTCCGCAGCGCGGGACTAAGCATGATATCGTGGCAATGGCTGCGGGCAATGCGCAGAAATATCTGGCGGATGAGGCTGCACGCATCAAGCAGGCCAACGATCAGACGCGGGGGGCAGTCGAGGAGCTCGGGCGTTATCTGGGGCTCAGGAATCCGCCTGAACGCATGGAGTGTTTCGATATTTCACATATCCAGGGCAGTGAGACGGTGGCGTCGATGGTCGTCTTTGAAGGCGGCCTGCCGAAGAAGTCAGACTACCGGCGGTTCAAGATCAAAAGTACGGAGGGAAAGCCTGATGATTTCCTGTCGATGCGCGAGGTGACAACGCGCCGTTATGTTGGTCTGCCGGAAAATGAGCTGCCGGATCTAATTGTCATCGATGGCGGTAAGGGACAGCTCTCTTCGGCACTGGAAATCATCCGGCAGCATGCCGGACATAAAAAGGTGCCTGTGGTCGGGCTGGCCAAGCAGTTTGAGCTCGTATTCCGTGAGGGCGAGTCAGAGCCGGTGGTACTGCCGCGTCATAGCCAGGCATTATACCTTATCCAGCGCATTCGCGATGAGGCCCATCGGTTTGCGATTACGTATCATCGCAAACTGCGCGGCAAGCGCAATCTTGTCTCGGTGCTTGACCATATCGTCGGTATCGGGCCGAAACGCCGGCAGGCGCTATGGTCGCATTTCGGCACGCTCAGCCGCATCAAGGCGGCAGGGGTCGAGGAACTCATGGCGGCGCCAGGCATGAACCGGCCAGCGGCGGAGGCCGTCTTTAATTTCTTTTTGGCACAACAGGAATTTCGAGGGAAGGATAAAGATATAAATGAAAACAGTTGATTTACATGTCCATTCGCTGGTATCTGATGGCAGCTACCGTCCAGCTGAGCTGGTAAGGCTTGCCAAGGAGCGTGGCCTTTCGGCTTTGGCGCTGACCGACCACGATGTTATCGCGGGCAATGCGGAGGCCGCTGCGGCGGCAAAGGAGGCTGGCATAGAATTCATCCCGGGCATGGAGCTTGCGGCGACTTTTGGTGAGCGCAAGGTGCATATCGTCTGCCTTGGCTTCGATCCAGAGCATCCATCGTTTCAGAAGGTCTATAAGAAGATCCGCGCGGTCAAGGAAGGAAAAATCGAGGAAATCATCGCCTACGTCAGGGGAAAAGGCGTAGATATTTCCGTAGAGAAGGTGCGTCCCTTTGCCTATGATGGCCCGTTTGACCGCTATGCCATCATGCGTTATCTGGTGTCGCTGCACATGTATGACCGCGCCCAGCCGCTCTGGGATAATTATCTCGATCCGGCTGCCGCTGAACTCGGGCTCAATAAGACGATTACGGTCGAGGAAGCGCTGCCGCTTATCCATGAGGCGGGTGGCGTGACATCACTGGCGCATTTCCATAAGAATATCGGCCTCAAGGGGCTGACGCGTGAGCAGCAGGAAGAGGCTATCTGTTATCTGCATAGTCTTGGCCTCGATGGGATGGAGCGTTATTATCCAAACTATACCGAGGAAGACAAGGCGTTTGCTGCAGCCGTGATTGACAAATACAGTCTGCTGCCAACGGGCGGCACGGATTTCCATGGTACGAACCGTCCGGGAATCGAGCTGGGGACAGGCATTGACAACAATATGGCCGTGCCATATGAGTTCTTTGCCCAGTCCAGGGCGCATTGCGGGAAAAGATAGAACAAGACATGGGATTAGAGGATAGCAATGGTTAGGATAAAAGATGTAGCGAAAGAAGCAGGGGTAGCAGCAAGTACCGTATCATTGGTCATGAACAAGAAAGGCTATGTTTCGGAAGCCACACGGCAAAAAGTCGAGGCTGCCATGAAGAAGCTCAAATATGTGCCGAGTGAGGTAGCGCGCAATCTGTCTCTTAGCCGGACCAATACGATCGGTGTCATCATGCCATCGGTATCGCATCCATTTTTTGGTGAGGTCATCGAAGCACTGGAGGCTGCGCTTTATGACCAGAATTGCAAGATGATGCTATGTTGTACGCAGCATAAAGAAAATGGGGAGCGGACCTTTGTGGATATGCTCAAGCGGCGGACCATGGATGGTATCATCATGGGCGCCCATTCACTGGATGTTTCGCTGTATGCAGATGTCCAGCAGCCGATTGTGGCCTTTGACCGTTATCTGAATGATCGGATTCCGATTGTGCATTGCAATCATAAAAAGGGAGGACAATTGGCGGCGGAGCGCTTTTTGGCGCATGGCTGCAGGCATATTGTCGAAGTCATAGGTTATCAAGGGGTACAGACGCCAGCCAATGAATATCATTTCAATGCGGCAGATCTTTTACATGCGCATGGGGTAAGAGTGGATGTGGTTGAGATGCCGTGGAATGCGTTTGATTATCCGAGCTTTGCAGCGGCAGCACAGCAGTTATTCCAGCAGTATCCGGATGTAGATGGCGTACTGGGAGCAGATTTGGCTATTGCGGCGTGTTTGCATGTCGCTGCCGCGCTGGGGCGGCGTGTCCCTGATGATTTACGCTTGCTTGCCTATGATGGCACAGCGGTGACGCGGATGGGGTTGGAGCCGATCACTGCTGTGCGGCAGCCGATTCGTGAATTGGCTGAGCTGTCGGTACGTAAAGTGCTGCAGATGGTCAATGGTACGTGTGAAGACGGTCCTTGGGTTATCGATCCGTTTATCCTGGATGGCAATACTTGTTGATTCCTATTTTTTATTATATGCTATATATTCGCCGCAAATACTATTGACAAATCGTATTTGCAGCGTTATTATTAATATATCGAACCGATTCGATATTGGTTCGATATATTTTCGGATAAATCTCGAACCGGTTTGAGAAAAAGAAGAAGCTATGGGGGATAATCGATGAAAGAAAAAATACAGGTGAATAATCAAAGATATAGACTAGGGTATCATTTGATGACTAGCGGCGGATGGATGAATGATCCCAATGGTTTTTCCTGGTTCAAAGGCTATTATCATATGTTTTATCAGTATTATCCATATGCGGCTGAATGGGGGCCGATGCATTGGGGGCATGCGCGCAGCAAGGATTTGGTACATTGGGAGACGCTGCCTGTTGCGTTGACACCAGATGAAGCGGAGGATGGCTGCTTTTCTGGCAGTGCGGTTGTCTATGAGGACAAACTTTGGCTGATCTATACAGGCCATCATTTGACCGACCCTGCAGACAGCGAGGCGTTTTATCAGGATCAGAACCTTGCGTGGTCAGAGGATGGCGTTCATTTCGTAAAATATGAAGGAAATCCGGTCTTGCAGGTACCGGCGGATAATACAAAACATTTTCGCGATCCTAAGGTTTGGCAGGAGGCGGGGACTTTCTATATGGTGCTGGGGAGCCAAGGGCAGGACGGCTTAGGACGGGCGCTGCTCTATCAGTCAAAGGATCTCAAGCAGTGGGAGAAGGTCAGTGTCTTAGCAAAAGCTGCAAATGTAAAAAGTGAAGGTTATATGTGGGAGTGTCCGGATTTCTTCCCTCTGATGGGGCAGGACGTTTTACTGATGTCGCCGCAAGGGGTAGAAGCGCAGGGCGATCGGTTCCGCAATCTCAATCAGACGGGTTATATGCTGGGACAGGTTACAGATGACAATGCGTTCATCCGCGGGCCGTTCGAGGAAATCGACCATGGGCATGATTTTTATGCTACACAGACCATGCTGGCACCAGATGGAAGAAGAATCATGGTAGCGTGGATGAATGCTTGGGATTCGCCCATGTATGAAAAGGCGGATGGCTGGGCTGGCGCTTTGACGATTCCTCGGGAATTATCCATAAAGGATAATCATATATATCAGCGGCCGGTTCAAGAAATGCAGCTGCTGCGCGAGAAAAAATTATGGGATGGCAATCTGGCTGCCGGAAAACAGCTGGCGATACCGCGTACGGCTGAAGTGGAGCTGGTTTTTGGAGATATCCCCGATGGCAAGCAAAAGCTTTTGGAATTGAGTGATGGACAGCAGACGCTTAGTTTGGAGATAGATAGGAGGGACAGGCGTCTGACGCTTAGGCGTACAACGGAGGATGGCGAGCGGTCGCTCACCATGCGTTCGGCGGCGCAGCTGGATTTGACGGTGTATATTGATAATAGTTCTGCAGAATTATTTGTGAACGAGGGGGAATTTACGTTTACCGAACGGATTTATTGGCAGAACGATTTGACGATGCAGCTTCCCTGGGGGGCTGAAGCTGCTAAGGTTTACGCCTTGGAGGCACAGGCCAATCAATATTGACCGCTAGATAATCGGGGCAGAAATGGTATGGATAAGGGGGATTTACCATGAAATTTCTACAGGCATTTCAAAATCCATTTTATCGTGTTGGTTCTACGCAGTTGTTGTTATTTTTTATGGGCTGGGGCATCTGGTGGTCATTTTTCCAGATATGGCTCACGACAAAACAAGGTTTTTCCGGGGCTCAAGTAGGTACGATTTTTTCGTTTGGCTCGGCGGTCGCGCTGGTCTTGATGTTTGTTTATGGTTCGATTCAGGATAAACTTGGCATGAGGAAAAATCTGTTGCTGGCTTTGATCGGGTTACAGATATTCATAGCACCGTTCTTTACCTGGGTGTATGTACCGATGCTGGAAAACAATTTTTTCCTTGGTGCGATGGTTGGTGCGGTTTATTTGGCAATTTCGTATTTGGCGGCTTGTCCTGTGTTTGAGGCTGTGACTGAGCGCATGAGCCGGCGGTATCATTTTGAGTATGGGCAGGCAAGGGCATGGGGCTCCTTTGGCTATGCTGTGGCAGCGCTGGCCGCCGGATTCCTCTTCACCATCAATCCGTATCTGATCTTTTGGACGGGGTCGGCGATTTCTGCCATATTGTTCGTGAGCTTGCTGGTATGGAGACCTGAGCGCGACACGACAAATCTGGCGCATTATGAGGATAAAGAAGAGAGCAGAAAAGACAATAAAACACCATCGATGCGAGAGATCCTGGGTGTATTCAAAATCTTTGACGTTTGGAAGATTATACTTTTTGTGGTTATGAGCTGGACGTTTTATACGGTATTCGATCAACAGATGTTTCCGGAGTTTTTCACCCGTTTCTTTGCAACGCCGGAACAGGGGCAGCAGGCTTATGGTGTGCTGAACTCCGTTGAAGTATTTTTGGAATTCCTGATGATGGGGTTGGTGCCTGTATTCATGAGAAAGATTGGTGTCCGCAAGGCCATTCTCCTCAGCTGTGCAATCATGATCTTGCGTATCGGCGGCTGCGGCTTGGTTACAAATCCGTTCGGTGTAGCAGTGATCAAGCTGCTGCATGCTCCGGAGACAGCACTGTTTATTTTGGCCATCTTCCGTTATTTTACGCTTCATTTCGATACGCGTATCTCGGCGACGCTCTATATGGTGGGCTTCCAGATTGCTGCGCAGGTTGGCCAGATTATTTTCTCGGCTCCTTTAGGAGCACTGCATGATTCAATTGGTTATCAGCCGACATTTCTGGTGATCTCTGGAATCGTGTGTGTGGCCAGTGCTTATGCTTTCGTTATCCTGCGAAAGGACGATCAATGCGTGGAGGGCCAGCCGCTCGAGGCTGTACTTGAGTGAGGCAGCATGGCTGCAAGCGGGAAAAATAATTGCTGCGAGGCAGGATTTTATCGCAGGCAAGGCGAAGTGTAGACCTAAGATATCATGTATGTGTGGATATTTTAGGAGGTACGGTTATGAAGATTTGGGTTTGCTCCGTTTGTGGCTGGATCTATGATGAAGCTAAAGGAGATCCGGATTATGATCTGGCTCCTGATGTGAAGTTTGAAGATCTGCCAGATGACTTTGTCTGCCCGCTCTGTGGGGTAGGCAAGGATATGTTTGAAGAGCAGTCGTAAGGTCAAGGAGGCCCTTTGCGAAAGGGGCCTCTTTTGTTGTCTGACGAATTGTTAGCAGGTCATATGATAATAATCACAATTTATGATAAAATAAGAAATTTCAAGGAAAGTCATTGCTTTTTTGGTCGCACTTTGTTATAATTTACACGTAATGAATCATAAGTGTGATTCATAATAATAGGCATTCCGAAAGCGGTTTCCATTATGGTAGTGGAGGTGCCGTTTTCAAATTATAAGGAGGCAATCTATTATGAAAGTAACAGTTGTTGGTGCAGGTAACGTTGGTGCTACCGTTGCAAATGTCCTGGCAGTCAAGAATTTCTGCAGCGAGGTCATGCTCGTGGATATCAAGAAAGGCTTTTCCGAAGGTAAAGCCATGGATATCATGCAGACGGCACATATGCTGAACTTCGACACGCGGGTCATCGGTGTAACGGCCGAGATCGGGGATGAGAATGGCTATGCGCCGACGGCTGGTTCGGATGTCGTTGTCATCACGTCCGGCATGCCGCGTAAACCGGGCATGACGCGTGAGGAGCTCATCGGCGTCAATGCTAAGATTGTCAAGAGTGTTGTCGATCAGGCACTCAAATATTCGCCGGATGCTATCTTCATCATCATTTCCAACCCGATGGATGCTATGACGTTCCTGACGCTCAAAGACTCCAAACTGCCGCGTAACCGCGTTATCGGCCAGGGCGGCATGCTCGATAGCAGCCGTTTCCGTTATTTCCTGTCCAAGGCTCTGCAGGAAGCTGGCTATCCGGCTACGCCGACCGATATCGATGGCACGGTCATCGGCGGTCACAGCGACAAGACGATGGTTCCGCTCACGAGCCTTGCTACGTACCGCGGCATCCCTGTAACGCAGCTCCTCTCCAAAGAGCAGCTGGATGAGGCTGTTGCCCAGACGAAAGTCGGCGGCGCTACGCTGACGGGGCTTCTGGGCACTTCCGCTTGGTATGCACCGGGTGCTGCTGCAGCTGCCATGGT
Source organism: Pseudoselenomonas ruminantium (assembly GCA_015058575.1). GTDB lineage: Bacteria > Bacillota > Negativicutes > Selenomonadales > Selenomonadaceae > Selenomonas_A > Selenomonas_A ruminantium_O. The sequence continues at coordinate 22,367 of SVBZ01000017.1, forward strand.
TGAGGCTATTGCGCTGGATTCCAAGAAGCTCATGCCGTGCTGCGTATACCTCGATGGCGAGTATGGCGAGAAAGACCTCTGCATCGGTGTACCGGTTCTGCTCGGCAAGAACGGTATGGAGAAGATCGTCGAGTACAAACTCGAGGGCGATGAGAAAGCTAAGTTCGATGAGAGCGTAGCTGCTGCTCGCAACACGAACGCAAAACTCGGTGATGCACTGAAATAATCCAGTGATGAAACTGGATCAATAGAGATAGGGGCATGTGCGGTTGGCACATGCCCCTATTTTCATAAAATCTTGTAAAATATCGGCAAAATGCTTAATGTTTGCTGGAAATTTGACGATATAAACTATGTAAGGTATGATAATAACCGCTGCCATCACCAGGGAGGTGGTTGATATGGTAGACCGCATTGAAAGAGTATCCCGTCTCAAGGGAATCGATTCAGGCATTGGTAAGTTCTTTGAGCGCAAGGAAGGCTATGAGGACGATCCGAAGAAAAAGAAACAGTTTGCTGATGTGCTCGATCGTGAGCTGGCCAAGGATACACGGCCAGAGAACGAAGCGGGGCCAGGGGCGCCGAACGCTTATCGTTTGGAGCTTTCAGCCCGGCCTACCCAGTCCTTGTTTTATCGTGAGGGCGTAGACCTCAGCAAGGTAGAAAGGAAGATACATGACGCTGGATGACGAGAAGTATATGAGGCTCGCGCTGGAGGAAGCGCAGAAAGCCTATGAGAAAGAAGAAGTCCCCATTGGCGCTGTCCTTGTGGATGAGGATGGCGCTGTTGTGGCGCGCGGACATAATATGCGTGAGAATTGGCATGATGCGACGGCTCATGCCGAGCTCATAGCCATTCAGCAGGCATGCAAGGATTTGGAACGCTGGCGTTTGTCAGGACTTACACTCTATGTAACGATTGAGCCGTGTCCGATGTGTGCTGGAGCTATCGTGATGAGCCGTGTTGACCGTGTGGTATATGGCAGTACGGATGCCAAGGCCGGTGCCTGCGAGTCGGTATTCAATATCCCGGGGAATCCGACACTCAATCATCGCCCGGAAATTACAGCGGGGATATTGCAGCAGGAATGTGCGGACATCATGAAGCGGTTCTTCAAGATGCGACGGGAGCAGCGTAAAGCAGCAAAACAAAAGCCTTCCCCATAGGGGAAGGCTTTTGTTTTGGAATAATGGATAGTTTTAGATATCCCAATGCAGCTTTTCTGGATTGGGCGTTGCCTTGTCGACTTCGCTGAGAATCCATGAAGCATTGTCATGGGTGGCCGCAAAGGCTTTTTCGAGGCCAGCTTCGTATTCGGCAGGGATTTCCATGCTGTGGATGGCCATGTGCATGTAGTCCTTGGCGACGAGGGTCACACCGCGTTCAGCTGAGAGCTGGGCTTTGAAGCGATAGCCATAGTAGAGATAGCTGTTGTGTTCGACCGGGATGTCCTTGTAGGCGGCGATGCGTTCATCGGCTTCGCTTTCGGCTTCGCTGGTCATGCCCAGTTTGTGCAGGAGATTCCAGCGGTCAGCCCAAAGCTCGCCACGCAGGATGTATTTGTAGAGGAAGTCCGTGCCCTCGGCAAGTTCGATGGCCTGATTGATATGCGTCAAGGCCTCGTCGTTCTGGCCAAGTTCTTTTTCAAGTGAGCTGAGGCGCTGCAGTGCATAGACCTTCTCTTCGACTTCTTCGGATTTTTCTTCGTCGGGTTCAGCCTCGACGACGCTATGGAAGAGTTCGAGGGCCTCGTCGGTCTTGTCAATGCCCTGCATGGCGAGAAAATGTGCAAGACGTGCGCGGGCCTGCCAGCTGTCCATGCCGCCCATGAACAGCGACTCGGGCGGTTTGGCTGGGGAGTCCATTACGACATGTACCAATTTATGAAATTCATCTTGAGTCATGAAAAAAACCTCCTGAACGTGATATAATGATAACATTATATCATGAATCCTGTGATTTGACAGGGCAGGAGGTCTTTTTGTGCGAGTGAAGGCGTGTATTCTTAGGCTATGGGCCCGGATGCAGCAGGTGGCTGAGTCGAGGCCAGGCTTGATCCTTAGCTTGTTTGGGCTGAATTTCTTTACGATTGCCTGGCAGAATATCCACATGTATAAAGGCGGTCAGCTTGCTGTGCTGGGGACAGATGCCTTGTTCCTGTTGGCGGCAGTGACATTGGTGGTCACAGTGCTGGGCAGCATACCGGTGCGCAAGGTGCGCAAAGTGCTGGTGGCGCTTGTGCTGGGCGGCTCGGCGGTGCTGGCAGCGTTGGAGTGCTTTTCCATCTACCATTATGATGCCTTGGTCGGTGCGGGTATCATCACGGCTGTGTTACAGACGAACGGGCAGGAAGCCGGCGAGTTCTTGCGCATGTATGTGGGCTGGTCAGGCTTAGGGATCATGCTGTTGTTCTTGGGAGGATGGGGCGCTTTGCGCCGCCATCCGCTAAAGCTTCCGCGCTGCCCCCTGTCACGCCATTGGCGCAGCCGGGCCTTGCCGCTTTTTTTGCTGGCAGGTGGTGTGGCGGGAATCTGTCTGTGGCAGTTCTATCATTCGTTTGTCATCAATGATTCGCTGGATATTCCGGTCGTGCGTGTTGCCCGGGCTATGGACACCTCGGTGCGCAATATCCAGGCGTTCGAGGAGCTGCGTCAGCAGGCGTCTGCCGATGTGACGATTACTGCCAATGACAGTGATGTGCCGTATGTCGTGTTTATCCTCGGCGAGTCGACCAATCGGGAGCGCATGCACCTTTATGGCTATCCTTTGGAAAATACGCCGAATCTAGATGATCTGGCCGCAAAGGGCGAGCTCGCTGTTTTCCGTGATACTATTGCGCCACAGGGTGCAACGGTCGCAGTCTTGCGCGAACTCATGACGTTCAATGATGCGGAGTCAGACAAGGAATGGTATGCCTACAATAATCTTATCGACGTCATGAAGGCTGCTGGTTATCGCACGTACTGGCTTTCCAATCAGGAAAGCTCGGGAATCTGGGGCAATGTCGGGCAGCTTTTTGCTGAGCGCAGTGATGTGCGCCGCTATACGCAGCTGCGTGAGTCACATGAGGAGGGCGGCAGGCTCGATGAGGAGCTTTTTCCATTGGTCGATGAAGCTTTGCAGCAGCCAGCAGCAAAGAATTTTTATGTACTGCATCTGATGGGGGCGCACAGCCTGTACTATCTGCGCTTTCCGTATATCTTTACGAAATTTTCCCCGGATGATATCCCTGCACCGCAGAATGATTTGTCGGAGGAGAAGCGTACGGAAATCGCCCAGTATGAGAATGCACTGTTCTACAATGACTTTATTGTAAGCTCGCTGATGGGCAAATTCCAGGATAAGGAGGCTATTGTCATCTATCTGCCGGATCATGGGGAGACAATCTATGATAATGGCAGTAATTTTGCCGGTCATGTCGAGGAGAATCCCAATCGCCAGCAGCTGGAGGTGCCCTTGGTATTTTGGGCTTCGCCTGCCTATCGGCAGAAGCACCCTGAGAAATGGCAGGCCATTTGTGCAGCTGTGGACCGTCCTTATATGACCGATGATATGATACATACTTTGCTGGATATCCTGGACATCCGGACGCCGGAGTATAATCCTGCCAAAAGCGTCATCAATCCAGCGTTCGCTACTAACCGCAAGCGCATAGTACGCGGGCGTGACTACGATGCCGAAATGAAAACAAAATGAGTCAGAGCCTTACGATTTGCCGGACGCGGGCGGCGGCAAGCAAGTCGTGGGTGATAATGAGCAGCGTCCGCTGCTTTTCATCGAGTTCGTCAAGAACAGCGGTGAGAAGGGCGGAGGCTGTTTTTTTGTCGAGGCCGGCGGTTGGCTCGTCGAGCAGCAGGATCGGGGCGGGGCGGGCGATGGCCAGTGCTGTCAGCAGACGGTTGCGTTCGCCGCCTGAAAGATTTCCGGCGTTGGCCGTGAGCGGGCTGGCAAGTCCTGCGGGCAGCTTCTGGATGATGCCCGCAAGCTGGGCAATCTGCAGGCAGTGCCAGATGGCATCGTCGGTAATACCAGGAATGAGCTGCAGGAAAATCGAGCGGATGGTGCCAGCAGGAAGTTCGCAGCCTTGCAGCATGGCGGAAAAATAGCTGCGCTGCCGTGCAGGGGGGAGCTGGCTGCAGTCCTGCCCTTGCAGGCAGATGGTGCCAGCTGTGGCCGGCCAGCAGGCTGTGAGCAGGCAGCCAAGTGTAGTCTTGCCGCTGCCGCTGTCGCCGAGGATGGCTGTATGGAGGCCGGTTGTTACTGTAAACGAGAGGTCGTGCAGGATGGGAGTTCCAGCATGGTAGCCAAAAGTGAGATGATTGACGGCGAGCAGCGGAGTAGTGGCAAGTGGGGGTGAGAACGTTTGCGGTGCGGACGCGCAGGGGGCTGCTGCAGGGGCGGAAAAGAGTGGCGCAGCGGCTAATCTGCTCTGGTGCAGGGAGCGGGCGGCCGCTGCGAGCGGCTGGAGCTCATTTTGCAGGGCAAGCAGCAGGAAGAGCCAGACGGTAAGCTCGATAAAGGTTAGCGTACCTGCTAGTGCAGCTGTGGTCAGGCTGGTGAGCAGGAGGATGAGGAAGATGGCATCAAGGAACTGCAGCAGGATGTCAGTAGGAAGTGTTTTATGCAAGCTTTGCTGCTGCTCGCAGCGCAGCTTGCGGGCGTGTTCTGCCAGGCGGGCTTGAAGATTGGGCAGGCTGCCAGCTGCTAAAAGTTCCTCCTGGCCTAAGGCTGCATCCAGCAGTGCACTGCGATAGGCGGCCAGCGCTTGATTGTCTGCTGCGTCAAGTCTCGTTTCCCGCAGATAGGGCAGGAGCAGATGCAAGACCCAAAGCAACGGCAGCAGCAAGCTGATGGGGCCGTTGGTTTCAAACAGCAGCAGTGAGGCTGGCAGGGAGATCAGCAGACTGACGACAGGCGGCAGCAGCGCGCGCAGATAGAAATCGCGTAAAGTCTGACAGCCGCTAGTCAGCTGATGCAGCCACTGGCCTTGGGAAATCGGGCCTGTACGCAAGGGAAGGGCCGTTGCTGCTTGATCGTAGAGTTTCAGCTGCAATTTTGTATGGCTATGGAAGGCGAGTTTATGCGAAAGCCATCGGTCAGCATAGCGAAAGACGGCACGGCCAATGCCACACGTGCGGACAATGGTGATACCGAGAGCCAGAGCAGCCAGGGGCGGCTGCAGTGCGGCAGTGGTTATGAGCCAGGCGGCAGCGCCCATAAGGCCTAGTGCACAAATGGCCGCAGCTAGAGAAGCGGCAGCTGCGGCCACCAGCTGGACAGAATCGGTCAGCCGCAGCAGGGGGCTGATTACCGGATAAAGAGATTTCATCGCTTATCGTCTCCTTCGGTGTTGCAGGGGGTAAGCTCGATAATCTTATCGGCTATGGCGTGTATGGCGGGATGATGGGAAATGATGATGAGCGTGCGCCGATAGGAAAAAGCGGTCAAGGCGCGGATGATTTGCTGCTCTAATGCCGCATCCATGCCAGCAGTGGGTTCATCGAGCAGTGTAACCGGGCGGTTCTGCACGAGAGCACGGGCCAGGCCCAGGCGTTTGCGCTCCCCCTGTGAGAGGGGCAGACCCTTGCCACCTAGTCTGGTGCTGAGCCCTGCGGGGAGTGTCTGCAGCCAATCGTCAAGGGAAGCGAGCCGCAATGCCTGGCGGATGCGTTCGGCTGGTACGTCTTGGAATAGGCTGATGTTTTCTTGCAGGCTGGCAGTGTAGATATGCGGCTGTTGCGGGACGTAGGCAAGGAGTTTTTGCCGGCTGGTAGCCGCCATGGTTGTCAGGGGCTGATCATTCAGCAAGATCAGTCCCCGACAAGGAACCAGCAAACCAGCCAGAAGTTTCAGCAGGGTTGATTTTCCACAGCCACTAGGACCGGTGATGACGGAAATCTTATGGGCAGGGAAGGTTTCTTGCTGTAAGGCGAGTATGGTGGCCTTGCTGCCGGGATAACAGTAGCGTATATCCTGCAGATGAATTGCCGGCGGGAGCTGTAATTGTTCATGATGGCCAGTGAGCATAGATGGCTGAGGTATGCGAATAAAGGTTTGCAGTTTGTTCCAGGCGGTCAGCGATTCGATGGCAGCATGGAAGATGATACCGCCCTGACGTAATGGCTGGTAGAATTCAGGGGCTAAGAGCAGCAGGAGCAGTGCTGTACGGAAGGCAATCGCACCATCAAGCAGCCGTAAACCGGTACTTACAGCGACGATGGCAATGGCCAGGGTCGTGATGAGTTCCAAGGCAAAGGCACTGGCAAAGGCCAGCTTGAGTACTTGCAGGGAAGTCTGGGTAAAGCCTTGGCTGAGTGTCTTGAGATTTTGCCGTTGGGCATGCTCCTGCCCGAAAAGTTTCAGTGTCATCATGCTGTGCAGCAGATCGTCAAAGCCTGCGGCAAGATGCTGGAGCTGATGCCATTCCCGGTTGCTGGCGTTCTTTGTAGCCTGGCCAATCAGATAGAGCAGAAACGGTGCGATTGGCAGGGTAAGGGCAAAAAGCACAGCAGTCAGCGGGTCAGCTGCGAGTGTGGCAGCAAGGATGACTGGCGTGCGGAAGAAAAGTGCACTGGCGGCTGGCAGGCCTTTGCTGAGCAGATGGTCGAGTGCGTCGACTGTTTCGGTGGCGAGCAGTGACAAGTCAGCTGGTGGCACGGACATCTGAGGAAAGCTCTGCTGCAGATGCAGGCGGCATGTTTCACGCCAACTGGCGGACATCTGGGCAAGGATGCGCCGCTGCTGGAAGCTTATTGGTAATTGCAGGCAGAGCATAAGAAACAGCGCCAGCAATACTGGCGCTGCAGCAGAAAAATCAATCAATGCCTGAGGGTAGACAAGGACAATCAGCCCCGATAATTGCCAGGCGATTGCCAGCAGCAGCAAACTGTGCAGGAGTTCCAGGCCAGCAAGTGCAAGCAAGGACGTTCTGTATGTGTTGATGAGTTCTTTGCAAAGTTGTTTGGTCATGATTCCTCACTGTTTTTGACCGGTCAATTATTCAATGGACATCGTTGCAATCGTTGGGCGAGATGCGCTGGCGGAAAATCCAATAGGTCCAGCCTTGATAAATCAAGACGACAGGAACAAGGCAGGCTGCCGCGATTGTCATGATGGACAGCGTATAGTGGGTAGAGGCGGCATTGAAGATAGTCAAGGACCAGTCAGGGTTGAGACTGGATACCATGAGCCGCGGGAATAGTCCGGCAAAAAAGCCGATGGTAGTGGCGATGATGGAAAATGAGCTTAGCACAAAGGCTGTGCGCGAATGTCCTTGGAATAGGCGCAGATAGCCCAGAATGAATACAGCGCCAGCGGCTAAAAGGCATACTCCGGCCAGTGCGCTATGGAAAAGGTCTGTGTTGAGGAAGGTAAGCAGCAGGCAGAAGACAAAGACGATGATAGCCATGGCTCCTGCTTTGGCAGCCAGCGTCCTGGCACGCAGGATCAGCCCGTAGCTGGCCAGGCGCTGGGTCAGGAAGGCAGCCCCGTGGAAAGTGAAGACAAAGAAGAAGGTCAGCCCGCCGATAATGGTATATGGCGTCAGCAAATCGAAGAAGCCGCCGAGATAAATCATTTTCTCATTGATGGGCAGCCCCTGGATGAGATTCGTGACGGCAACACCCCATAAAAAGGCGGGGACAGCACTGCCAAAGCAGATAGCACCCTCCCAGAAATGGCGCCAGCATGGCGACTCATGACGGCCGCGCAGTTCAAAGGCCACACCGCGCAGGATGAGGGCGATGAGCATCAGAAACAGGGCGAGGTAGAAGGTCGAAAACATCGTAGCGTAGACGTGCGGGAAAGCGGCAAACAGCGCACCTCCTGCAGTAATCATCCAGACTTCGTTGCCATCCCAGACTGGGGCAATCGTGCGCAGTACCTGTGAGCGTTCGCTGTCGTGCGGGCTCATGAAGGGCAGCAGTATGCCGACGCCGTAATCAAAGCCTTCGAGGAGGAAAAAGCCTGTGAACAGGACGACGATAAGTACAAACCAGATCAGATTGAGTTCCATCATGAATCCCTCCCTTCAACAGGAATCGAAGCCGTGCGGATATGGCGCAGAGCGATGTAAAGAGCAGCGATAGCCAATAACAGGTAAAGGACCGTAAAGCCAATCATGGTCAGCCAGACGGAACCTGCGGTAAGATTTGGCGATACGGCGTCAGCTGTCTTCTGCAGTCCGACGACAATCCAGGGCTGACGTCCGGCTTCAGCGATGAACCAGCCAGCTGAATTGGCGAGGAAGGGCAGTGGCAGTAGGAACGGCAGAGCTTTTAAAAGCAGCGGGAAAGCCATGATGCGATCCATTTTTGCCAGCAGTACAATCGCGAGTGCCAGCATCAGCATAAAACCGCCCGTTGCAACCATGATGCGGAAGCTCCAGAACAAGGCCGGCACGTCAGGCCGATAATCGCCGGGGCCGTATTTTGACTGATATTCTTTTTGCAGAGCGTTGATGCCCTTTACCTCGCCTTCCGGTTTGTTATAGAGCATGAAAGAAAAGACACCAGGTATGGACAGCTCGCAGTCGTTGCGGTTCTTTTCCATATTGACAGCGGCCATTATGGCAAAAGGTGCTGGATTTTCGGTTTCCCAGAGGGCTTCCATCGAAGAGAGTTTCATGGGGTTGGCTTCGGCAAGATACTGCGTGTGCATGTGGCCGCTTCCCATGACACCAAGAAGACCGATTGACATGTAGATGGCACCGGCTTTGAGCGTCTGGGTAAACGCATAGCGTGAAGCCTCGTCGTGGAGAACTTTCCAGGCAGAAATAGCCAGTACGACAAAGCCGCCTGTCGAGATACCGGCAAATAATGCATGTGAATATTCGCCAAGGACATAGTGATTGGTAAGCAAGGCGAAAAAATCGGTCATGACGGCACGTCCGTTTTCAATGGCATAGCCGACGGGATGCTGCATGAAGCTGTTGGCGACAAGAATCCAGAATGCTGAGATGTTGCTGCCAATGGCTACAAGCCAGATGCAGGCGCAGTGCAGTTTCTCGGATAGCTTATCCCAGCCGAATACCCAGATACCAAGGAAGGTCGATTCAAGGAAAAAGGCCGTGAGCGCTTCAAGTGCCAATGGAGCACCGAAGATATCGCCCATGAAGCGTGAGTACTCAGACCAATTCATGCCGAAGTGGAATTCCTGCACGATGCCAGTGACGACACCCATGGCAAAGTTGATCAGGAAAATCGTGCCGAAGAAGCGCACCAGTTTACGGCAGGTGGCTTTCCAATCCGGGCGTTTAGTGCCGACATAGCATGTCTCAAGCAGGGCGACAAAAATCGACAGTCCTAATGTGATGGGGACGAATAGAAAGTGATACGTTGTCGTGATGGCAAATTGCCATCGGGATAAGAGCAAGGCTTCCATAGGATTCCCTCCTTTGCTGATAATCGATATGAATTCATCTTTATTATAAATCAGAAAATTAAGAATTACAATAAAATAACAACACCGCTCCCGATTGCGGAAGCGGTGTTGTTATTTTGCGAATCAAGCACGCATGGAATTGAGCAGAATGAGGATAGCGGCGATAAGCTGTCCAGCAGCCGCGCAGAACGGTGGCAGGAATGGTCCGCCGAAGACATGCAGAAGACCAAGGGCTGGCGGCAGCAGGATTAGCCAGGCAATGATGGCAATGATGCGGTTGGCCTTGACGATGCCCATGGTATTGCGGCTGATGGTAAGCAGTGACGAAAAATCCCAGAGCTTGCCGCTCTTGAGGATAACAGAGAAAGCAGGCGATGCTGGCGTGCCATCCTCGGTTGAAGGATTTTCGGGCAATGTGCCCACATGGATGCTGAGATCGGCAGCAATCATGGCGGGCATATCGGTGGCAGGATTTCCCGCCATGGCCAGCGTTGCGCCATGGGCACGCAGCAGCTGGATTTCACGGACCTTATCCTGCGGGGAGAGGTTGGCATGGGCTTCGTCAATAGCAGCCTGCTTGCGGACGGCGTTGGCGGTGCGGCGGCTGTCGCTGGTCAGCAGGACAAGTTTTAGGCGCTGGCGGTGGAATTTGTGGAAGGCTGTGATGTTGTCCTGTGGAATCTCGTCGGCCATGGCGATGATTCCCCGACAGTATTTATCGTTGGCGACAAATACTGCCGTCTGTCCGCGTTGGGAGAGCTGGTCGGCTTTTGTCAACAGGTTGGCACTGATTTCGATGCCTTCTTCCTGCAGCCATTCGCCTCTGCCGACCCGCAGCGGTGAGCGGTTGATCAGAGCCTCTACACCATAGCCAGGGAGTTCGTTGGCGGCCGACAGGCGCTGGAGATGCAGCCGGCGCTCGATAGCGGTTTGGTAGATGGCCTGGTAAAGCGGCTGGCTCGAATCGCGTACAGCTGAGGCAGCGAGCGCGAGCAGGGCGCCTTGGCTGATGCCCTCCGGAACAAGCGCAGCGACATAAGGGCGTCCCTCTGTGGTGATGCCGTCTTTGGCAACGGCAAGCGTATCGATTCTTGCTGTTTCGGCAATCACAGCTGGACTGGCGAGCACGATGTCTTCTTTGGCTGCGCGTTTCGCGCCGCGTGCGAGGGCAATCGGACGCGAGAGCCAGAGCGGGATGGGCAGGCCAGCCAGCAGGATGGCAACTCCTGTGTTGATGGTATCGGAAAGCGGCAATCTTGCCGAATACCAATAGAGGCTCATTCCGGCAGCGAGCAGTATGGCCAGGGCGGTGAAATAACGGATGTTTGCTTGTTTTTTCATGCGTATGACCTCGTTTTTTCAGTTTTCTGATTCTTATTATCCTGCAAAAAGCAGAAATGTGCAATAGATTCGGGGGAAACACTTGAACCCATGGGGATTTATTGCTATCCTTATAAAGAAAAGTTTGCGAAAGGACGTGGTTTCGTGATTAAAGTGGAGGGCAATGCCAAGATAAATCTTACCTTGGATATTCTGGGCAAGCGTCCCGACGGTTATCATGAAGTGGCGATGGTCATGCAGTCGATTGGTCTTTCTGATACGGTGGAAATGGAGAAGACGGATGGGCCCATCGAGCTGACGATCAATGTGCCGTGGCTTAAGGCTGATGAGAAAAATCTGGCCTGGCGGGCAGCAGCGCTGATCAAGGAGGAATACAAGCTGGCGGGCGGCGTGCGTATGAAACTCACCAAGCGCATCCCGGTGGCTGCGGGCCTGGCAGGTGGCAGTACCGATGCTGCTGCCGTACTGCGCGGCATGAAGGAGCTCTATGCGCTGGATATTTCCGAGGAAAGACTTTGCGAGCTGGGCGCACAGTTGGGCTCGGATATTCCCTTCTGTCTGCTTGGCGGTACGATGCTGTCGACGGGGCGCGGTGAGGTGCTCAAGCGACTGCCGGATCTGCCAGCAACGTGGGTCGTGCTGGCGAAGCCGCGTATCTCGGTCTCGACGGCCTGGGCTTATCAGAATTATGATGCACAGGGAGCAAAGGAGCATCCGGACAATGAGAGAATCCAGCAGGAAATTGCCCGTGGTGACCGAAAAGCTGTGGCCGGATTATTGTGCAATGTGCTCGAAAGTGTTACTATTAAAAAGTATGATGTGATTTCCCAGTACAAGCAGATGATGCTGCAGCAGGGCGCTATGGCCAGCATGATGTCTGGCAGCGGGCCAACTGTTTTCGGCCTGGCTGAGCGCAAGGAAACGGCTGACAGGATTGCGGCGTATATGCGCGAGCATACCGATGCCTATGTCTATGTCATCCGCACGACGGGGAAGGTACAGTAACCATAGAATATCACTAAGCTACCAGAATTGAGGGAATCGTAAAATGGACAACAGATTAGCTCCCATTAAGCTTGACAGCTATCAGCCGTTGCGCGAGGTCGTGTGTGAGTCACTGCGCGAGGCTATCCGCAATGGTATCTTGAAGCCAGGCGAACGCATCATGGAAATCCAGCTGGCCGAGGAACTCGGCGTTAGCCGTACACCGGTACGTGAGGCAATTCGCAAGCTGGAGCTTGAAGGCTATGTTGTCATGATGCCGCGGCGTGGTACTTATGTGGCGAGCATGTCGATACGTGACATCAATGAAATCTTTGAAATCCGTACGGCACTGGAATCGCTATCGAATGGTCTGGCAGCCGACCACATTACGGATGAGGAGCTTGAGCATCTGCAGCGTTTGCTCGTCATCATTGGCGGCTATATCAAAGAGGGCAATATGGAAAAAATCGTCGAGACGGATATCGAGTTCCACGATACGATGTACCATGCTGCCCGCAACACGCGCCTGGTCGGTATCATCTCGAATCTGCGTGACCAGCTGACGCGTTTCCGCACATTGTCCATGTCGTATCCGGGACGCCTTGAGGCTACGCTTGAAGAACACCGCTTGATCGTTGAGGCCATTGCGCAGGGTGATCGCAAGGCTGCAAGCAAGGCTGCTGAGCGTCATATGGAGAATTCGGAGAAGACGCTGCTAAAGGCGATGGAGCTTGTGGACAAGAAGGGCGAAGCCAAGACGAAGGCGAAAAAGAAAAAAGCCGGGGACAAAAAAGCCTCGGAATGATAAAGGAGTAGTTTCAACATGTCTGATTTAGTTACAGTTATCCTGGCTGCCGGCAAGGGCACCCGCATGAAATCTAAACTGCCGAAGGTCCTGCACAAAGCAGCTGGCAAGTCCATGGTACAGCATGTCATCGATGCAGCCAAGGCCGCTGGTGCCAAGCGCAATATTGTGGTAACGGGATTCGGCGGCGATATGGTCCGCGAGGCCATCGGGGACCAGGCTGAATTCGCCCAGCAGAAAGAGCAGCTCGGTACGGGCCACGCCGTTATGCAGACGGCTGATCTGCTGAAAGATGAGACGGGAACGGTCATGGTGCTTTGCGGAGACACGCCGCTTCTGACTGGTGATTTGCTGAAAAAACTCTTTGATTCGCATGTCAAGGCACAGGCAAAAGCTACGGTACTCACGGCTATCATGCCGGATGCTACGGGGTATGGCCGCATTATCCGCATGGCTGACGGTTCTGTGCAGAAGATTGTCGAGCATAAGGATGCTACGGAGGAAGAGCGTCAGGTAAAAGAGGTAAACTCCGGTATCTATTGTTTTGATGCCAAGGCGCTGTTTGAATCGTTGCAGAAGGTCACGAATGATAATGCGCAGGGTGAGTACTATCTGCCGGATGTCCTTGAAATCCTGCAGAAACAAGGGGAGAAAATCTGGGCTGTGGCTGCCGATGATTACGAATCGACGCTGGGCATCAATTCTCGCCAGCAGCTTGCCGGTGCGGAAAAAATCCTGCGCCGTCGCAAAAACGAGGAGCTCATGGCCGAGGGCGTAACGCTCATGGACCCGGATACGACTTATGTCGATGCTGATGTCAAAGTTGGCCGTGATACGGTTATTTATCCAATGACCTGGCTTGAGGGCGATACGGTCATCGGCGAGGAATGCGAAATCGGTCCGAGCATCCGTTTTCAGAATGTCAAAGCGGGCAATCGTGTGACGGGACAGTTTACCTATGCACATGATTGTGAGCTGGAGGATGGTGTTATCCTCGGCCAGTTCACGCATATCCGTCCGGATACGCATTTGGCGGAAGGGGTTAAGATCGGCAACTTCGTCGAGGTCAAGAATTCCACGGTCGGCAAAGGTTCCAAGCTGCCGCATCTTTCCTATATTGGTGATACTGATATGGGCTCGGGCTGCAATATGGGCTGTGGTACGATTACGGTCAATTATGATGGCAAGACGAAGTTCCGTACGAAAATCGGCAACGATGCGTTCATCGGCTGCAACTCGAATCTCGTTGCACCGGTCGAGGTTGAAGATGGTGCCTATGTAGGGGCAGGCTCCACCATTACCAAGAAGGTGCCGAGCAACACGCTGGCTATCGCCCGTGCCCGCCAGACGAATATCGAGGGCTGGAAAGACAAGCGCAACAGCTAAGAGAAGTTTTAATAAATTTTTAAAAACAAATCGAAAGCTTTATGTTATTTTGGTACAAACAGTGCTATACTGTTGTATAAAGGGTGACTTTGCTCACTCAGGAGAAGAAAACTTTTAGTACAAAACGATTTGGAGGATTTTTACAAAATGGCTTTAGACACTGGAAATTTATGCATCCTTACCGGTAACGCGAATCCGGAACTGGCAAAAGAAATCGCTGACCATATCGGCGTCAATCTCTGCGATGCATATGTCGGTCATTTCAACAATGGTGAGACGCAGGTCATGATCAGCGAGAGCATCCGTGGCAAGGACATCTTCATCATCCAGCCGACGTCCTATCCGGTCAATGATAACCTGATGGAACTGCTGATTATGGCAGATGCCTGCAAACGTGCTTCAGCACATAGCGTTACGGCTGTTGTTCCGTACTATGCTTATGCTCGTCAGGATCGCAAGACCCGTGGCCGTGAGCCGATTTCGGCTAAGCTCGTCGCTAACCTCATGGTTACGGCTGGTGTTACCCGTGTGGTTACCGTTGACCTCCATGCTGGCCAGATCCAGGGCTTCTTCGATATTCCGGTCGATCATCTGGCAGCAGCTCCGGTCATTGCCAACTATTTCCGCGAGCAGAAGCTTGAGGATGTCGTTGTCGTATCGCCGGATCTCGGTGGTGTTACGCGTGCACGCGTGCTGGCTGATCATCTCCATGCGCCGATTGCCATCATTGAGAAGCGCCGTCCGAAACCGGGTTGTGCAGAGGTCATGAACCTCATCGGCGATGTCGATGGCAAGACGGCTATCATCATCGATGATATCGTTGATACGGCAGGCTCCCTCTGCGAAGGTGCTAAAGCCCTCCAGAAACGCGGTGCAAAACGCATCTTTGCTTCCTGCTCGCATGCAATCCTCAGTGATCCGGCTGTTTCACGTATCAATGAGTCGCCTATCGAGAAACTCGTTATCACGAACACGATTCCGCTGCCGCCGGAGAAGAAATCTGACAAAATCGTTACGCTGTCCCTGGCCGATGCTCTTGGCGATGTCATCATGCGCATCCAGAGCCACCGTTCGGTCAGCCAGCTTTTCCGTTAATCGTATACCGTGGTTTTTCAAGCAGTCTGCTCTGGTGAGCGGGCTGCTTTTGTGCATGAGTTACAGAATCCGGCGCTGCATTCCAGTATAATGGAATCAGAGAGGTTCTGAAGGGGAGGAATATGTTTGGAAATGAAAACGAGTGTTACAGATCTTTTCATCCAGCACTTTGACTTCTGGCCGCATCTGTCGGAAGCGGAGAAAGATCTTATCAGTGCACATACCAATATCGTCCATTATGCGAAAGGGACGCAGGTTCATCAGGGCCCGCTGGATTGTATTGGCGTGCTGCTCATCAAGAGTGGTCAGCTGCGTGTTTACACGATGTCTGAGGATGGCCGTGAGGTCACGCTCTACCGCCTGTTTCCTGATGATGTTGGTATCCTGTCGGCGTCTTGTGCGTTAGATGCTGTGACTTTTGATGTTTACATAGATGCGGAAGAGGATACGGAGGTGCTGCTTACCGATGCTGTGGCGTTCCGCAGATTGGCGGATACCAATGTGTATGTACGTTGCTTTGGCTATGAGAAGGCGTCAAACCGGTTATCCGAGATGCTATGGAAGATGCAGCAGGTACTTTTCCTGTCGGCTGATCGGCGGCTGGCTATTTTTCTGCTCGAAGAGAGTGAGAAACTGGGGGGCGATGAAATTCATATGACGCATGAACAGATTGCCCGCTTTATGGGAACGGCCCGCGAGGTCGTGAGCCGCCTGGTCAAATATTTCAACCAGGAGGGCTGGGTAAAGACGGCCCGTGGCTGCATCCGGCTGACGAACCGCGAAGCACTGCGCGATTTAGCTGGCTGAACATACTAGCAGGAAAAACGCTGAGAAATGACGAAAATGTCATTATCTCAGCGTTTTTTAGTATAGGGATTGTATAATGACGGCGTTTGGTTAATGACAGGCAGGGAGCCTGCAGCAGAAGGGGGAAAGATTATGGGACTGATCAAGGCAGCTGTTGGAGCTGTGGACGGCGTATTAGCGGATCAATGGAAAGAATTCTTCTACTGTGACAGCTTGACGGCAGATGTTCTGGCGGCCAAAGGACAGAAGCGGACGAGCGCTAGAAGTTCGAATACGAGTGGTGAGGATAATATTATTTCCAATGGTTCGGTAATTGCTGTCAACGACGGACAGTGTATGCTGATTGTCGAGCAGGGCAAGGTGGTCGACATTTGTGCAGAACCGGGCGAGTATGTTTATGATAAGTCGACGGAGCCATCGATATTTGGCGGCAATCTGCGTGAGGATATCAAGGCGGTCTTTGAACGCATCGGTCATCGTTTCACATATGGCGGTGATACGGGCAAGGATCAGCGCGTTTATTATATCAATACGAAGGAAATCATGGGCAACAAATATGGCACGCCAAGCCCGATCCCTTTCCGTGTGGCCGACCAGAACATCGGACTCGATGTGGATATTTCTATCCGCTGTTTTGGCGAATACAGTTACCGGCTGACAAATCCAATCCTGTTCTACACGAATGTTTGCGGCAATGTGGAGGGCAGTTATGACCGCAGTGCGATTGACAGTCAGCTCAAGACGGAGCTTATGACGGCATTGCAGCCGGCGTTTGCCAAGATTTCGGCGATGGGAATCCGCTACAGCGCTTTGCCGGGGCATACGCAGGAAATCGCTGATGCGCTCAATGAGGTGCTGAGCCAGAAGTGGGGACAGCTGCGCGGCATTGATGTCGTGTCGTTTGGTATCAGCAATGTCAGCGCCAGTGAGGAGGATCAGCAGCTCATCAAGGAAATCCAGCGCAATGCGGCATTCCGTAATCCGGCGATGGCGGCTGCTCACCTTGTGGGCGCTCAGGCCGAGGCGATGCAGGCTGCGGCGGCCAATGAAGGCGGCATGGGAGCGGCCTTGGGCTTTATGGGCATGAATATGGCTGGCCAGGCTGGCGGCATGAACGCTGGCAATCTCTATGCGATGGGGCAGCAACAGGCAGCACAGGCTCCAGCAGCTGCTGGCAACTGGACTTGTGAATGCGGGGCAGTAAATGATGGCAAGTTCTGCCCGGAATGTGGTAAGCCGAAACCAGTGCCGCCTGCTGTCTGGACGTGCAGCTGCGGTCACGCAGGCAATACGGGAAATTTCTGCTCCGAGTGTGGCAAACCAAGACCGACGGGCCAGTGGGGCTGCGGATGCGGGACGATAAATACTGGCAGGTTCTGTTCAAATTGCGGCAAGCCGCGCCCATAAAGGAGGGAGAGCGATGGCGGAGACCTCTGTGAATTATAAATGTCCGAATTGCAGTGCCCCATTGGTCTTCCTGCCTGGCAAGGATAAGGTAAGCTGTGAATATTGCGGCAATGAATTTGCCGTAAAGACCATCGAGGAGATGTTCCAGAAGGAAGAGGAACGTGCGGCCAGAGCTGCTGAGGCGCAGGAGGCTGGGTGGGCAACGGAACAGGCCGGTGCAGAGTGGGCTTCTGAAGAGGCAGCGGCTTTGCGCGTATGTACTTGCCCTTCGTGTGGTGCTGAACTTGTCTGCGATGGCAATACGATGGCAACTGAGTGCGTGTATTGTGGCAATCCGACCATGATACCGCGGAACTTTGATGGTATGCTCAAACCGGACTATGTCATTCCGTTCAAGAAGACAAAAGAGGAGGCAATGGCAGCTCTTAGGGAATTCTACAAAGGCAAGCTGCTGCTGCCGGCTGAGTTCAAGACACAGAACCGCATTGAGGCAATACAGCCGATGTATGTACCATTTTGGTTGTTTGATTCAGCTGTGAAGGCGCATGCTGGATTCCAGGCGACGCGGGTACGTGTCTATGAGACTTCGGATGAGCGCGTTACAGAGACTTCATATTACGATTGCGAGCGCAGCGGGGAAATGGCTTTTGCCCGGATTCCTGTCGATGGCAGCGAGAAGATGGATGATACTTATATGGAGAGCATCGAGCCTTTCGATTATACGGAGATGGTACCGTTCAGTTCTGCGTTCCTGACGGGATTTCTCGCGGATAAGTACGATGTAGATGCCGAGGCTTCGGTCCCGCGGGCCGATAAGCGGGTAGAGCATAGTGCGGTGGGCGTGCTCGAAGAAAGCGTCACAGGCTATGATTCGGTAGCATGCCAATCTTCGGCGGTTATCAAGGAGGACGGTAAGGTGGCATATGCCATGGCACCAGTCTGGATACTGACGACACGTTACAAAGGGACGCCGTATACGTTCATGATGAATGGACAGACTGGCAAGGTGGTCGGCAGTCTGCCAAGTGATAAGCGCAAGGAAATCCTGTATCCGATGGCTGTGTTTTTGCTGGTGCTGCCTATGCTTTACTATCTGGCCAAATGGATTTTTGCGTGAGGAGGAGAAGCGATGAGGAAAAAGATTTTTTCGCTGCTGCCGGTTCTCGTCCTGGCAATCCTGCTGCCGGCAGCTTTGGCGGCTGCCAGCAGTCTTACGGTGCCGCAGCAGACTGGAAGTCCGGTGCCAAGTGTGGTAGATCAGGCAGGGCTGCTTAATGACAAGCAGAAACAACAGCTTAGTGCACAGATCGGTCAGGTAGAGCGTAGCCACGGTGTCAGGATTGCGGTGGTGACGCTGCAAACTCTGCAGGGCAAGGAGCCAAGACAGACAGCTGATGCCATCCTTGATCGTGATTATGCGGATGGTGCGCATGGCAGTATGGTCTTGTTGCTGGCGATGGATACAAGGGATTGGTATGTGTCGACGGATAACTCGATGCGCAAGCGTATCACCGATGATGGTGGCTTTGCCTATCTTTCTGATGCGTTCCTGCCGTCTCTCAAGGACGGCGATTATTCTGGGGCTTTTCGCCAGTATGTGGCGACAGCCGATGCTATGCTGGATTATTATGAAGAACAGGGCGAGCCATACGATCCGGCAAGTGAATTCAGTCTATTAGCATTTATCGTGGCTGTTGTTTTGGCGGGACTCGCGGCCATTGGTGTCTGGCAAATTCTGCTCTGCCAGCTTAATAACGTGACGCGCGCTGTCGCCGCAGATTCGTATCTGCAGCGCGATAGTGTTGCGCTTACTGAACAAAGCGACACGTATCTTTATACCGATGTTACGCGTACGCCGAAAGCTAAAAGCAGCAGCGGCAGCAGCAGTTCAGGTGGAAGCCACGGTGGTGGCGGCGGCAAGTTCTAAGACAGGAAAAGTCCTTCCCGGATGACAGGTGGGAAGGACTTTTTCCATTGAATCACTTGAGCAGTGATTCGATATTTTCTTTGGGGATAAGGCCAACCGATTCGTTGACTTTCTGGCCGTCTTTGAAGACGATGAGCGTAGGGATGCTCATGACGCCGAACTGTGCGGCAAGTTCCTGCTGCTCATCGACATTGACTTTGCCGACTTTTACGTCACTATGAGCAGTGGCAACTTCGTCAATGAGCGGCGACAGCATGCGGCAGGGGCCGCACCATGGTGCCCAAAAATCGATAAGGACTGTGCCGTGGGCGTCGAGGACTTCGGCTTGGAAATTTTCATTGGTGATGGTAATTGCTTCCATGAGATACCTCCTGAGTAAGTAATCGTGCAATTGGATAGCTCGTTTCGTTACCTGCATTATAGCAGGGCGAGAGAAAGCTTTTCCGTGACCGGCTCACACAGATGATGAGCCAGCATAAAAAATATACAGATTTTTGCCGGCTTCACATGCAGAAGGCGGGGCACTGTGCTATAATGGGACTTGTTTTTAAATCTGCATACGAATTTTAGGAGGAAATAGCACAGTGGATCTAAGTATCATAGAATTATTGAAAACAATCATCCTTGGCATTGTTGAGGGCTTGACCGAGTGGCTGCCTGTATCGAGTACAGGTCATATGATTCTCGTGGATGAATTCATCAAGCTGGATGTCAGCAAGGCATTCATGGATATGTTCCTGGTGGTTATCCAGCTCGGCGCTATCTTGGCCGTTGTAGTGCTGAATTTTGAAAAGCTCAATCCTTGGTCGGCCTGGAAGTCGCGGCAGGAGAAACGTGAGACGATGCAGCTCTGGGGCAAGGTCATCGTAGCCTGCCTGCCTGCGGCTGTCATCGGTTTGGCGTTCAACAAATACATGGAAGAGCATTTCATGACGGCTCCGGTCGTTGCGGCAACACTTATTTTCTATGGTATCATGTTTATCCTGGTCGAGAATTATAACAAGCGCCGCCGTCCGCGTGTCAATGAACTGCGCCGTCTCGACTACAAGACAGCTTTCATCATCGGCATGTTCCAGGTATTGTCACTGGTGCCGGGGACGAGCCGTTCCGGTGCGACAATCCTTGGTGGTATCCTGTTTGGGACCAGCCGTTATGTAGCTGCTGAGTTTACGTTCTTCCTGGCTATCCCTGTCATGTTTGGTGCCAGCCTGCTCAAGATGGTCAAGTTCGGTTTCCAATATACGGGGGCAGAAATCGTCATCCTGTTGGTCGGTATGGTGACGGCATTTATCGTTTCCATCCTGTCCATCAAGTTCTTGCTGAGCTATATCAAGACGAATGATTTCAAAGCCTTCGGTTGGTACCGTATCGCTCTCGGTATCATCGTTATCGCGTACCTGCTTTTGGTGGGTGATCCGACGGCTGATAATTGATGGTTATAGGCAGCCTTCCTGCGGGGGGCTGTTTTTTTTATGGCTTGCCGTTACTGGCTGACTTTACGATAACGGGATATGGATATCAAAATGGGCGGCGTGATATCTACCGCTTTGGTGGAACGGCAGGAGAAAGTTTTGTTAGTGGCAAAACTGGAACAATGGCGTTATAATGGGAGTTACAGTTTTGATGGGAGTGAAAACCAGAATGAAGATAATTGCAGGCCTGGGAAATCCGGGCAGTGAATATGCCAAGACGAAGCATAATGTAGGTTTTATGCTCGTCGATGCATTGGCTGATAAGCTGGGGGTGACGGAGTGGAAGGATAAATTCGATGCCAGGATCGGTGAAGCCCGTATCGGTACGGAGAAAATCCTGTTGGTCAAGCCACAGACTTATATGAATGAGAGTGGCCAGGCCGTTGGCCCGCTGATGAATTTTTATAAAACAGCGATAGAAGATCTTATTGTTGTCCACGATGATATGGATATTCCTGCCGGAACGATCCGCATCCGCAAGAAGGGCAGCGCAGGCGGCCACAACGGCATCAAGTCGGTTTTGGCACATGTGGGCGATGAGCATTTTGCCCGCGTGCGCATCGGCATTGGCCGTCCGCTTCCAGGCTGGACAGTAGTCAATCATGTGTTGGCGCCATTTACGGCTGAAGATGAGCCGAAAATCCGCGCGGCCATCGACTATCTGCTGCCAGCGGTGGAATGCATTGTGACGGAAGATGTCGATATGGCTATGAACAAGTATAACCCGAAGAAACAGAAGAAAAAGAAGGCGGCACCAGCCAGCAATCCACAGGAAGGAGAAGCAGTCAATGCATGAGATGATTACGGCAGTATATGCCGATGAAGAGGGCAATATCCTCGATGCGCCGGGCATGCAGGGGATGGGACGTACAGGTCGGGAGAATGTCCTGTTAAAGCCAGAGGATTTGATTCCGCTGCCGGAAAGTGCCGATCTCATGCTACTGCCCGATCATCTGGCAGTAGGCTGTGCAGAGGATGGCGAGGTCATGCCGATAAGTGGCCTGGCGGTAGCGGCCATCCTGCCAGCTGGGTACACGCGCCTATATATGCCGGCCTATGAGCGGGCCGAAGAAGCCGAGCGTCTGCCGCTTTATGGCTATACGGCGGTCGTTGTCTATAAGGATGAGCTTTATTGTGCGGCAGTCTATACCGATGAAAATCATAAATGGGACCCGGTTCACTATAATACGCAGGATTTGAAGAAGCTGGTCAAGCGTACGAAGAAGGATTTGCCGGGCAATCGCATCGTGGAACAGGTTGCTGGTTGCAGCTTGAATTGGCATTGCTGCACGGCACAGAATTTATTTTACCGCCGTTGGGAGTGTGGCATCCCCACATCACCAGTCTGCAATGCCAACTGCTTTGGCTGTATCTCCCTGCAGCCAGCGGAGTGCTGCCCCTCGCCGCAGGAGCGCATCAAATTCCGTCCGACGCCGGAGGAAATTGCAGAGGTAGGAATCTACCATCTTTCCGTAGCTCCCGATGGCATCATCAGTTTTGGCCAGGGATGTGAGGGAGAGCCATCGCTGGCAGCAGACAATATCGCTGCAGGCATCAAGCTCATCCGTGCGAAGACTGCCAAGGGACAGATCAATATGAACTCCAATGTCGGCTGGACGGAAGGCGTGAAGAAGATTGTCGATGCGGGGCTCGACTCGCTGCGCGTATCGATTATCAGTGCGCGTGATGAGGGGTATGATGCTTATTATCGTGCCAGCTACCATCTTGGAAATGTCAAGGAATCGATTCGTTATGCACTCGATCATGACGTCTATGTTTCCTTGAATCTGCTGTATTTCCCAGGTTTCAATGACCGTGAGGAAGAGCTGGCCGCCTGGCAGGAATTCTTCCGTGAGTTGCCAGTACACATGATTCAGGTGCGCAATCTGAACATCGATCCGGATGCGTTCCTTGATATCATGCCGGAGCCGCTGGGCAAAGCTGTCGGAACATGTAAGTTTATCGAGACGCTGCATCAGGAGTTCCCGCAGCTCGTCATTGGTAGTTTTAGTCATTATGTGGAGGAATGAAGATGCTGGCAATAACAAATGGCAGATGTATCCTGCCGGATGAAGCGGGAAATTTTACGATTCAGACGGGTAAAGCAATTCTCTGCGAGGGAGATAAAATCAAAGCAATCGTTTCGGCGGACGATGCTCTGTTGCAGTCTGTGAACGAGACGATTGATGCGGAAGGCAATTATGTTTCGCCGGGGTTCTTGAATGTCCATATTCATGGCTGCGATGGTATGGATACTATGGATGATGCAGCAGAGGCTTTGCCGCGTATGAGCCGCTTGCAGGCGAAAACTGGTGTGACAGGTTTTTTACCTACGACTATGACCTGCGCCTGGGATGAGGTTGCTCGGGCGTTTTCGCATATCCGCCATTACCAGCAGCATCAGCCGGAGGGCGCGCGCATTCTTGGCGCTCATATGGAGGGGCCGTTCATCAGTCCGGCTAAGAAAGGTGCTCAGGCAGAGTGTAATATACGGCCTGCGGATTTCGAGCTGGTTGAGCCTTGGCAGGATGTTGTCCGCATCATCACGTTGGCGCCGGAAGAGCTGGCTGATTATCGCTTTGTCGAGCTTTGTGAGGAAGCTGGCATTACGGTATCGGTTGGGCATACGGCGGCAGATTATGATATGGTGATGGATGCCATCAACAATCATGGCGTTCATCATATCACGCATCTTTATAATGCCATGACACCGTTTCATCATCGCAATCCAGGCGTGGTCGGGGCTGCGCTCGATTCAGCAGCGAATTGTGAGATTATTGCCGATAATATTCACTCCCACCCAGCAGCGCAGCGCTTGCTGTACCGGGCAAAGGGCGGCAGGAACATCATCCTGATCACGGATTCTTTGCGGGCCTGTGGCATTGGCGATGGTCCGTCAGAACTCGGCGGCCAGGCAGTATTTGTCAAAGGCGAGCTGGCGACGCTGGCTGATGGAACGATTGCGGGCAGTGTGGCGACGATGAACCGCTGCGTGGCGCATTTCCAGGAGAATACAGGTGCGCCGCTGCCTTTAGTCATCGAAATGGTGACGAAGACACCGGCACAGGAGCTGGGGCTTTATGATGAACTCGGTTCGCTGACGGCTGGCAAGCGGGCTGATATCGTAATCTTTGATGAGGCAATCGCTATCCAGCATACTATCATTGGTGGCAAGTTATTTGTTTAAAGCAACTTAGCAAAAAGAACTGTCGAGCAGTCGGCGGTTCTTTTTTTGTGCTAAAATGTGCGCAAACTGACAAAGGTTTGATTTTTATCACAAAATTTTCAGACGTGTGACTGCGGCAACATCACACAATGATAATAACCGCTATAATTATGGTAATAATTGCGGCCATTTGCGTTGCAATAAGAAGAATAGGGAATGTTTGGGGAAGGATGACTATGGAGAGACGCATGTTTATCAAAATGGCAGCTGGTGCGGGGCTGCTGGGCTTGGTCTTTGGCGTCAGCAAAGGCAGGGCATCGCCAAGGCTGAGACCGCCAGGGGCAGAACATGAGGAGGCATTCCTGGCAAAATGTGCCCGGTGTGGCAAATGTGCGGAGGTATGTCCGCTGAGCTGCATTCAGATTGCACATGCAGAAGATGGTATCCTGTCTGTTGGTACACCATATATGACGCCGCTGGAACACCCTTGCGATCTCTGTATGAAATGCACGGAAGTTTGCAGTACAGGCGCATTGAAGAAGGTGCCCAAGGAAGAGGTGCGCATGGGCATCGCGGTTATCGACAAGGATCTTTGCATTGCCCGCCGCGATGATGACTGCCAGACCTGCTACCGTACTTGTCCGCAATATGGCAAGGCAATCAAGCTTGAGAAGTTCAAATATCCAGTCATCGATCCGGATTATTGTACCGGGTGCGGCATGTGTGAGCATGTCTGTCTGGGCAATCCCAAGGCAGTGCATGTGAAGGTGCGGGAACAGGAGGCGAAGCTATGAAATATAAGCGTAAGTATATTCGCCGACTGATACAGCTGGCTGCTATCGGCTGGCTGCTTCCACCGGTATACTTCCTGGGAACGGTTTGGATTGGGACGTATATTTCGGCCGATTTCCTGGGCGTTGGTTTGACCGATCCGCTTTCGGCACTGGAAATCACTTTGGCGGGCAGGGCTTTTTGGCCAGCTCTGTGGCTGTCGGCGCTGCCGCTGGTTTTGCTGGCACTGATCCTGGGACGTGTGTTTTGCAGCTATATATGTCCACTGAATTTTCTGCTGGAGCTTCTGCCGCGCAGGCAGGACAGGCAGCTGACGCTGAGAATCCTGCCCGTTGGGATATTGATACTGGTGCTGTTGTTATCGCTGCTAGTGGCAGTTCCTGTAAACAATACGCTGTCGCCGGTTTTTGCTTTGATGCGTGTGTTGTTGTTTGGCTGGGGCTTGGAGCTGCTGCTGGTGGCAGCAGCGGTAGTGAGTGCGCTGCTTTGGGGACAGAAGATATGGTGCCGTGCGATTTGTCCGCTTGGTGCAGTGTACGGCTTGCTGGGCGTCAAGCGCCGTTTGTTCCTGCAGGTTGATGCAGATAAATGTGTCCGCTGCGGCAAATGCCGGGCTGTCTGTTCCATGGGGACATATCCTGGTGGCAGCCATTGGAAAGAAGCGTATCTGTGTACGAACTGTGGGGATTGTCTGGATGCTTGTGAGAAGAAAGCTATCAAATTTATTTGGAGTGGAAAGGGAAAAGACACTCTAGGGGAGGGAAAGTGACATGAAATTATCAGAATTGCCAGATAAGAAATTCAAACTTAAACACATCGCTATTGCCGGCTTGGCTTGTATTGTCCTGCTCGGTGCGTCAACGGCTATGATTGAGGCAACGAATACGACTGCGTTTTGTTCAACGACTTGCCATGAGATGGAACCGATGGCGAAGAGTTATGACCATTCTGTCCATGCAAAGGCTGGTGTTGGCTGTGCTGACTGCCATGAGAAGCCGGGAATTCAGGGGACGATTGCCTCGAAGTGGCAGGGAACGCAGGAACTGTTCCTGCATGTGACCGGCCAGGTGCCGGATCCAATCAAGATGACCGACGCGCATAAGAAGGTCAACTGCTATATTTGCCATCAGGATAAAATCATGAACAGCGAAGTGGCAGCAAAACATAAAGATCCGCATACGGCTAAACACTTTGAGAACGGCATGAACTGCCTGACCTGCCATACAGGCGTAGTTCATGATGACAAGGTCAATATGGATGTGCTGGGGCGTGAGCGCTGCTACACCTGTCATCTCGATAACATGGGGAAGCTGTAAGGAGGCATAATGATGAAATCGATAACGCGTAGAAATTTCCTGAAGGCGATGGCTGTTTCCTGTGCCATGCTTACAGCCGGGTGTACTTCGAAAGACCGTGATACGCAGAATGGTCCTAAAGGGGCTGAAGATGCTGAGAAATGGGTGAAAGGCGTCTGCCGTTATTGCGGCACTGGCTGTGGTGTGCTGGCTGGTGTAAAAGGCAATAAGATCGTAGCCGTCAAAGGCGATCCGGATTGTGCGGTCAACAAGGGACGCCTTTGTGTCAAAGGTATTTTGCTGCCAAAGATCATCAACACGAAAGACCGCGTGCTGCATCCATTGATCAAGAAAAATGGCGAGTTTGTCGAAGCATCATGGGATGAAGCGCTTGACCTCATCGTTTCGAAAATCAAGGAATCGGTTGACCAATATGGTCCGGATTCCATCGGCTTCTATGGATCGGGGCAGACGTTTGCCGAGGAGACTTATGTGGCGCAGAAGGTTATCCGCGCCGGTATCGGCACGAATAACATCGATGGCAATCCGCGTACCTGCATGGCGTCAGCGGTAGCGGGGTTCATGACATCGTTTGGCGAAGACGAGCCGTCGGGAACTTATGCCGATATCGAAGAGGCCGATACGTTCTTCATCATTGGTGCCAATCCGGCTGAGGCACATCCAGTCCTGTTCTCGCGCTTGATCGATCGCAAGAATGCAAATCCGGATGTCAAGGTAATCGTGGCCGATCCGCGCAAGACGCGCACGGGAGATATCGCCGATTATTATCTGGAATTCATTCCGGGCCGTGATTTGGCGCTGCTGAATTCCATGGCCCAGGTTATCATCGAAGAGAATCTGATCAACCAGGGATTTATCGACCGCCATACGGAATTCATGAAGGGGACGGATAAGCTGTCCTTTGACGAGTATAAGGCTTTTCTGCAGGACTATACGCCAGAGAAAGTTGAGGCTGTTTCGGGCATTCCGGCGCAGACTATCCGCGAGGTGGCAAGGCTGTTCGCTGCGCCGGGCCGCAAGACAATGTCGCTTTGGTGCATGGGGCTCAATCAGCGCACGCGGGGAGTCTGGGTCAACAACCTCGTCCACAACCTGCACCTGTTGACGGGCAAGATTTGCTCGCCGGGCAATTCCTCATTCTCGCTGACAGGTCAGCCGAGTGCCTGCGGCTCAGTCCGCGAGACGGGCGGCCTTTCGCATATCCTGCCGGCACATCGTCTTGTGGCGAATGCAAAGCATCGTGAAGAACTCGCGAAGATTTGGGGCATAGATCCTGCGCGGATGCCAAGCAAGCCTGGCTATCATACGCTGGCAATGTTCAAGGCGGCTGTCGAAGGCAAGCTCAAGTTCCTTTGGGTCATGTGCACGAATCCTGGCCAGTCACTGCCGAATCTTGAGTATTACCGTCCAGGCATGGAAAAGACATTTATGGTCGTTTCGGAGGCTTATCATCCGACGCGTACATCGGAGCTGGCTGACGTTGTTCTGCCGGCAGCATTGTGGATGGAGAAGGAAGGCGTCTATGGAAATGGTGAGCGTCGCACGCAGCATCTGGCGAAGGCAATCGATCCGCCGGGTGAGGCAAAGCCAGACCTCGAAGTTCTCATTGAGGTGGCAAAACGTCTCGGCTATGAGGAACTTGTCCCATTTAAGACTCCGGAAGATGTTTGGAAAGAATATCAGAAATGCCAGGAAGGTACAGCGATGCAGCTGGCATCCTATGGCCGCCTGCGCAAGGAACATGGCCTTACTTGGCCAGTGCCGGGCGATGATAAGCCGGAGACGTATATCCGTTACGCACGTCCTTGGGATCCGTACGTCAAGGAGGATGCGCCGGATGGTATCGAATTCTATGGCCGCCCAAATGGCCGTGCTGTCATCTGGGCACGGCCGCAGGTCGATCCGCAGGAGAACCCGGATGTGGAGTACCCGTTCTATCTGACGACGGGACGTATTCTCGAACATTGGCATACGGGAACAATGACGTTCAACGTGCCGGAGCTCAAGAATGTCGTCGGAGAGATGTATGTTGAAATCCATCCGGAGGATGCTGCAAGTCTGGGCATTGCAGAGGGTGATGAAGTGGATGTTATCTCACGCCGTGCAACTTGTACATTCAAGGCACATCTCAATGGGCGGGGACGGCCGCGCAAGGGGCTGGTCTATGTGCCGTTCCACGATCAGGTCAAGGAGCGCATGATCAACCGCGTACTGCTCGATGCATTTGATGCGGCATCCAAGCAGCCTGAGTATAAGGTCTGTGCTGTGAGACTGCAGAAGCATCAAGCCTGAAGACGAGGCATCTTGCTTGATGGGATAAAAAATATAGAGCCGCTTGTTTTGGCAAGCGGCTCTATATTTTTGTCAGCGTTTCTGGTGATTGGCATATCTGGCCAGAGCCAGCGTGTAGGCATCGGGGCGCTGCCCTTTGGGAGCGATGCCTGTGCGCAGGTACTCCTGTGCTTTCTGGAGGTCATGTTTCATCTTCCCATAATGCTGGCAAGTGTGCCAGACGGAGAGGATTCCCCAAGCTGCGCCGAAAGCGACATGCAGTTTCTTCCCGGCGAAGATGGTGGCGATGGTGCCGGCTGAGGCCAAGGCTAGTGGCCAGCCGAGCGGCATGGTTTGCAGTCTGTTCTTGACATTCATGATAGTTCCTCCCTTATGTTGGAATGGTTAGCGGTTCTTTTCTGATTATACCATCTTTGGGGATGCAATTACCATAGCACGAGTTTGGACTTTCCTGGGGAACTTTGCTATAATGTAATGATGTATAAATAGAAATATTGATCGAGGTGTTTTATCCATGGAACTGGAAATGGATGTATTAGTAAAACGTTTTAAGGACTATATCAGCTTTGATACGCAGTCTGATGAAGAAAATGATAAGGTTTGTCCGAGTACGCCGGGACAGTTGGTACTGGCCAAACATCTCGCCGAAGAATTGAAGGAAATCGGCCTTACGGAGGTCGAGCTTGATAATCATGGCTATATCATGGCAACCTTGCCTGCAAATGGCATCGAGGATGCGCCAGTCGTTGGTTTCATCGCGCATGTCGATACGAGTCCGGATGCCTCAGGGGCTGATATCAAACCGCAGATCATCAAGAATTATGATGGCAAAGATGTCGTGCTCAATGAAAATGGCCCAATCGTTTTCTCGACGAAAGATTTCCCTGAGGTGTTGAAGTATAAGGGGCAGGATATCATGTTCACCGATGGCACGACGCTTTTGGGAGCTGATGACAAGGCTGGCGTCACAGCAATCGTGAGTGCTATGGAATATCTTGTCAAGCATCCGGAAATCAAGCATGGCAAGATTCGTGTC
The DNA here is from genome assembly GCA_015058575.1 of Pseudoselenomonas ruminantium. Classification (GTDB taxonomy): domain Bacteria; phylum Bacillota; class Negativicutes; order Selenomonadales; family Selenomonadaceae; genus Selenomonas_A; species Selenomonas_A ruminantium_O. The sequence continues at coordinate 51,575 of SVBZ01000017.1, forward strand.
GGCTTCACGCCAGACGAGGAAGTAGGCCGCAGTGCAGATCGTTTCGATGTTGAAAAGTTTGCGGCAGATTTTGCCTATACGATTGATGGCGGTGAACTCGGTGGTCTTGAGTATGAGAACTTTAATGCGGCCAATCCGACTATTACCTTCCATGGGCGAAGCATGCATACGGGCAGTGCCAAGGGAAAGATGATCAATGCATTGAGTGTAGCAGCCGAGTGGCAGCAAATGCTGCCGGCTGGGGAGAAACCTGAGTATACGGAAGGTTATGAGGGCTTTTACCAGGTCCATAAGCTTGAAGGCGGCGTGGAGAAGTGCACGATGCATATGCTGATCCGCGATCACGACCGGCAGAAGTTTGAGGCGCGCAAGGCCATGCTGCAGACGATTGCCGATTTCCTTAATGCCAAATATGGTGAGGGGACAGTGGAAATCACGCCGCATGATGTTTATTATAACATGCTCGAGAAAATCGCGGATGGCAACATGTATGTGGTAGAGCTGGCCAAGCGGGCCATGGAAGGCTGCGGGGTTACGCCGGATGTGCAGCCCATCCGTGGCGGCACGGATGGTGCGCGTTTGTCCTTTATGGGGCTGCCTTGCCCGAATATCTTTACAGGCGGAGCGAATTTCCATGGCCGGTTTGAATATTTGCCGCTTAACTCCCTCAAGAAAGCCGGAGAGACAGTCCTCGGTATTGCAGTGGGAGCGGCAGCACTGAAGAAGTAAGGAATTGCGATGAAGATCATTGACGCACATCTGCACTTGGGGCCGGACGCTTATTTCGATGAAATTGCCAAGGCAGCGGGGCACGAGAACAATATAGAGTATTTGGCAGAGCAGTACCGGGCCCGTGGTTTGGTGCATGGCATCATTATGGGCAACTTGCCGTTGGAGAATACGGCACCGCAGTATCCGAAGTTCTTGAGCTATTGTGTGGGTATCGACAGTCGTACAGGTTTTGCGCGGGAAACAATCAAGGCACAGGCGGCTCTTGTCGAGCAGCACTTTCAAAACCCGCAGTGCGCAGGAATCAAGCTCTATCCGGGGTATAATTATTTCTATATCTATGATGATTGCCTGGCACCTTTTTATGAGCTGGCAGAGAAGTATGATAAACCGGTAGCCGTACATATGGGACTTACGGCTTCCAATGATGCGCTGCTCAAGTACAGCCACCCGCTGGTCATGGATGAAGCGGCCACGAAGTTCCGTGGCGTGCAGTTTGTCATGTGCCATTTTGGTGAGCCGTGGTTTGAGGATGCGGCGGCAGTGATTGAAAAAAATCCCAATGTCATGGCCGATTTGTCGGGAATCCTTACAGGCAAGATCCCTGATTTTGCAGCGTTTTTGCAGAAAAAGCATTTCTATATCGACCGTATGAAGGGATGGCTGGAATACCTGGACAGTTATGACCGGTTCTTGTTCGGTACGGATTGGCCCTTGGCAAATCTTGGTGATTATATCAAGTTTACCCAGGAAATCATCCCTGCTGAGCATTGGGAGGCTGTATTTGCGGCAAATGCCCAGCGTGTCTATCATTTGCAATTGACGGAAGAAAATACTATCAAGCGATAATGTGTGAAGGAGTAATGGAATGGCATTATTAGAGATAAAGAAGGCCGGCGATCCGGTCTTGAAAGAAGTCTGTGCGCCGGTCGAGAAGATTGACAAGCAACTAAAGAAACTGATGGACGACATGGCCGAAACCATGTATCAGAACGATGGCGTGGGCATTGCGGCGCCACAGATCGGCAAAGCTATCCGCCTGGTCATCATCGATTGCCAGGATGAGCATGGCCTCATTGAGCTCATCAATCCGGTCATCACGTTCCGTGAGGGGACAGCATTGGATACTGAAGGCTGTCTTTCCGTACCGAATATTTTTGGTGAAGTCGAGCGTGCGGCTAAGGTCAAGGTGGAATTCCTGAACCGTCGGGGCAAGAAACAGCATTTGACGGCGACGGGGCTGCTGGCGCGTTGTATCCAGCATGAACTGGATCATCTGGAGGGGCAGTTGTTCATCGATGTTGCGAAAAGCATCCGTAGGGGGAATCAGGAATGAAAAAATTCCGTGTAATCTTTATGGGTACGCCGGAGTTTGCTGTACCATGCCTGGCTGCTTTGCATGAGCAGTGTGAGGTTATCGGGGTTATCACACAGCCGGATAAGCCGCGTGGCCGTGGGCAGAAGCTGATGCCATCACCGGTCAAAGCATGGGCAGTGGCGCATGATTTGCCAGTCTATCAGCCGGAGAAAATCAAGACAGAAGAATTTACGGCCGAACTCGAGGCGCTTAAGCCGGATTTGATGATCGTTGTGGCTTTTGGCCAGATCTTGTCGCAGCGTATCCTGGATATTCCGCCCTATGGCTGCATCAATGTGCATGCTTCACTATTGCCGCGCTATCGTGGGGCAGCACCAATGCAGTGGTGTGTCATCAATGGTGAGGAAAAGACTGGTGTTACGACGATGTTCATGGATGCTGGCCTTGATACAGGGGATATGCTGCTCAAAAAGGAACTGCCGATTGGTCCGGATATGACGCTGGAGGCAGTCCATGATGGTTTGATGGCAATGGGGGCCAAGGTACTCATTGCGACACTGGAGCAGCTGTCAGCAGGGACGCTTACGCGTACGCCGCAGACTGGTGCATCGAATTATGCGCCGATGCTCACGAAAGAGACTGGCCATATTGACTGGTCAAAACCGGCGCAGGAAGTCCATAATCTTGTGCGTGGCTTGAATTCCTGGCCTGGTGCTTTTACAGAGCTTGATGGCAAGAAGTATAAAATCTGGCTGACGAAAAAGACTGGCCGTAGGGCAGAGGCTGTGCCGGGAACTATCGTCAAGGCAGATAAGAAGGAAGGGCTTCTGGTAGCTGCTGGTGATGAGCTGCTGGAAATTCTGGAGCTGCAGGCACCTGGGAAGAAAAAGATGCGTGCCGCCGACTATTTGAATGGACATGGCATCAGCCTGCCGGTGGCATTTGCCTGAGAGATTTTGAGAAGCAGGATGCGAGAAAGGTGAGATTTGTTGGAGGTTAACAATGGCAGATCCATCCATAAACAAGAAGAAAATCGTGATTCCCGGACGGCCTAAAAAACGTTTGTTTTTGGCAATGCTGACGCTGACCGCGATGTTGGCAGCGGTATTGCTCTATGGTATCTGGTATATTGCGTCACCGGGGCTGGCAAATATCGCTGCGGTGTTGCCGATGGCAGTGGGCATCATTTTTGGTGTAGTGGTGGCCGTTTCCTTGCTGGGTATATTCAACATGGTGCTTGCCGTGATGAATATGCCGTATCTGCCTGTATTGCAGCGTCAGACGTATGAGCTGATCAATCTGCTCTTTCCTGTGGCTGTGCGGCTGGCAAAGCCGTTTGGTATCGGGCGGCGGAAACTTGAAGGGTCCTTCATTGCGACGAGCAACTTGATGTTTAGCCGCATGGGCATCCGCGTGCCGGCGGACCGTCTGCTCGTGGTGACGCCGCATTGTTTGCAGCTGGCGACCTGTCCGCACAAGATTACGCGCGATCCGAATAATTGCAAGCGTTGTGGTGGCTGTGACATCGGTGCTCTCGTGACACTGGCCGAGGAGATGGGCTTTCACTTTTTCGTGGCTACAGGTGGGACACTAGCCCGGCAGGTTGTCTATCAGACGCGGCCAAAGGCCGTGCTGGCGATTGCCTGTGAGCGCGATCTCATGAGCGGTATACAGGATGTCTATCCGTTGCCGGCTGTAGGTGTGCTCAATATCCGTCCGAATGGACCGTGTTATAACACGCATGTCGATATCGATGAAGTGAAGGCTCAGCTGGAAAAGATTATCATACCGAAGGAGAAATAAATGGACAAAGCGCGTGACACCGCGGTAAAAATCTTGAATGAAGTGCATGAGAAGGGCGCATATGCGAATGTGGCGCTGGTCAGGGAACTGCGCCGTGCGGGCCTTGAAGACCGTGACCGCCGCTTTGTGACGGAGCTTGTGTATGGCGCCGTAAAGGCTGGTGATACGCTCGATTGGATACTGCGCCGCTACGTAGATCGTCCGCTTAGGAAAATCGAGCCCATGGTGCGCGATATCCTGCGGCTGGGCATCTATCAGCTGTTTTATCTCGATAAGGTGCCGGCTTCAGCTGCCTGTAATACGGCTGTTGATCTGGCAAAGAAATACAGCAATGCAGGGACGGCAAAGTTTGTCAATGCGGTGCTGCGGACAGCTGTGCGGCAGCCGGAAAAGGCAGTATTTCCCAGCGGCAAAGGACATGGAGTGGAGGAGCTGGCGCTGAAAAGCCAGCACCCGTATTGGCTGGTCAAACGCTGGGTAAAGAAGTTCGGCTTTCATGAGGCGCGCGATCTCTGCGCCTTCAATAACGGGGAGCCAGTGCTTTCGGTGCGTACGAATACCTTGAAAACGAACCGTGAGGAATTGCTTGCACAGTTGGCGCAGCAGGGAGCTGAGGCGGAGTGCTCAATATGGACGCCAGAGGGTATACGCATAACGCGCCATGGATCATTGGATGCCTTGACGCCACTGCAGCAGGGGCTTTGCCAGGTGCAGGATGAAAGCTCGATGCTTGTAGCACATGTCGTCAATCCGCAGCCAGGCGAATTCGTCATTGATTGTTGTAGTGCACCAGGCGGCAAAACAACGCATATGGCGGCATTGATGCAGGATAAAGGACGCATTGTTGCTGGCGATGTCTATGAGCATAAGCTGGCGCGCATCAAGGAGAATACAGAGCGTTTGGGAATCCATATTGTCGAGACGCAGCTTATCGATGCACGCCAGGTAGGTGACACTTATCCTGAACAGGCAGATCGTGTACTGGTTGATGCACCGTGTTCGGGCCTTGGTGTATTGCGCCGTAAGCCTGATGCACGCTGGAACAAGACGGCGGCTGAAATCGATGCCTTGCCGGCCCTGCAGCTGGAAATCCTTATGAGTGCTGCCAAGGCCGTGAAGAAGGGCGGTGTGCTGGTTTACAGTACTTGCACGATCGAAGCAGCGGAAAACCAGGAGGTTGTCCAGGCTTTCCTGCTCAAGCAGCCTGGGTTCGTGCTGGAAGATACAGGAAGTTTCCTGCCAGGAGAAAAACGGCAGGAAAAAATGGTGCAGCTTTACCCGCAGCATGATGGCACCGATGGATTCTTTATCGCGCGCATGCGCCGCAGCGATTAGAAAGGAAAGAAACGTGAAAGATATATTTGGAATGACACTGGACGAGCTGCAGGAGGTACTGGCGCCGTATAGGGTTCAGAAATTCCGTGCCAAGCAGATTGCGGAGTGGATGTATCAACGGGGGGCAAAAGATTTTGCGGCGATGACAAACCTTTCTAAGTCATTGCGTGAAGAGCTGGCAATGAAGCTTTGCATTGGCCGTCCGCGCATCAAGGATCGTCTGGATTCCAAGGATGATCGTACGACGAAGTTCCTGCTTGAATATGCAGATGGTACGGCAGTAGAGACTGTACTTATGCGGCAGCCGTATGGCAATAGCATTTGCGTGTCGACACAGGCTGGCTGCAATATGGGCTGTGCGTTTTGTGCTTCGACGCTGCATGGCATGGCACGTAATCTCACGAAAGGAGAGATTCTTGCCCAGGCTGTGACCATCAATGATATGCTGCGTGAGGAAGAAAACGGAGCAAAGGTCGATACGATGGTTATCATGGGCTCAGGAGAGCCGTTGATGAACTATGACAATGTCGTTGCTTTTTTGCGGCTGATCCATGAGGCGTATACGCTGGGTATGGGGTACCGCAACATTACACTATCGACGTCGGGAATCGTGCCGAATATGTATAAGCTGGCTGAGGAAGGCCTGCCGATATCGTTGTCGGTGTCGCTGCATGCGCCCAATCAGGAATTGCGGTCGGAAATCATGCCCATAAACCGGAAATATCCTTTGACCGATGTTATAGCGGCAGCCAAGCATTATGCTGCTATGACAAAGCGGCGTGTGACTTATGAGTACATTCTCATAGACAAGCTCAATGATGGTGAGCAGCAGGCACGTGAGTTGGTTGCTTTGCTGAAAGGACAGCTGGCCAGTGTCAATCTCATCCCTATCAATCCGGTAGTGGAGCGCAATTTGCTGCGGCCGTCGAAGACACGTATCGATTGGTTTGAGAAGTATCTGGCTGATCATCATGTGAATGTTACGGTCCGTCGCGAGATGGGAGCGGACATTCAGGCTGCCTGCGGGCAGCTGCGCAATAAGCATCTGCAGGATTGAATGGTGTCTTGGGCTGTGCAGCCTAGGCATTGCGGAGGCTTTCTGCTATAATGGACAAAAAGGAAAACAGACGGGAAAAGGAGGTCTGTTTTATGGGAATCGGTAAACTGGAATCGTTCCTCGAAAATCATATCGAAGGCTTTTTCAATAAACGGTTCAGTAGCAGCCTGGAGCTCGTAGAGCTGATCAAGGGCATTGAAAAAGAAGTGGCACGGCAGGGGCGTGGCAAGGCCATGCATCAAGTGCCAAACCGTTATGTATTTACTTTGTCTGGTGATGATTACCAGCGATTCTGTGCGCAGCGGGTTATTGACACTTTGTATGCTGCCGTAGAAAAACAAGTAATCCTGCAGAATTATCGCATGATAGGTCAATTGCGGATTGAGTGCCGGCAGGATAAGGCGCGGGGCATCGGTACCTATACACTTGTATCCGCGTATGAGGAGTTACCGACGCAGCAGCAGTCTGAGGCAGCAGCCAATACGATTGTCCTGGAGCGGTCAGCTCTTGCTGCCAGCACGCCATTGAATCTTCCCCGTGAGTATAAGACCGTATCACTGACAGTTCTGGAGGGGCCGGATAAGGATGCTTATCTTGAATTCGGTGAGAAGAAAATATATATTGGCCGCCGGGATAAAAATGAATTCATCCTGACGGATACGAAAGCATCGCGGCTCCATGCCTGGATCACTTATGAGGAGCATCGCCATATCCTGCACGATGCGCAGAGTACGAACGGCACGTTTGTGAACGGCAGGCGCGTGGATACGTATTGTTTGCAAGCGGGCGATAAGATCAAGGCAGGTTCCACGGTTTTAGTATATGAGGTGATTTGAATTGCCGGCAATGGCGATGATTTTGAAGGGTGTCCGCGTGGTACTTGAATATGGCATGCTGCTATGGCTGTTGTGGTTTGCCACAAAACTCACGCGGCGTATGTTTATGGAAATCCGCAAGGAAAGCAGACAGCAGCGGCGGCCGGAGACCAGTCAGAATGAAGCGGTGCTTTCCGTATTGGAGGCTGAGGAAGGAAATCTTGCTGGCAGGCGGTTTGCGTTCCGGGAGCAGATTGCCATTGGCCGTGGTGAAGACAACGATATTGTGATTCCGGAAGGATTTGTATCGCATCATCATGCGGTCATCTACCAGCATGGCAATCAGTATGTCGTTGAGGATCTGGGCAGTGTGAATCACACGTATGTGAATGACCAAGTGCTGGAAGGCAGGGCTTATATCAAGCCAGGCGATGTTGTCCGCATTGGCATGGTCGCATTGAGATTCGAGAGGTGAGCGGATGATTCAGGTATACGAGGCCACTGATGTTGGACTGGTCCGTCCAAGAAATGAAGATTGTGCAGTGGTGTTTGAACCAGCAACGTACGTGGTGGCTGATGGTATGGGCGGCCATGTGGCTGGGGAAGTGGCCAGCCATTTACTTACCGATACGGTTCGCCGCCAGTTGGCAGGCGTACCGGTAATCGGGGAGGAGGAACTGCGCCAGGCTGTGCTGGCAGGGAACCAGGCAATCCTGGATTGTGAGAAGGAAAATCCGGATTATAAAGGCATGGGAACGACGGCTACCGTCTTGCATTTGGCCGGGAATGAGGCCTATTGGGCGCATGTTGGTGACAGCCGGCTGTATCTGCTGCGCGGCGATTCGCTGCAGCAGGTCACGCGCGATCATTCTTATGTGGAAGACCTGGTATTTGAAGGAACGATCACAGAAGCTGAGGCGCGTGTGCACCCTAAGCGCAATTACTTGACACGGGCTGTTGGTGTTGAGGCTGTGCTGGAGGTCGATACGGGGCATTTCCGTGTGCAGCGGCAGGATATCCTGCTGCTGGCGACAGATGGGTTGATGAAAGCTGTCGATGATACAGAAATTGCGAAAATCCTTCGTGCAGGCGCTAAGGATCCGGCAGCAGAACTTATCCAGCAGGCATTAGCTGGTGGTGGCCGCGATAATATCACAGCAATCGTGGTGGTGTGTGATTCATGAAGAATTGGGGATTACTCACTGCGCCTTTGGGGCTTGTCATCTGCGGCTTGAGTGTACTTTACTTGAAAATGAATCCTGGCGGTTCCAAGCTGACAACCGATGTTTTGCAGGGGCCGCTGGCTTATATTCCGTGGCTGGCTGGCGTGATTGTGCTGGCACTGTTCATTCAGGCAGTCATTATCCGGCGGCACGAAGATACGTTCTTGTTTCCTATTGTGATGATGCTGGCGAGTGTCGGTATCGTTGAGATCGCCAGACTCAAGCCATCGCTGCTCGTTCGCCAGCTGCAATGGTTATGTGTAGCGATGCTCGTGATGCTTTTGGTATTGCGATTTTGGAGCCGCATACGGCGGATGCTCAGCTATCCCTATCTGTTGGGGATTGTCTGTGTATTCCTGCTTGGCCTGCCCCTGTTGTTTGGCACGGAGATTGGCGGCAGCAAGAACTGGCTGGTATTGGGGCCTGTGTCTGTCCAGCCGTCGGAGTTTGGTAAGATTTTGCTGGTGTTTTTCCTTGCGTCGTACCTGTCGGATCATCGGCGGGTACTTACGCTTCCTTCGCGGCGCATCTTATTTTTGCGTTTGCCGCCTATCCGCTTCATTGCACCGCTTATTTGCATTTGGGGCATGGCGGTTTTGATGTTTGTCGTGGAGAAGGATTTGGGGTCAGCCTTGCTGTTTTTTGGCATGGCCGTGCTCATGACCTATATGGCGACCGGCAGCAAGTCGTATGCGTTCTTGGCGATGGCTTTTATCGGCGTAGCTGCTGCTGCTAGTTATGCAGCTTTTGGTCATGTCCGGGTGCGATTTGACATCTGGCTTGACCCGTGGCAGGATCCTAATGGCATGGCTTATCAGATTGTGCAGTCGTTGTTTGCATTCGGTACAGGAGGAATTTGGGGAACTGGCTTTGGCTATGGTCATCCGGGGTTCATCCCTGAGGTACATACCGATTTCATCTTTGCGGCCATCGCTGAGGAGATGGGATTGATTGCAACGATGATGCTAATTGCCTGTTACGTGCTGTTTTTCTGGCGGGGAATCAAGGCTTCGCTGGGCTGCCAGAAAGAGAAGGAAGCATTGCTGGCTGCTGGTTGCAGTTCGCTGCTGCTTTTGCAGGCGTTCATTATCATTGCCGGTGTTACGAAGTTCCTGCCGCTTACCGGTATCACGCTGCCATTCATCAGCTACGGTGGCAGTTCACTCGTATCCAGTTTCATCTTGCTGGGCTTATTAGTATCGTTATCAAAGGAGCAGGAACATGGCTGATTGGAAAATCAAGCGGCAAATCCTGCAGGCGGCATCAATCCTATTGGTGCTGACAGGTCTTTTGACCGCATATATTGTTTATCTTTCTACATGGGCAGCGGATGGACTGGCCAGTAATTCGCTGAATATGCGCCGTGCTGCGGCTCGCGCGGATATATGGCGCGGATCAATCCTGGATGCACAGGGACGCGTGTTGGCGCAGAACCGGCCGGATGGCAGCCGCAGCTACCCGATGGGGGCAGCTATGGCTGCCGTGACGGGCTATAATGGCGAGAATATCGGCAGCGCGGGTGTGGAGGGCCATGCCAATCGCGAATTGCTGGGCCTGTCGGATGATTTGAGTCATATGGGGGCTGTATCGCAGCTATTCCAGTCAGAGCGTGGCAATGATGTCAAGCTGACAATTGAAGCCGATGCCCAGCAGGCTGCCTATGATGGCCTCGATGGCCGCAAGGGAGCTGTGGTGGTGCTGGATGCGGATACTGGTGCCATCCTGGCGATGGTCAGCGCTCCGTCGTATGATCCCAATAACATCGAAGCCAATTGGAAAGAGTTATCGCAGCAGGCCGATGGTGCTTTGCTGAATCGAGCGGTGCAGGGCATGTATCCGCCAGGATCGACTATCAAGCCAATGATTGCTGATGCGGCACTGACAGAGGGGATTACCGATGAAAAGGAAATCTTTGCATGCAATGGTGTGCTGGATGTAGGCGGTGGCCATTCCATCCGTGAGAGCCATGGAGAGGTTCATGGCAAAGTGGACTTGCGCAAGGCGCTGACCGAATCGTGCAATGTTACCTTTGGTACGTTGGGGATGCGCCTCGGCGATGATAAACTCAAGAAGAGTTTTGAGCGCTTTGGTTTTGATCGCGGACTGGGTGGCGAGATACTTATGGCCAAGCCGCATTTGCCGGACTTCGGCAAGCTGGGCAGTGGCGATCAGGCACAGACGGCTATCGGACAAAGCACGCTGCTGGTAACACCGATGCATATGGCCCTGCTGGCCGCCGCCTACGCTAATGGCGGGGAAATGATGAAGCCGTATTTGGTGCAGCAGGTCATTACGCCTGGCGGGATGGTCATTGCGGATACGCGGCCTGAAAAATGGCTGAGCGTTACGACGCCATCGATGGCGGCTAAAATCGACAGCTATATGGAAGATGTTGTCACCAAAGGGACAGGAAGGGCAGCTCAAGTCAGCGGCGTGCGTGTGACGGGCAAGACTGGCACAGCTGAAAACGCAGCTGGCGAAGATCATGCCTGGTTTATCGGTTCGGCTGAACTGCGCAATCGCCGGATTGCATTTGCTATCCTCGTGGAAAATGGTGGCGGTGGTGGCACTCAGGCAGCGCCGATTGCCCGCAAGGTAATCCTTAGCTTGCAGAATTAGAAAAGGATGCATGGTGTTCGATAGATTTTACTTTTGTCTAGGAGGAACAGTTAATGATAAAGCGTGTATTAGACCAACGCTATGAGCTGCAGGAACTGATCGGCGGCGGTGGCATGGCAGATGTCTACAGGGCGCAGGATTTATTGCTCAATCGCCCCGTAGCTGTAAAGATACTGCATGAGCAGTTCAAGAGCGATACGGAATTCATCAATAAGTTCAATCGCGAAGCACAGGCGGCTGCACGTTTGTCGCATCCGAATATCGTAAACATCTATGACGTTGGCGTGATGGACGATGCACATTACATTGTCATGGAATATGTCCCCGGGCGTACACTGAAGGACAGGATCAAGCAGGAAGGGCATCTTTCGGTAAGCGATGCCCTGCAAGTGGCCAAGGACATCGCGCGGGCGCTGGCACATGCACATGCGAATAACCTTGTCCATTGTGATATCAAGCCGCATAACATCCTGATGATGCCGGATGGCAGTGCCAAGGTTGCTGATTTTGGCATTGCCCGTGCGGTCACGGAATCCACGATGACTTATACGGGCAATGTGGTGGGGTCGGTACATTATTTCTCTCCTGAGCAGGCCAAGGGTACGATGATTACCCCCAAGTCAGATGTTTATTCGTTGGGAGTCGTGCTCTACGAAATGCTTACTGGTGCGCTGCCATTTACTGGTGAGACGCCAGTAAGCATTGCGATGAAGCACTTGCAGGAGGAACCAGTATCGGTGCGCGAGCTTGATCCTGCAATTCCGCCAGTTGTCGAGGCCATCGTGGCACGGGCTATGAGCAAAGATCCTGCCATGCGGCCGGTGGCAGCTGAATTCATGCACGATATCCAGCAGGCCGAGCAGATGCTAGGGGCTGGACAGGGCTATGGTCAGGCAGCTCCGGCTGATCCCTTTGCCACGCAGGTGCTGCCGCGGGTGGAAGAGCCGGTTGAGCCGGTTGTCTCGCGGCGTGAACGCAATCATGCTGCAGTGTATGCGGATGAGGAGCCTGAGCAGGAAAAGTCGATTTTCAAATCCAAGGCGTTCATCGCTGGTCTTATCATGGTGCTGGTCATGGGCTTTTTTGCCGGGGCCTTCATGAGTTATGGTAAATTCTGGAGCACGGCTGAGGTTGTGGTGCCCGATGTGACAGGCAAGCAGATGACGCTGGCCCGTCAGATACTTGAAGATAAGAAGCTGCGGGTAAACGTGGCTGAGACTTATGATGCAAGCGTGCCAGCGGGCACGGTTGTCTCGCAGAATCCGGAGGCAGGAACGAAGGTAAAAGAGGAGCGCCTGGTTACGATTTATGTCAGCAAAGGCGGCGAAAGTTTAGAGATGCCGGATCTCAAGGGGCTTAGCCGCAAGGATGCCGAAGAAAAGCTAACGAAGATGGGACTGAAGATTGGTTCGATTTATGAGCGGAATTCGGATGAGGAAGCTGGTACGGTCATTGCGACGGACCCGCGGGCTGGCAGCAAAATCAATAAGGGGCAGAGTGTTGACATCACAGTCAGCAAGGGCAAGAAGGAGAAAAAGGTTTCTGTGCCTGATGTGACAGGGCTGCCGCTGGAGGCAGCCAAGGAAGCCATCACGAGTGCGGGGTTCCATGTCGGCAGTGTGACCCAAGAGCCCAGCAAGCAGGCTGCGGGGACGGTTATCAGTCAAAGTCCTGCTGGTGGCAGCTCGTTAGCTGAAGGCACGTCAGTCAATCTCGTTGTGGCGGAAGCGTCGGCAGACAAAGGCAAGAAGGATAACGATAAGAAAACCAACAAGCAGGAGAATGATACTCCAGCGGTGCAGCGGTCAACGGAAGGTATCAAGAGCCGCTGAGAAAGGGAGCGTTCATGCAAGAAGGGCGAGTCATCAAGGCCTATAACAGTTTTTTTTATGTGTTGACCGAGACAGAAAATGGTCAGGCGATGGTTACCTGCAAACTGCGGGGAAAGTTCAAGAAATCGCGGCGCAGCATTGGCGTGGTGCCTGGCGATTGTGTGCGCATCAGCCAGCTGCCGGATGGCAGTGGCGTGGTGGAGGAACAGCTGCCGCGCACAAGCCTGCTCAGGCGGCCGGTTGTGGCTAACATCACGCAAGTGGTGCTGACTTTTGCTGCGGCACAGCCGGATCTCCATCCGTTATTGCTGAACCGGTTCCTCGTATTGGCTGAATGGTCGGGTATCCCGAAAATTGTCATTTGTATCAATAAGCAGGATTTATATGCTGGTGCTATCGGAGAGTTTCTCAAATCCTATGAGCAGATTGGTTATCCCGTCTTGCGGGTTTCAGCACGGAAGGGCGAGGGGCTCGATGCGCTGCGGCAGCAGCTGCAGGGGGAGACGACAGTCTTTGCGGGGCCGTCTGGTGTCGGCAAGTCGTCGCTTTTGAACTGCATTGACGGACGGCTGGCTTTGCAGACCGGTCAGGTCAGCGAGAAAATCAAGCGCGGCCGGCATACGACGCGTGTAGCGGAGCTTTTGCCCTATGCGGGCGGCTTTATCGTCGATACGCCGGGCTTCAGCGCGATGGAGCTTACCGAGCTTGATATACAGGCGTTGCCCGGTTATTTCCCAGAATTCCGGCCGCATCTTGATGCTTGCCGGTTTGCGCCCTGCAGCCATACACATGAGCCGGACTGCGCAGTGAAAGCTGCCGTTGCTGCAGGGGCTATCACGCAGGAGCGCTACGATGCCTATGTGAATATCTATGAAGAAATCAAAGAAAATCAAAAGATTGCACGAAAGAAGGAATATAAATGATTAAGATTGCACCATCCATTTTGTCGGCTGACTTTGCGCATCTGGCAGATGAAGTAAAAAAAGTTACCGATGCTGGTGCTGAGTATATCCATATCGATGTCATGGATGGCACGTTTGTGCCGAATATCACGTTGGGATCGCCGGTAGTCAAGAGCTTGCGCAAGACGTCAGAGGCTGTCTTTGATGTCCATTTGATGACCGAACATCCTGAGACGCAGATTGAGGCGTTTGCTGAGGCTGGTGCAGATATCATCACGTTCCATGTCGAAGCGGCAAAACATCCGCACCGCATCATACAGCAGATCAAGGCGGCAGGCTGCAAGGCAGGAATCGCTGTCAATCCGGGCACTTCGCTGGCGATGATTGAAGAGCTTATCGCTGATGTGGACATGGTACTTATCATGACGGTCAACCCAGGTTTTGGCGGCCAGAAATTCATTGCGTCACAGCTCGAGAAGATTCATATGCTCTATCATACGATCAAGGATATGGGCTTTGCCTGCGATATCGAAGTCGATGGCGGAATCAATGCTGAGACGAGCAAGCTTGTGCGCGAGGCTGGCGCCAATGTGCTCGTAGCTGGTTCGGCAATCTATGGCGCGGAGAATATTGCTGCGGCAATCCAGGCAATCCGCAGCTGAGCTTATGAAGAAACAAGGAGAATCTGAAATGCAGGACGTACAGAGCCGCGGAGATGTCCGGGGAATCGCGATACAGCGTGTCGGTATCAAGGATGCGCATTTGCCATTCCTCATCAAGACAAAGGATGGCGGCTTTCAGCAGGTATTGGCTTGTATCCGCTTCACGGTTGCCCTGCCGAGCGAGTATAAGGGCACGCATATGAGCCGTTTTCTGGAGATATTGATGCCGTGGAGTCAAAAACCACTGGCAGAACCAGAAATCAATAAGATGTTAGACGAGGCCCTCGAACATCTCGATGCGCAGTCAGCTGAAGTAGAATTGGCTTTTAAGTATTTTATTGATAAGACAGCACCGGTAAGCGGCAAGCGGTCGGTGCTTGATCTCGATTGTTGCTTTACAGGGCGTAAAAACAAGGACGGCGAGCTTGAGTTCCAGCTTGGTGTCGAGGTACCGTTCACTTCGCTTTGCCCGTGCAGTAAGGAGATTTCCCAATATGGGGCGCACAATCAGCGGTCGGTCGCACGTATCCAGCTGCGGTTCAAGCCCGGCGTAGATTGCATCTACATTGAGGACTTGGCTGCCTTGATCGAAAAGCAGGGATCATCGCCCATCTATCCGTTGCTCAAGCGTGAGGACGAAAAATTCGTGACAGAGGCAGCGTATGAAAATCCAAAATTCGTTGAGGATATCCTGCGCGATGTCGTCTTGAACTTGCGTGAACTTGATGGGCTGGCGTGGTTCTCTGTCGAATGTGAGAACTATGAGTCGATTCACAACCACAGTGCTTTTGCGGCGCATGAGGAAACATTGAGTTAAATGAGAATTACAACTATCCTGAGGGACGGTTTGCATGAATAAGTTTTACAAGCGGTTTTTGTTTTTGATCCTGCTCGTTATCGTGATATCCGGCATTGTCATCTATTCGACTGTTGATATCCATACGCTTAGAAATCTGAACAAATTCCAGCCGTGGTCGATTGCATTGGCGATACTCGCTGTCAGTCTGGGCATGTTCTTTGATGGCAGCCGTCTGATGCATATGGTGAAAATTTCAAATGAGAAGATTACTTTGTACCAAGCAGTACAAGTTATTTTCGGCAATTATTTCCTGGCATTATTGACGCCGGGAGCAACGGGGGGAGCTGTGGCTCAGCTGATGTTTTTGCGTCATGCCGGGGTGCCGACAGGTAAGGCGACTGTGCTGGTCATTGTGCGCACGTTGTTATCCATTTTATTCCTGGTGTTTTGCATGCCATTCATCTTTATGCATGATGCGGGAATCATCCCTGGTGTGTCGAATGCGACGCTGATGGGAATTACCTTGACGGCTTTTGCGGTCATCCTGACTATTATCGTCGGTGCGCGGCGTGGTTATTTGGATTACGTAGTCGTCCGCTGCTCCAAACGCATGAAAAATGAGCGGCGCCGCAAGTTGTTTGCTTTTTACCGGGATACCAAAAGTGCCATCCAGCTGCTTTCTCAGGCACCGCGCTGCATGCTGCTGGTATTTCTGGAATCGGGTCTCAACCTGCTATGCATCTATGCTATCGTACCGTGCCTGCTGTTGGGATTAGGCGTGACGGATGCTGACTGGTACACAGTCATGGGCCGCATGATCTTTCTGAATATGCTGCTCTATTTCACGCCGACACCAGGTGGTTCCGGCATTGCTGAAGGCGGTTTTGTGCTGCTTTTCAGTGAGACAGTTCCGGCTGGTACTGTTGGTATTGTTGCGGTATGCTGGCGGCTGATTGCTGAATACATTCCGTTCTTGATTGGTCTTTACTATACGTTGACGGTGTTTGGCCGTGACTTCCTTAACAGGCAGTTGAACAAGTGATAGAAAACAGCCCCGCTGGTATGCCTGGTCTTACCTGCGGGGCTGTTTGCGGAAAAAAGGATTTGCGGAAGGTGAGAGTAGTGGCAAAAGAATTGCGCAGCGGCTATACGACTGGTGCATGTGCAGCGGCTGGGGTAAAAGCCGCTTTACTATTTGCAGCTGGTGAAAGCTGGCAGGAGATTGAACTCACGGCACTTGATGGTACGCAGCTCATCATTCCCGTCAAGGCTGTTGAGCGGACAGCTGACGGTCTTACAGCCGAGGTCGTAAAATTTTCTGGTGATGATCCGGATATTACCAATGGTGTTTCCGTATTTACGACAGTGCGCCGGCTGGAACAGGGAAACGCTGAAATCGTATTCCGTGCCGGCGAGGGAATCGGCACAGTAACTAAGCCGGGACTTTCTGTTCCTGTGGGGGAACCGTCCATCAATCCAGGGCCACGGCAGCTCATACGCAATGTGGTGGCGGAAGTGCTCGGGACGAGTCATGTGGCACTTGCGGTCACTATTGCAATACCGGCTGGTGTAGAGCTGGCCCGGCAGACACTCAATCCAATACTTGGTGTTGAGGGAGGCATTTCCGTCATTGGGACGACTGGTGTCCTGCGGCCGATGTCGGAAGAAGGGTTTAAGAATTCGCTGGTGCCACAGATTGACGTGGCCAGGGCAGCAGGCTTTACCGATTTGATTTTTGTCCCAGGTAAAATCGGTGAGCGCATTGCGACGGGCTGGGGCTTGCCGCCAGCGGCTATGGTGCAGACGAGCAATTTCATCGGTTTTATGCTTGAAGCGGCTGCAGAACGAAAGGTAGAGCGTGTTTTGTTGTTTGGCCATATCGGCAAACTCAGCAAGGTGGCTGCTGGTGTCTTTTATACGCACAATCGTATTGCCGATGGCCGTTTGGAGACACTGGCGGCCTATGGAGCTGCCGCAGGTTTGCCGCAGGCAGGTGTCAAGGCGCTGCTGGCAGCCAATACGACTGAAGATGCACTGGCTGTGCTGCAGCAGGCAGGCTTGCGAGATGAAGTTTGCAAAAAATTGGCTGAGCGGGCAAGCCTGCGGGCTGAACGTTATCTTTTCCAGAAGCTCAAGGTGGGGACTGTCATGGTGACCTTAGCTGGAGAGTTGTTGGGGATGGATGAAACAGCGAAAGAAATCGGGGAGGGATTCGGATGGAAACTGCCACAGTAAATCATAAAATCATTATCGCAGGGATTGGCCCAGGCAATCCCGATTATATGGTGCCTTTGGCAAAAAAAGCTATTGCCGGGGCCAAGGCACTGGTCGGTGGCCGGCGGGCCTTGGCGCAGTTTGCAGCGCCAGCGGAAAGCGGACAGAAGACGCTGGCTGTCACGCGCGATATTGCGGGCGTACTGGCTTTTATTGCGCGGGAACTTGTTCGACATGATGTCGTGGTCATGGTTTCGGGCGATCCCGGCTATTATTCGCTGCTCGATGCCTTGCGGCGCAATTTCCCTGTGGAGAGAATCGCTGTGATCCCGGGAATCAGCGCGTTGCAACTGGCCTTTGCGCGGCTGGCACTGCCTTGGCATGATGCGCGGCTGGTAAGCTTCCATGGACGGCGGCCGCCAGAGTCCTCATTATCTTATGTGCCAGGAACTATCCTGGGAATGTTGACGGATGGTGCGCAGAATTCCAAAACAATACCACCCTTGCTCATCGCGCAAGGGTGGCCAAAAGATGCCAGGCTGCATATCTGCATGCGGCTGTCATATGAGGATGAAGAGATACGCACGGTCAGCTTTGCTGAGGCGATGAAACTGCCTGCTTACGCAAGTGGCATTCTGATTGCCGAGGGCTGAGTCAGAGAAACTGCCGGGCAATTCCGAGCAGCAGCCCGATGATGCCAGAGCCGGCCAAGAGCGGGATGACGCCTGACTTGCGGCGGACAGCGGCAAGTGAGCCTGCAAGGATGATGACACCCAGCGGGTCAATGGCTGTAAGGTCAGCAGGCAGCGTTTCCGTGTTCCAGAGCGCCAGCACGACAAAGCTGATACCGGCAGCGGCAATCAGCGCGACGACAGCTGGCCGCAAGCCGTTGAGGATGCCGCGGATCGCGCCGATATCACCATAGCTGAAAAACAGGCGCGTGAGCGCGATGCCGATGAGGAGGGATGGGGTACAGAAGCCGACAGTTGCGCAGACAGCTCCGCCAAGGCCGGCGATTTTCTGTCCCGCAAACGTAGCGGCGTTGATGCCAATCGGGCCTGGCGTCATCTGGGAAATCGTGAAGATATCAATGAATTCGCCAAGGCTCATCCAGTGATAGGTGTCGACGACAGCAGACTGAATCAAGGGCATCGATGCGTAACCGCCGCCAACACAGAAAACAGCGACTTTGGCGAATTCCCAAAATAAAAGCAAGTATATCATGACAGACCTCCTTATTTGCTGTACTTTTGGCCGCGCAGGAACAATAAGCCAATGATGCCGTCGATGATGACGAGCAGCATGATGTTGACATCAAAAAAGAAATTGGCGATAAAGGTTCCGGCGATGATGGCCAGCGGTAGCAGCAATTTTTTTTTGATTTGTTTTTGCAGCAAATCGATAGCGACATTGACAATCAGAGCCGTGGCACCGCATTGCATACCTTTGAGCGCATAGCGTACATAGGGATTGCTGGCGAACCAGCTGTAGGCGCAGGCGATGGCAGAAAGCGTGATAAGCGGGGGCAGGATCGTTGCTGCCAGCGCGGTAAGAGCACCGGCAAGGCCGGCCATGCGGTAGCCAAGGATGATGGAAGCATTCACGGCAACGACCCCCGGCATCGATTGGGCGATGGAGACAAGGTTCAGTGTATCTTTATCGGTCAGCCAGCCATATTCGTCGACATACTTGGCACGCAGCAACGGAATGATGACAAAGCCGCCGCCTACTGTGAAAGCACTGATAAGGAAGGTGGATTGGAAAAGCTTCCAATAAAAGTTAGGGCAGCTGGCAGCAACGGACTTCATTTCTTCATGAGACATACGTATTCCTCCTGATTTACTGGCTGGCAAGAACCGTCAGCCGGGATATTGAGCGCGGCAAGGAATTTTTCGGCGAGGTTCGAGAGATAAGAATCGCGCCGCCAGATGATGGCAATGCGCGTAGCAAGCGCTGGCTCGTCGATCTTCTTGATATGGAGCTGCTCGTGGGCGGCAAGATTGGCCGCTGAGGCCGGCGTGATGGCGATGCCAAGGCCGGCATTGGCCCAAAGGATCGTCGTGCGGGCATCGTCGTTGCGGCAATAGATTTCCGGCTGGATGTTTTGAGCGGTAAACGCATTGCCGAGTACCTGATTGAACCGGCGATAGATGATGAGCTGGCGCTGGTCGAGCTCGTGCAGCGCGATGGTATCCCGTTCCGGACACCAGTCGAGTCCTGCGGTCATGGCAGCAATCATCGGCTCTGGTTCAAGGTAGGCACAGTGGAATTGGCTGGCATTGAAGGGGGTACGCACGATGCCGATTTCGATGACGCCTTTTTCCAGCAGCTCAATGAGTTGGTAGGTATTGGCATCGTAAATCTCAAAATGGACATCCCGGTATTGCTGCTGGAATCGCTGCAGCCCTGGATGCCATAAGATACTGCCCGAGGAGGATATGGTGCCGATGGCGAGTGTACCGCGCAAGCCTTGGCAAAGGTCTGTGATTTCGCGGCTTGTCGAATCGGCCAGCGCGAGCAGCTGCTGGGCCCGCCGGGCGAGCAGACGGCCAGCGTCCGTGAGTTCGATATGATGCGGGCCGCGTTTGAACAGCTCGGTGCCCAGTTCGGTTTCGAGTAATTTCATCTGCTGTGAAAGTGGTGGCTGCGCCATATGCAATTTGCGGGCCGCCGCGGTAATCTGCCGTTCGTCAACAACGGTCAAAAAATATTTTAGCTGCTTGAGATCCATAGCATTACGATATCCTTTCTATATTTTTATAATATAAACAATCGATATGAGATATTTAAATCGTATATCAAGACAGTATCATCATACTGCATCCAGCAGCGAAATGCAAGCAGCGGAGAAATCGCCAAGCGGCATTTGTAACCAATGTAACAGACGCGCGCAGGGACGCTGGCTATAATAAAAGCGGAAAATGAAGGATAAGTGGGTAAGAAGGAGCCGCTATGAAGAAAATCGATTTAAGCCTTACTGTTGGCGAGTTGGTAAATATGTATCCGGAGCTGCGTGATATCTTGGCTGAGTTGGGCTTTGATAAAATCTTGAATCCGCTGGCATTGAAAGTGATGGGCAATATCATGACCCTGCCGCGCGGTGCTGAGGTCAAGGGCGTGCCGTTCGAGAAGATCGTTGCTGCATTGCAGGAACATGGTTTTACGGTTGAAGGTTATGCGGGAGAGGACGTACGCAAGGCAAAACTGCGCAGCTATATAGAGCGGTTGAGTCAGGGAGAATCGCTCGAAACTGTGCGCGCAGAATTTGTCCGCGAGTTTGCCAGCGTATCGGCGCTGGAAATCGCGACGGCGGAGCAGGAGCTTATCAAGAGTGGCGTGCCCATGCGGCAGGTGCAGAAGCTTTGCGATGTTCACGCGGCAATGTTCCATGGCCGTACAGAAGCTGAGGTCATAAAAGAAGAATGCAAGGAACAGGCAGCAGAGCGGGAGGACTTTACGGGCCATGATTTACCGGCCGGCCATCCGGTCAGCTTGCTGCGGGCGGAGAATGCGGGAATGGAGAAAGTTCTCGCGGTCATCACGGAGCAATGCGAAGGCAGAGCGCCAGAGCCTGCTGCTGTGGTCAGGGCGCTCGCGGCTTTGAATGGTGTGCGGTCGCACTATGCCAAGAAAGAAGAGCTGCTGATGCCGCTGCTCTACAACTATGGTGTGACAGGTCCGTCGCAGGTTATGTGGGGCGTCGATGATGAAATCAAGAAAGAACTTGGTATGCTGACGCGCGCCGTGCAGGAAGATGAAGATAATGTGATCATCTACAAGGGGCGCATTGCCGCATTGGCGCAGCGCACGCGGGAGATGATCTATAAGGAAGAGCGGATACTCTTTCCGCTTTGTTTGCGTTACTTTACCCTTGAGGAGTGGAAGCGTGTTTACCGGGATTTCCCTGAGATGGGCATTGCTTTTGTGGAGGAACCGGCAGTTTGGCCGGAAGGCGAGGTTTGGGCGGCGGCTGAACTTGCGCGCGTGAGCGAGCAGGAAATCCTTGCGGGCAGGATACAGCTGCCGACGGGCGAGCTTACGGTCAAGCAGCTGCGGGCGATGATGTCGTTGCTGCCTGTCGATATCACGTTTATCGATGCCGAAGACAAACTGCGTTTTTTTATCAACGAGGGCAATATTTTCCCGCGCCCGAAAGCTGCACTGGGACGGCCAGTCTACGACTGCCATCCGCCGCAAATCGTTCCGGTGGTCAGGAATCTGCTGGCTGATTTCAAGGCAAAGAAGCGTGACTCCCTTGAAGTGGCGCGGTATATCATGGGCAAGCCGGTTATGGTGAAGTACATGGCGGTCTATGATGACGACGCACGCTATATCGGCACGGTTGAGGTTGTGCAGGACTGCAGCCATATCCTGGCAAAATTCCCGCCGCGCAAGTAATCGTTGGCTCGAATCTTGAAAAATTCAGAAAACGCCTCTATAATAGAACTAACAGTAATATGTAGTCTATTATATGGAGGCGATTTTTATGTTCCGGACGATACCTTTCAACCTACGGGAAAATGCTGAGCGCGGACGCGAAGTATTGGAGAAGGCCTTGGAATTCATGGCGGATCAGCCGTTCAATCCGATGGGCAAGGTCAGCAGTGCGCTATCGCCATTCCGCGTCGATGTCATTGACACGGAGACAGCTTATGAGCTGTTTGCAGAATTGCCGGGCTTTCACAAAGAACAGATCAACGTCTCCTATGATGACAACAATTACCTGCGTATCCGGGCAGAGCATCCGGAAAGCGAGATGCAGGTAAAATATCTCTGCCGTGAACGCCGCAGTGGCCAGTTCGCGCGCACTTTCCTGATTGATGGCATCAAGAAAGAGGATGTTAGTGTCTCGTATGAGAACGGCATCCTGCATATCATGATGCCGAAGGAGGAGGAATGCGATAATCGCACGGTATTCGATATCGATTAAAATATTTTACGGTTCCTCTTGTTCCCAGCAGGATTTTTATGGTATAGCGGGAATAATATACGGTAAGAGATGTAGTATCGGAAGGCTTTCCTGACGGAGGTCTGACAGAGGAAATAGGAGGGACTATCTATGATGGATGAAAAAGACTGGGTGGAATTCAAACGGAAACTGAAGGCGAAGACGGAAATCGATCTTGATCTTTATAAAGAGCCGCAGATGAAGCGTCGTATCGGCAATCTGGTCACGCGCGCTGGTATGGATTCCTACAGCGCATATTTTGATAATGCGGCCAAGGATAAGGATGATTTCGCTGCTTTTATCGAGTATCTGACAATCAACGTATCGGAATTTTTCCGTACGCCGGAGAAATTCGGCAAGCTGGAAACAGACGTTATTCCGGATCTGCTCAAGCGCTCGCCGAAACTCAATATCTGGAGTGCAGGCTGTTCAATCGGTGCAGAGCCGTATTCGCTGGCAATCATCATGAAAGAAATGACGCCGAATACGCGTCATCGCATTCTGGCATCCGACTTGGATGTCGAAATCCTGGCCAAGGCAAAACGTGGCATCTATACGGAAAACGAAATCAAGGCAATGACGCCGCAGCGCCGGGCACAGTATTTTGATAAGGTCGAGGGTGATAAGTTCGCGGTCAAACAGGAAATCAAGAGCTGCATCGAATTCAAGCGGCACAATCTCCTGAAAGACAAGTTTGAGGAAGGCTTTGACCTCATTCTCTGCCGCAATGTCGTCATTTATTTCACAGAAGAGGCCAAGGATCAGCTGTATGCGAACTTCTTCAAGGCGCTGAAACCGGGCGGGATACTGTTTGTTGGCGCAACTGAGGCAATCCTCAACTTCCGCAAGCTGGGATACACCAGCTTCCAGCCGTTCTTCTATCAGAAGCCGTTAGCATAGGAATAACATAAACAATAAAGTCAAACGGAGCTAAGACATGTATGCGAACCAACAGATCGAACAACTGGATAGAGAGAAGCTGCAGGATTTGCAGCTGGAACGGCTGAAGAAGCAAATCAAATGGGCGCAGGAGAAGAGCCTTTTCTACCAAAGACAATTTGCGGAAAAGGGCGTATCCGTTGCGGATATCCAAAGTCTTGCGGACATTGCCAAACTGCCGTTCCTGGAAAGAAATATGCTGTATCGTGTTGATTCGCTTGACATCTTGACGATGCCGCTTTCGGGAATCCTGCGCTTCAATGTGATGCAGCAGGAAAACGGCGAGATCACTAAGTTCTATACGAATGGAGATATCGCGCACAATGTTGAGATGATGACACGCTGCCTGGTGGCTGCGGGCATCACAAATGCATCGATTGTGGCCCTGCAGGGCGATATGTCTGACAGCCGTCTTCTGGACATCCAGTATGCGCTGGAGCTGATCGGCTCGACGGTGGTGCCGATGGGCACAGATTACCGGCAATGGCTCCGTCTGATGGAGCTTATGAGCATGGATACCCTGGTCAGCACGCCACAGCTCATCATGCAGCTGATCATCCAGCTGCAGGCAACGGGCAAGAACATCGTGGACTACCCGCTGAACCGTGTCATCTGCTGCAATACGCAGGGGGTGCAGAATCCGATGCAGCGTCATATCCAGGATCGCACCAAGGCGCAGGTGTTCAATCTCTATGAACCGGCGGAACTCGGGACGGCAGGCATACTGTATCCCTGTGAGGCACATAACGGCTATCATATCCAGGAAGATTATTATTATCCAGAGATTGTGGCCTTCAACAGCGACCAGGTGGTAACGGAACCGCATCAGATGGGTGAGCTGGTGCTTACCAGCCTCATGAATGAGGCCATGCCGCTGATACGCTACCGCACCGGACAGGCCGTGATGATGGAGACCGAAGAATGCCGCTGCGGCCGGACACTTCGCCGAGTCACGACACCGTTTTCTTTTATGTAGGCAAAGGGACATATTCCTGCAAGGGGATATGTCCTTTCTTTTGTGATCGATATTGGCAAAGGCAGGTTATCATGACAGCAAAACTAGATTTCATCATTGGCCGCGCAGGCACGGGCAAGACCCAGGCCTGTCTGGCGGCGATGCGCGCAAAGATGCAGCAGGAGCCCTTGGGGCCCGCGCTTATCCTGCTGCTGCCCGAGCATATGACTTATAAGGTGGAACGGGAACTGGCTACCATGATGGAGAAAAATGGCCAGGGCTTTTTCCGTGCATATGTTTTCGGTTTCCGCCGCTTTGCCCGGCAGATTTTAATGGAGACTGGCGGGGAGTTGCCTCGTATCAGCGACGTGGGACGGCGGCTGCTCCTGCAAAAATTGCTGCTTCAGCACCAGAAGGACAAGGATCTGACGGTCTTTGCCCGGGCAGCACGTCAGCGGGGCTTTACGGAAACCTTGTCGGATGCCATCAAGGAGATGAAGAGTTATCGGCTCTCTACGGATACTTTGCGGCAGGCCGCAGACATGGTAGGGACAGGCCAGGAGCGTCTCTCGGGCAAGGTGCGGGAGCTCAGCACTTTGGCGGATGAATTTGCTGCCGCCATGGATGGGCGTAAAAGCGATGCGGAAGATTTGATGAACATACTGGCGGAGAAGATTCCCGAGGCCGGGCTTATGCAAGGCGCTGAAGTCTGGATTGACGGCTTTGTGTTTTTCAATCCGCAAGAGATGCATGTGTTGGCCGCAATCCTTGCCAGCGCAGCCAAAGTTCATATCACGCTGCCGATGATGGGAGAAAATCTGCCTGGTGGTCAGGTGAACTTCCAGCTGACGGAGAATACCAGCGAGACGGGGCTGTTTAACCGTCCTTACCGCACTATGGAAAGTATTTGCCGGCTCATGCAGCGTTTTGCGCCGGAGCAGGCTGTTTTTGGGCAGCCAGTAACTTTGTTGGCGGAGAATCATCGCGCTAAGAATCCTGCGCTTAGCTGGCTTGAGAAAAATTTATTCAGCCAGGCTGATGCCAGTGAGGAAGTACCGCAGGGATTACGGCTGGTGGAGGCTGCCAACCGCCGTATTGAGGTTGAGACGGCAGCGGCAGACATCCTGCGGCTGGTGCGGGAGGAAGGTTACCGCTACCGGGAAATCGGCATCCTTATCCGCAATGCTGAGGATTATGATGGCATTTTGCCGTTGGTCTTTCAGGATTATGGCATTCCGTTCTTTCAGGATGGCAAGCGCCAAAGTATTCATCATCCGCTGGCGGAGCTTTTGCGCTCGGGGCTGGAAGTGGTGCAGAGAGGCTGGAATTATGAAAACATCTTTCGCTGCTTGCGCACAGGTTTTTTCCCGTTAGTACGGGAGGATGTCGATAAGCTGGAAAATTATGTGCTGGAGTTTGGTTTGCGGGGCCGCAAGCGTTGGCTGCAAGAGGCGGATTGGAACTGGCACCGGCGGTATTCGCTGGAGGAAGAGAAAGAGGAAGCCGACGCGGAGACCAAGGAGCGCTTGGCACTGGTGGACGGCCTGCGGCGGCAGGCCGTGGCGGCGCTTTCCCGCTTTGACCAGTCAATCCGGCAGGCAGAAGATGTGACCGGTCAAGTTACGGCGCTTTATGATTTGCTGATAGACTTGGAGGTGCCTGCTCATCTGGCAAAGTGGCAGGAAATGGCTGAAGCTGAAGGGCGCCTGGCCGATGCCGCCGAACACCGGCAGATTTGGGAAGACATCATGGACTTTTTCGATCAGCTGGTGGAAATCAGCGGCCAGGAAAAGATGAGCCTTAGTGATTTTGCGGCAGTGCTCGGGGATGGCCTGGATGCCGTGAGCCTGTCTTTGATTCCGCCCGGGCTTGACTATGTGACAGTAGCATCCTTTGACCAGAACAGCCTGGCGGGCACCAGAGCTATTTATATCTTGGGGGCCAATGCTGGGATCATGCCCCGGCGTATTGGTGAGACGGGGATGTTTACCGATGCGGACAGGCTGCATCTGGCCGAGGCTTTGGCGCAAATGCCCGGAGAGGAAGGCGAAGCGCCCATGATATCCCGCGGGGGACAGGAACGCAGCTTTGGTGAGCGCTTCCTGCTCTACCGCGGTTTTAATGAAGCCAGCGAGTATCTTTGGGTGTCCTATGCTTTGGCTGATGCTGAGGGAAATGGCCTGCAGCCCGCTGCTTTGGTGGGAAAGCTAAGGCAGTGCTTCCCTAAGCTCAAACTGCTATCGATTCCGTTGGAGACTTTGGGCCGTCACGATATGCTGCAGCTGGCTGCTCCCGGCCCGGCGCTATCGGGGCTGTCCAGTGCGCTGCGGGGGCGGCGGGACGAAGGGAAGATGGATGTTTTTTGGCAGGATGTTTATAACTGGGCCTTGCATCAGCCAGAACGAAAGCGGCCGCTGCAGTTGGCACTAGCGGGGTTAGCACCGCTAGCTCCCGTAGGAGAAATATCTCCGGAGCTTGCGCAGGCAATCTTCCTGCGGGGAAAATTCCTGCGGGGCAGTGTGACTCAGTTCGAGCAGTTCCGCCGTTGTCCCTTTGCGCACTTTGCCAGCTATGGCCTCAAACTGCAGGAACGGCGTACTTATGAGTTCCGGCAGATGGACTTAGGACAGCTTCTCCATGAAGTCCTGCGGGAATATGGGGAAATGGTGGCGCGTGTTTATCAGCATCGTTGGCAGGCTGTGCCAGTCGAAAAACGGGGGCAAATCTGCCAGGAGCTGGTGGAGGAAATTGCGCCGCGTTTGCAGAGTGAAATCCTCTTGAGCCGTCCCAACTATCGTCATTACAAGCGGCGCATGGCGGATACGGCCTTGCAGGCGGTCAATCATCTCTCTGCCTGGGCTGCTATGTCGGAATTTCAGCCTGCGTACTTTGAGGAAGGCTTTGGCCATGGCGGCGACCGGGTACAGCTGACACCTTTGCCATTGGGGGGCGGTTTTTCCCTCTCCTTGAAAGGCCAGATTGACCGTTTGGATGTGCATCAGGAACATCCTTATTTTTTGATTCTCGATTACAAGAGCGGCCAGGCTGCCATCAATCTCTTTGAAGTTTACTATGGGCTCAAATTGCAGCTGCTGGTATATCTACTGGTAGGGCAGCAACTCTTGAAACAGCAGGGAACGGAGCGGCTGCCGGCGGGGATTCTCTATGCGCTGCTTCATAATCCCAGCATAGTCACAGATCGGCGGATGACCACGGAGGAAATGCAAGCAGCAATCAAAAAGAAGCTCACCATGCCTGGATGGGTGCTGGCGGATATGGAAGTAATCCGCAGCATTGATGCGGAGCTGGAGCATATCAAGCCGCAAACAAAAAAGGATGGGGAGCTGGACAGCAACACCGTCAAAGGCCACTATATCCGCACCCAGCAGGAATTTGAACTGATGCTGGGGTATGTAGATTACATATTGAAGGACACAGGCCGTGCTATTTTGGGCGGGGATATCCGCATAAGTCCGTGCCGTTATGACAAAAATCCTAAGCGCACGGCTTGCAAGTATTGCAATTACCGGGTGCTCTGCGGTTTTGAGCCGGATATTGCAGGTTTTGCCTACCATGAGGTGAGCAATTTTGATGAGGAAGAAATGGAACGCCGTATGGCGGAAAAGATTGGAAGAGAGGATTTAGCTCATGCCATATACCAAGGACCAACAGACAGCCATTGAGGCCAGAGGCCGCAACATCCTGGTGGCTGCTGCCGCCGGTTCCGGTAAGACTCGGGTGCTGGTGGAGCGCATTATCCGCCAGCTCATTGCGGGCGAGCTGGATGTGGATGAACTGCTGGTGGTGACCTTCACCAACGCGGCGGCGGCCGAGATGCGTGAGCGCATTGAGGCTGCTTTGGAAACGGAATTAGCAGCAGTAACCGACAGGAAAATTGCTGCCCGGCTGGAACGGCAGATGGTACTATTGACCGGTGCCGATATCTGCACATTCCATTCCTTCTGCCAGCGGCTTATCCGCCAGCATATCGATGCCCTGGAGGTAGATCCAAAGTTCCGTCTGGCAAGTGAACAGGAGTTAGTGCTCCTTAAAAACGATACGTTGGAAGCCATGCTGGCAGAAAAATATGAACGCCCGCTGGAAGCAGAAAAACTGCCCGATTGGGAGGGCTTTATTTCCTTTATGGACGATTATGGCGATGAAAAAGGAGATGAGGACGTCAAGCAGGCGGTGTTGAGGCTGCATGCTTTTGCGCAGAGCCAGCCGTTTCCGGAAAAGTGGCTGCAGAGCCAGCAGGCAAGGCAGGATGAGGACCTTGCCAATTCGCCATGGCTGGCAGCGGCAGTGCCGGAGATGCGGGCCAGCCTGCTGGCAGTTATCAGCCAATATGAGGAAGCCGCCGCCTTGGGCAACGGACAGGATGATCCGGCTCTGACTGCGGCCTGGCAGCCTTATGCTGAGCTGATGCAGCAGGATTTAGCGGGGCTTGATGCTATCCGCGCAGCGTTTAACGTGTTGGAGGCAAATCCCAGTGGGAAAATGTGGGATGAACTGATCCGGCAGGCCGGCAAGTTCTCCTGGAAGGCTATGCGGGGAAAAATCTATAACGATCTCAAGAATCTCTATCCGGATATCCGCGAACAGTTTAACGGCCGGCGGGATGCGGTAAAGAAAGCCCTGAAGAATTTTACCGATAATTATCTGGGACAGGAAGCTGCCCAGATTGCGGAAGACCTTGCGGCCAACCAGCGGACAGCTTCGATTTATGCGCAGCTGGCGCTGGATTTTGGCAGGGCGCTGCAGGAAGCGAAAAAGGAGCGCAATATTCTGGATTTCAACGATCTGGAGCATTTTGCGCTGGCAATCCTCTGTGCTTATGACGAAGCGGGGGCGGTTATGCCCAGTTCCGCTGCGCGCTCCTTGCAGGAGAAATATAAGTCTATCATGGTGGATGAGTATCAGGATACCAACGGCGTGCAGGAGGCTATCTTGAATCTCATTGCCCGCGAGAACAACCGCTTTACAGTTGGCGATGTGAAGCAGAGCATCTATCGTTTCCGCCTGGCCGATCCCTATCTCTTTCAGGCCAAGTACGATAGTTTCCCCGAAAAACCAGCGGCAGAAGATAAGAATCAGCTGATCAATATGAAGCAGAACTTCCGCAGCCGGGAAGAGGTGCTGGCGCCGATTAATTTTATCTTTGACCAGATCATGACCAGAGGGGCAGCTGAAATAGAATACGATGTCAACAGCAAGCTTTATCCTGGCAAGGATTATCCTGCTCATGTGCATAGCTTTGCCGGGACGGATGGTGCTATGGAATTGGACTTGATCCTGCGGGGCGGTTCGGAGGAAAAGACAGTATCGGCGGCAAATGCTAGTGAGGAGGATACCGAGGATTTGTCCGGCTTCAAACTGGAGGCGGTCTATATCGCCAGGCGCATCGGCCAGCTGATGGAGCAGGGCTATATGGTCCTCGATAAAGACAGCGATACATATCGTCCGCTGGAGTTCCGGGATATTGCAGTGTTGATGCGGGCAGTCAGCGGCAAGGCCAGCATCCTGCTCGAAGCCTTGCGGAAAAGCAGTATTCCCGCCTATGCGGAGGTAGATGGCGGCTACTTTGAGGCGGCAGAGGTGCGGTTGGTGCTGGCCCTGCTCACAGTCATCGACAATGTACGTCAGGATATTCCGCTGGCAGCGGTACTGGCTTCGCCGATTGGCGGTTTTTCCATGGAGGAACTGGCAAAAATCCGTTTGGCGTCGGCTACGGGCGATTTGTATGATGGCCTGCTGGCCAGCTTTTCGGTGGACAGCGAAATGCCGCAGGAACTTGCGGCCCGCACTGCGGCATTTCAAGCAGAACTGGCCAAATGGCGCAGCTACGCTGTAAGCCACAGTGTGCCCGAACTTATCTGGCTCTTGTACCGGGAGACCGGCTACTATGATTATGTGGGCGGTCTTAAAGGCGGTCTTTTGCGTCAGGCCAATCTGCGCATGCTGGCAGATCGGGCGGCAGAGTATGAGCGCAGCAATTATCGTGGACTCTTCCGTTTCTTACGCTTTATCGAAAATCTCAAGAAGCGGGATACGGATCTATCGGTGGCCCGTACTTTGGGGGCCAGCGAAAACGTAGTGCGCATCATGAGTATCCACCGCAGCAAGGGATTGGAGTTTCCCGTGGTCATTGTTGCGGATATGGCTAAGAAGTTTAATCTGCGGGATGCTACGGGCACGTTCTTGCTGCACAAGGAACTTGGAATTGGTGTGCGCATTGCCGAGCGGTCGCAGGTGGGGCGGCAGATCTATAAATCCCTGCCCTGGCAGGCGGTAGCGGCCAAAATCCGCGCCGAGTCCAAGGCAGAGGAAATGCGTATCCTTTATGTGGCCATGACCCGCGCCCGTGAAAAATTGATTTTGACTGGCGTTATCGCTGAGGAAAGTGCTGAGAAAAAAGCCCAAGGCTATTGCCGCTATGTGGCTAGGAAGGAGGCGCAGCTGCCGGACTTTGTCATTATGGGGGCCGATAGTTACCTTGACTGGGTGGCCTTAGCCTTGAGCCGTCATAGTGCAGGAAAGACGCTGCGGGAAATGGCGGGGATTAGCGAGGAATGCGCGCTGGAACAGGAGCTGGAGCCTGCGGCCCAGTTGCAGATAAATCTTTATCCTGCAGCTGAGGTAAGCGAAACGGCAGCTGCGGAAAGCAGTCAGGATGAACTACTGCAGGCTGCCCTTGCCCTAAAACCGATGCCGGCATCTCCGGAAAGGGAAACGGTAGAGGCTATGCTGGACTGGACTTATCCTGACCGGGGTCTTATGAGCGTTCCAGCCAAGCTTACGGTAACGGAGATAAAGCGGCGCTTTGCCGTAAGCCAGGAATGGGACGATGATCTGCCTGATGCCCGTCAATTGATTGTACGGAATGAGGAAGGCGAACAGGAAGCTTTCGAGGATGACAAGTCAGAAAGTGACAAGTCAAAAATTGACAAGTCAGATATTGACTTGTCAAACGTGGAGGAAGCCGCTTGGCCACGGCCACGTTTTATGCAGGAACAGGATAAAAGACTCTCGCCGATGGAGCGGGGCACCATCATGCATACGGTGATGCAGCGGCTGGACTTCCATGGCGATTTGAGCTTTGCTGGCATCAAAAGGCAAGTGGCTGAGCTGGAAGCCAGGGGAATCCTGCCGGAAGGAGCAGGAAAAATTGTCTATATCAAGGGTATCCAGAGCTTTTTCCAGTCGGAAATCGGGCAGCAGGTGCTAACAGCTCCCGCGGTTTACCGGGAACTGCCCTTCAGCCGGATGCTCAGGGCCAAGGACTTCTATCCTGAGGTCCAGGAGGAAAAAGAGCTGCTGTTTACCCAGGGGGTTATTGACTTGCTGGTGGAAACGGCGGCTGGGGAATTAATCCTCATCGATTACAAGACGGACAGGCTGACCGATGCGGACCGCATCCGGCAGCGCTATCAGATCCAGCTGGATTTGTATCGCCAGGCTGTGGAAGCTATCCTGGGCCGTAAGGTCGATAAGTCCTATCTTTATCTGTTGCAGAATGGCAGCTTGGTGGATATGGATTATAAAGGTTGAGGAAAAACTGCTGGTTTTTAGCCGGGATAAGCCAGGGCGTAACAAATTGTGCATAACTCTTGTCCTAGAGGTGTTGGCATTGGACAAATGTTGTGCACAATTTTTTTTTATGATAGAATAACAGGTGCTTTTATTTTTTTCGCCAGTATTTGTAGGGACATGAGTCCTTGTGGATGGAAGGGAAAAAGAATATAAATATAAACAGAAGTCCATCTTGGATGGGATAGAGAAGAGATTAGGAGAGGGGACGTTGCATGGGCAGACATGTTCGTGGACAGGCAAAACATATTCGCAGGCGTGAGGGAAGAAGGCTATGGCAGCAGATGACGGCGGGTGTGCTTACCAGTGCCGTGTTGCTGGGACTTTCGTCGGGCTTGTCTTCTGCCGTGGGGAAACCGGCAGAGCAGGTAGAACCGTCGTTAGTGGTTGCCCGTTATGTATTTTCGGGAGAGAATCCTGTGAGCGAAGAGGAGCTGCAGCAGCTGTTGCAAAGGCACCGCCGGCAGCTGGCGACACTGAAGCAGCTTGAAGAACAGGCGAAAGAAGTGCAGAAATATTTGCGCGAGCGGGGGCATTTCGTAGCCACGGTCTATTTGCCGCCGCAGGGCTTTGCAAATGGAACGGTGGAGATGCGGATCGTGCCGGGGCATTATGGCCGCGTAATCGTCAAGAATGAGTCATATGCAACGGATGAAGCGGTACGTCGTGAAATGGGCATCAAAGCCGGCGATGCGGTAGAACGTGAGACGCTGGAACGCGGTGTCTGGCTGGCTGGTGATATGCAGCGGCTGGAGGTAAAAACACAGCTGCAGGCGGGAGAAAAAACGGGAACGACCGATCTGATCGTACATGTCAAACCGAAAGGCAAGCGGATGTGGGGCTATGTTGGCTTCGACAATGGCGGCTACCGCTATACTGGTTCGTATCAATATAGTATGTTTGCTAACTATGCAAGTCCGTTCCGTCAGGGCGATTTGCTATCCGCAGGTGGCGTCATGACCAATCATGGCGGCGATACCTGGAGCGGCTCGGTGTCTTATGTGACGCCAATCCTGAGCCAGGGCAACAAATTCGGTATCAGCTATGGCAAGTCACATTATGCATTGTCCGATCAGCTGTCATCGCTCGGCATGACAGGAACGGCTGATGTGGTAAGTGCCTGGTGGCAGCATAATTTCAAGCGCAGCCGCAAGGCTAATTGGTATGGGACGCTGCGTTTTGACTGGAAGCAGCTTGATTCGGAATCGGATGCTTATGTTTCGCTGAACAATCCGAAGGAAACGCAGAGCTGGTCGCTGTCTATTCATGGTGATAGCCTGGATACATGGGCCAGCGGTGGTAAAAATACCTGGTCACTTACGTACACCCACGGCGATCTGACGATAAAGAATGATTTACAGCGCAGCCTGGACGCAATCCGTGGGAAGGGCGCAGGCGATGGTGCACATACTGCGGGGAATTTTGGCAAGTATAATCTGAGCCTGACGCGGCTGCAGCGCATCGATGACCGGCTGGCTTTGTGGCTGAGCTATGAGCGGCAGTGGGCGGAGAAGAATCTGGATAGCTCGGAGAAGATGTCCTTGGGCGGCCCCTATGGCGTCAGGGCATATCCGATTGGCGAGGCAGCGGGGGATGATGGCTGGCGCTGGACGACGGAACTGCGCTGGAATATCCCGCAGCGTGAAGGGGATAAGAATACCTGGCAGCTCATCGCCTTTGCCGATGGCGGTCACGTGGATTCGTACCACGATGGCAACAGCCGCATCGCAGGCCGGGGGAATGGCCGCAGCCTATACGGCGCAGGTATTGGCGTCAATTGGAGCCATGAAGACAACTGGGCAGCACGCCTCCATTACGCCTGGAAGCTCGGGGCAGAAAAGGCTGAGTCCGATAATGATGCGAATGGCCGGTTGTGGTTCCAGTTGTATAAGTTCTTTTGATACCGTAGATGATAGAGAAAGTATTCCGGCATGAAGCCGGAGAAGGATAAAGGGAGTTAGTTTATTTCATGCGTATTACGAGAAAGCGGCGTCGTGCCGCAGAGCGGCGCCTGAAGCAGAAGCATCTGCTGACGCAGGGGCTGCGCCGTGGTGCAGGGGTCGTGGCAGCAGGTGCCATGATGATCAGCGGCAGCCAGCATGGCTGGGCATTGCCGCAGGGGGGACAAGTCGCTGCCGGTGCGGCAGAGATTGCGCAGAAGAATGCCGAAATGGCAATCCGCCAGCAGTCACAGAATGCAATCATCAATTGGCAGTCGTTCAACATTGGTGCCAATGAGCGTGTCAATATCTTCCAGCCAAACAGCCAGGCTGCTTTGCTGAATCGCGTCATGGATGGCAATGTGACGCAAATCATGGGCGCATTGCAGGCCAATGGCCGCGTGTTCATCGTCAATCCCGCCGGGATTTTGTTTGCACCTGGGGCGCAAGTCAATGTGGGTTCCTTGGTGGCGTCAACGCTGCAGATCAGTAATGCCGATTTCATGGCTGGCCAGTATGCTTTTGTCAGCCAGAAGGATGGCGGCAAGGCCATCAATAAGGGGGAACTTATTGCTAAGAATCAGGGACTGGTGGCACTGCTCGGCCAGCAGGCAGAAAATGATGGCGTCATCGTGGCCAAGAAGGGCACGGCCGCGTTAGCAGCTGGCGAAGCGATTTCGCTGGATTTCGATGGGGATGGCAAGGTGGCTGTTGTTCCCAGCAAGAACGCAGTAGAGCATGTAGTGACGAATAAGGGCCTCGTCGAAGCTGACGGAGGTCTGGTTTTCATGTCCGCAGCAGCGGGGGAAGAACTCACGGATTCCGTCGTTAACCAGGAGGGGATCGTGCGGGCCAAGAGCCTGGCTGGTAAGCACGGCGAGGTAGCTGTCACGGCAGCAACGGTAAACGTAAAAGCTGGCAGCGTCATCGATGCCAGCGGTGACGATGGCGGCAAGGTGGAAATCGGCGGCGGCTGGCAGGGCAGCGGCGAGCTGGCACATGCCAAGCAGGTCACGGTGGAAGCAGGCGCTGCCATCAAGGCTGATGCGACGGCTGCTAACGGCAATGGCGGTGAGGTGGCTGTCTGGTCGGATGGCCAGACGGATTTTCATGGCAGTATCTTTGCCAAAGGCAAAGGGACTGGCGACGGTGGACGTGTCGAGACGTCGGGACATGAACTGTCTGTTACCGGGCATGTCGAGGCGTCAAGTGAGCAGGGCGCAAATGGACAGTGGCTGCTCGATCCCTACAATGTGACCATCACGGATGGCGGCACGGGCGGTGCCATGAGTGGCAATAGCTATACGGCGGCCAAAAGCGATTCGCAAATCGCAAATACTGTGGTAAACGACGCCCTGCAGGCCAATACCAATGTCAAGATTTCGACGGGTACGGCTGCCGGCGGTGACGACGGCGATATCGTAATCGATGGAGCCATCACGAGCAGCGGCAAGAATGCGACACTGTCATTGGAAGCGGCCCGCGACATTATCATCAATAAGGATATCACGGGCGATAAGCTGAGCCTTGACTTTAAGTCCAACAGCGGCAATGGCGGCAAATTTATGGGCGGCAAGATTACGCAGGCAGCCTCCTCGACGATTGCGACAGGTGGCGGCAGCGTCTATTTCCATGGCGGCAATAAGGATGATATGGCGCGGGCGACGGTAAACGGGGAAAGTGGCATCCAGCTGGCCGGCACGATAACGACGGACGGCGGTGATATCACGCTGCATGGTGCGACCAATGAAAAAAATGCCGATGGTGTCCAGATTACCGGCAAGGTAGATGCTGGCGCTGGCAAGCTCGCCATCTTGGCGCATAATAAAGAGGGTGGCAATGGGCTTGCGTATGATGGTGTACTGTCAGCCAAGGATATGCAGCTCACGATGGATGCGGCAAAAGGCACAGGCAAGATAACAAGCACAGCGGATGCCGATGGCAATACAGGCACACTTACCATTCAAACGGAAACGAAAAATGGTGCGATTTCGCTTGGCAGCGGTGCCGGGCTCAATATAACGGATGCTCTGCTAGGGGGCGGCTTTGCGGCGACGCAGATCGGTGCAGCTGACAATGCGGGGACGATTCAGGTCGGCAGTGCGGTCAGCACGACAGGCGACTTGACCTTGTATGGCGGTTCGATTGCCGTCGGGGCAGCGCTTACGTCGGATAAGAGCATTTCGCTGAAGGCAAGTGACAAAATCACAGGCACAGCAGCTGGCAAGGTTACGGCAGAGGTACTTGCTGTAGAAACGCCAGGCGATGTCCGATTAAGCACAGATGTTGCGCTCCTTACGGGCAAGGCCAATAGCTTTGACATTACCAATACCAGTACGAGCCAGACGAAGCATATGACTTTGGGCGCTGAGGATATGAAGCTGACGGCTGCGAAGGATATTTCTATCAAATCTAGCGGGATTTTGACTTCGGTAGCGGGCGCTATTCATTCCGATGCAGGTGATATTACGCTCAAAGCAGATTCCTTTGACCTGGCGGATGATTCCATCCAGGGCAAAGGGGCACTGACGATTGATACCTTGACGCCCGGCAAGAGCTTCGGTGTGGGGGTTGATACTGGCGATGTGAAATTAGCAGGCGTCGGGTTTGCAGCCGAAGGTTTTTCGGGCATTCAGTTTGGCAGCAAGGATACTGGTGCTATCCGTATCGGCACGCTTAACGTAAAAGATGCGGTATCCTTTACCTCCGGCAGCTCCATAACGGTAGCGGGCCAGCTATCGTCAAATGGCAAAGACATGGCCTTTACAGCCGAGGGCGCGGATGGCTTTCAGCTGGAAAATGGCAGTGTGCTGGAAGCCGGGGCAGCAGATATCGCTATCCAGGCAGATAAGCTGACGCTGGCGGGCGCGTTTTCAGCGCAGAATACGGGCACGTTGTCTTTTTCGCGCAGAAGTACAGATGCCTATACGATTGGCGGTAATGATGCTGCCAGCTATATAACCGATGAAAGCCTCCAAAAGATAGGCGATACGTTTAAGAATGTCGTCATTGGCACGGAAAATGGCGGGGCGGTAACGCTGGCGGATATTACTAAGCCACCGGCTTATCTGACGGTAAAATCCGGCAGCACGGCGACGGTTACGGGAAATGTCACGGCAAAATCACTGGTGCTGGCGGCAAAAGAAGGCATTCAGGAAAATGGCGGCAGCATCAAGGCCGAATCCCTGCTGCTGCAGGGCGGCAAGGCCGACCTTACGGGAGCAGGCAATGAAATCCAGACCCTGGCTGCTGATGTTTCCGGTGCGCTGGCGGTAAACAGCAGCGCAGATATGACCATTGGCCAGGTGGAAGACCGCAATGCTGAGAAGGTAGTGAAGAAAGAAGGAATCATCACCAAAGGCGGCAGTGTCAAGATTACCATGGATGCCGATAAAAAGCTGACCATGGGGACGATCGATGCTGGCAGTGCCAATATCACGATTTCCGCGGATTCGATTGCCAAAGGGACGACCACAGGCAAGGTGACGACGAGCGGCAAGGTGCAGCTCTATACGACTACGGCGGAGAAGACGATTGCCATTGACACCGAGGAGCATGCGGGTGCTATGAATATCGATAGCGACTCGTTTGCCAAGGGAGCATTCAGCAATTCCTATGGCGAGCTTATCATTGGTCGCCGGACCGATGAGCAGGATGGCAGTTCGCAGCAGGGCAAGGTCATCATCAAGCATACGAATTTCAGCTCAAAGACGACGGTGCGCACGGAGAATCAAGTAGAGTTTGCTGACAGCAATATCGTCGGTGGCGACTTGACGGTTCATGCGACGGGATTGCAGCTGGATAAGGACAGCACGACCGATATCAAGAATCACAACCTCAATCTCAATCTGACGGACAGCCTGGATTTGGGCGAAGGTGTCATCAATGGTTCGGGCAAGCTCAATATCACGACGCCGGAAGGTAAGAATATCTATCTGGGCGGTACGGATTTTGCCATGCCAGCAGCTGAAGACAATGGGTATAAAATCGGCTATGGTACGGTCAATTCCAACCTGACAGGTTTCAGCGATTTTGGCATCACGACGAAGGAGAATGTCTATCTTTATGCAGGCGGCATCGATAAATCGGTTAAGATTGCTGGAGCCAAGGGCATCCATGTTGTCGAGGATGTTACGCTGGGAAGCGCAGATCCTGCAGCGGCGACGGAGCTTACGCTGAATAGTGCTGCTGGTACGATTGACGTGGCAGCTGGCAAGACGCTTACCATCAATGGCGCCAATACGGTTGTCCATGCTGCGGCAAAGGAAATCAAGTTGGCGGCTGGTGCCAAAATCGAAGCCAAGGCTGAGATGGCAGGCGCAGCTGCTGGCAAGGGCGGCGTTACGCTGACAGCTGATGCGCTCGAATTGGGCAAGGGCGCCAAGATCGATGGCGGCGCTGGCAGCTTTACCTTGCAAACGGACAAGCTGACGGTGGATCGCGCGGACAGCGTGACCAATATCGAGGGCAAAGGTAAATTGACGCTGGCGACGAAAAATGCCGCAGCGAAGATGTTTGTGGAAAACGAACTGACTACGGCGGAAAATGGCCTGCATATCACAGCGGGCGATATCAATGGCGGTGTCTTCGGTGCTGGCTTTACGGAGCTTTCGTTGGGCAATGAAGAGGGGACTGGTGCCCTGACAATCGACAACGTTGCGTTTGCCAACAGCTTGACGCTGCAGAATGGCAGCCGTGGGGATATCGTATTCCAAGGGGCGAACAGCGTGGCAGCTGGCAAGGTCGTTACGCTCAAAGCTGGCAGCATCCGCAATGCGGCTGGCGGTAGTTTTGAGGCCCAAAGTGGCCCGGCCGGAGCTAGCCAGCTCAACATTTATACGAATGATTTGAGTAAGCTTACGGGCACAGCTGGTAATACCATCCTTGGAACGGGGACGCTCGGGCTTTCGACTTACGATGGCACGACGGCTATCAATATTACCAAAGATGCGCAGGCTGGCGGACTTAACCTCTATGATGCGCTGCTTGATGGCACGGGCGCTTTTGCGGACACGTTCAGTGCGTTTGCCATCGGCAACGATACGCAGCAAACGATAACGATCAGCGGCGGTACACTCGCAAAGCCATCCACGCTGACTACCAGCGCGGATGGCAAGATTACCGGCAGCGGTCTGCAGGCAGCGAATGTTGCCTTTGTTGGCGGTGACGTGAAGCTTACGGGTGATAATACCATCGGCACGGTCGCGGCCAATGTCAAGAGCCTGTCACTGGAAGAAACCGCTGGCAAGCAGCTGACGGCCGGCGAAGTGAATGGCGTCAAGGGAATCGCGGCGGCTAGTGGTGACATCGAGCTCACAACAGACCAGTTCGATATCGCTGGCGATGCCAAGCTTACCGGCAAGGGCAAGCTGACGATTGCGCAGAAGACAGAAGGCGTCTCTTTGAATATCGGCGACAATGCCATCAAGGATTATGGTGCCGGGGCACTCAATATCAAGTCGGAATGGTTTGCCGGCCATGATAAGAATCCAGCTATCCAGGATGGGTTCCGTCATATTTATCTGGGCGGCGGTTATGGCGATGCGCATATCGATTCTTCGACAGATCTGCATTTCCTCGATCCAACGACCGTTCGCTCTGGTTTTGAGACAGCAGTGACGAAAGCCAGGACGACGACCATCAGCGGCAAGACGCATATCCATTTGGCCGGTACCGATGGGGTCGAGTTCATGGCACAGAAGTTCAAGATGAATGGTACGAGTACCATCGAGACCGAAAGCGGTGATATCAGCATTACGGCTGATGAAGTCGAACTGGCCAGCGATTCTTCGACGGGAACCATCATGACCGGCACGCAGGGCGCTGTGAAAGGCGGTCAGCTAAACATCAAGACGCTGGATGAGAACCGCAGCATCAAAGTCGGTACATTTAATGGTCAGGTTGCGGCAGATGCGCTCTATCTTGACTCGTCATATTTTGACGCATCCTCGACGACGCGTATTTTTGCGAAAGGCTTTGATGCCATCAATATCGGCCGCGGTGACGGCCAGGGAAGCTATGAACAGTCTGGCAGTATTGCCTTTGAGGATACGGTCAATGTTATCCAGGGGTATAAAAACTCCAATGCGGCCGTAAAAATCAGCGGCAAGATGTCCTTTGGCGAGAAAGATTACAATATCCGCAGCCAGAATGTCGTCCTTTCGGGCGCCGATATCGAAACGACCACAGGGAATGTCAACATCACGACGAACAGCCTGACGAATGATACGAGCCAGGGAAGAAACAGCATCAAGACCACCCAGGGTGGCAAGCTGACGCTCGATACGTTTGATAAGGAGCAAGAAATCCATATCGGCAAGACGGGTACGCCTGGCCTCGATATCGATAAGGAATGGTTCGATACCGATACGACCACGGAAACCTCGATCTTCCATGGCTTCAATGAAATCAACTTTGGTGGCGAAGATCACACGGGAAACATTTCTGTCAATGGTTTTGAAGCGCCGAAAGCCGATGGTACGAAGCCGAGCGTGGTAAATATCAAGACCCAGGGCGATGTCACCCAGCAGGAAAATGGTGGCGGTCTTACGGCGGATAAAGTAACGATTGCTGCTGGCGGCGATGTTGACTTGACCGCTGCCGAAAATCACATCCAAGAAATCGGTGATGTGACGGGCAAGAAGATCGATATTAAGAACAACACGTCAACAAGCAGCAAGACAACAGAAACGACCACCATCACGGGGCATATCCAGGGCGAGACGATTACGGTCAAGACGGGTGGCAACATCAAGATTGACTCGTCGGGCAGCCTGGAGTCTACGTCCGGCGGCGTGACAATTGACGCAGCCAAAGGTCATTTCATCAATGAAAATACCAATCCGGGCAGTCAAGTGATAAAGACGCCGGATTCGCAGCGCTGGATTATCCATACGGATAGTCCGGAAGGCGACGATCCTGGTACGCTTGTGCCCGATGGTATCCGTTATAATACGAAAGATAATTCCGAAGTCAAGAACCCGGAGAGCAAGGACTATGGTTGGGATAAGGATGTCATTGCCTATACGAAGCCGCTTGTTGTCAATGTGACGTCGGAACGCGTTTACGGCGACGGAAATGCGAATTTCATCACTGGCGATGCGTTCAAGGCAGAAAATGCCGATAAGGAGCATAAGGGCACGGCAACGGAGCAGGCAAAGTATGCTAAGCTTCTGGAAGATCTGCGCAACAATCCGGATAAATCCTATAAGTGGGATGATAAATTGACACCGGCAACAGCTGTGAATACAGCAGGCGGGCCGGCAGCTGGGGCCATTTATGGCAACGCCAAGGAAGGCGGCATCGCCGGTAAGAACCGTCAGATCGAATACGTGGGAGACAATAACCTCAACGCTACGGTCAATATTGATTTCAAGATTACACCGCGTACCGTAACGGTAACCGCTGCCGATGATACGAAGACATATGATGGTAAGGCATATACAAGCAATGGGAATGGCAACGGTCAGGTAACCTATGAAAATATCTATACAGAAGACAAAAATGCGGAAGGGGGATTCAAGGAAGGCATCATTACGGGCGGCAGCATCCGCTATGGTACGGCACAGTCTGGCAAAACGTCGGCCGAAGGTGCCAAAGATGCTGGCAGTTATGCTATTGGCATTCAGGACAGCGACCTTACATCCAATGGCAACTATGTATTCGTCTATCAGGATGGTACACTTACCATTGACAAGCGCAAGCTGGCAGTGAGCGCTGGCGATGTGCAGAAAGTCTACGGTACCGACGATCCGTCGTCGGTGGCCGGGGCCGTAACCGGTGGCAGCCTGGCTGATGGCCAGCAGTCGCGGCTGGATATCCAGACGGCGGGGCAGAAATACCAGAATGTCGGTGAGACCACAGCCGTAAAGGTCAATAAAGTGACTATATTGGATGAAAATGGCGAAGATGTCACAAAAAACTATGACATCACGCAATCGGATGGTGTCTTAAAAGTTACGCCGCGTGATGTTATTGTCACGGCGGCAGATTATGAACGCGTCTATGGGCAGGATAACGACCAGCTTGAACCGGTTGGCCGTGCTGGCTATACGGTCGGTGCAGCCATCGATACAGCAGACGAGCATACCGGCCTGGTAAACGGCGATACGCTTACGGCTGTTACCGTCAGCAAGGATGTAACGGGAATCGACGCGCTGACCGATGCCGGCACTTATGCGGGCACTATAAAAGCAGCGGGCGGAACCATCACGCCAGGTCATGCACAGAATTATAAGATCATCTATAAAGATGGCAATCTCGTGATTCGCAAGAAGCAGGTCGTGGTAAAGGCGGTGGATGATAGCCGCAAATACGATGGAACTTCCTATACTGGCGGCAATGGTGTTACCTATGATGGCTTCCTGCCTGGCCAGGATATCACGAACATTGCTGAGGCAGCCGGTGAAATCCGCTATGGCAAGCCAAAGACAACAGAGCAGGCAAATGCCCAAGGGGCAGTGCATGCGGGAAGCTATGCCATTGGCATCCAGGACAGCGATCTTACGGCTAAGAATTATGAATTTGTTTATGAAGATGGCCGCCTGACGATTACGCCGCGCCGGGTCAAGGTAAGCGTAGACGATGGTACGCGCGTTTTCGGCCAGTCCAATGATGTAGTCAAAGTGGCGGGGCATGCAGTTGATGAAGCTGGTTATGACAACCTGCTGGCAGGCGATTCCTTCGCGGACTTTTCGATTATCTCGGCGGCTGATGAGAAAGCAAACGTCGGTGACTACACCATGCAGGTCAAAGAGGCCGGGCTCACGCAGGACAGCGTGAGCTGGAATACAGATTACAGCATAGTGGCTGAGCCGGGCAAATTGACGGTCACGCCGCGTGAAGTGCGCATTACTGCTGGTTCGGCTTCCCGTAGTTACGGGGAGGAGAATCCGGTAGTCAAAGCGTATACGGTAGAGCGCGGCGATAGCCGTACGACGCGGGGCTTGTTGTTTGGCGATACGCTGGCAGATGTTACGCTGTCTTATGATGCAGGCATCACGCCAGCAACCGGACAGGGCGATTATGCAGGCGTCATCCATGTCGATAAAGACTGGACCTTCCAGGGAACGAGTGTGGATAACTATCGGTTCGTCTATGTGCCGGGTGATTTGAAAATCACGCCGGGCGGCTTGCCGGAAAATAAGCCGGAGCCCAATCAACCGATAGGGCCAACGCCGAGGGAGCAGCCGGTAGAGCCGCAACCAAAACATAATCAGCAGGCAAAGCCAGTGCCGAAGGAACAAGAACCGATAGAGACGCAGCCCAAGGAATACCAACCGGATACATTGCGCATTTCCGAACAAGTATCATTGCCGGGAAAAACAACACAGATTCCGGAGACGCATGCTCCTGGTGCTGAGCCTGTTCCGGTGGTTGCTACGAATCTGCCAGCTGTTGACGTGCCCATCAATACGAAGGGGACGCAGGCTCAGCCAGATACGGTAGTTATCACTACTGGCGGAGACAAGCCTGTGGCTTCGTCGTTCCAGTCCAATCCGGATGGCTCGTTTGTTTTGACGGTGCAGACGGATACCGGATCGCTTGCGGGCGAAGATGTCCGTGTGGCTGGCTATATGGAACACAGTGGTCAGAGTGAGACGCCGGGCGCTATTCCCGTGTTGTATACGGATGGTGAGTCGAAAAAACTCGATGGCATTTACACCATCAATTATGCCTCGGATAAGCTGACCATTATGCCGTCAGCCCAGAAGGTCACGATTCCGGAACCTACGGAGATACGCCGGGAGTCAACCAGCAAGTATGACTTCATGTACCAAAGCCGTGAGGGCAGTTATGATGTCAGCTACGGCAATGGCATCGTGGCAATCTATCCGCAGGATGAGGATTCGCGGAAAGTACTGATCGATGACAGCAAAAAGGCTGGCCGCACCGTTCTGTCTGTCGGCATCTTGTCGGCTGTGCAGAATCTTGGTGTCATGCCAGATCAGATCCGGGCAGTATATATGTTCACAAAAGTCGTCTAAGGAAAAAACGACGCCACATTCGGGTAGTACCGAATGTGGCGCCGTTTTTTATTGTCAAAAGGCGCTGACCAGTCAAGTTGACTTGTCAGCGCCTGTAACTTCTTTTGGTGGAGATGAGGAGAATCGAACTCCTGTCCGAAAATACTGATCCATGGATTTCTCCGAGCGCAGTTTGTGGTTATATTTAAGAAATCAGCCCTCCACAAACAAACGGCATCATTCCGATCTCGATACGTGTTCCCGTAAATGCCTCCGAGAATTGGCACTTAGGTATCCCGCTGTTTGCCCCTTATCCATCTTCGCGGGAGAAAGACGGACAGGGGTTAGCCTTAAGCGGCTAAAGCGTAATCTTCGTTAGCTTTTATATTTAAATAAAAGTGTTCACCTTACTGACGGGTTGATGACCCCCCGGCTCGCTATCCATAGAGCATATATCCCCGTCGAGACCATTACATCCCCACGATAATAAGTGCTCATAA
Source organism: Pseudoselenomonas ruminantium (assembly GCA_015058575.1). Classification (GTDB taxonomy): domain Bacteria; phylum Bacillota; class Negativicutes; order Selenomonadales; family Selenomonadaceae; genus Selenomonas_A; species Selenomonas_A ruminantium_O. Next base: position 95,720 of record SVBZ01000017.1, read on the forward strand.
GAGCATTATTCTGTTGTGCTATATATTATAGTGATGCATGGTGTGTTTGTCAAGGAAAAAAGAGGCGGGTGAGGGGAATTTTTGGTAGACAAAAAGCGGGGAAAAGGCATATAATGAAGGGCGGGAATTTTTTCGGTAGGTAAATTTCCGCGGACTATGAAAGAAAGGCTGGTGAGGAAAATGGACGATCACCCTGGAACGGCAGACCCTAAACGATGCGAGTTTTATACCGTTGGGGAGAGTGCGCCATTTTCCTGCCTGCTGCGATAAAACGGGCTGGAGATGGTGCTGTTTTCTCAAGAAGAAAGGAGACATTCAGCCATGCTTCAGATTTACAAATCGCTGGAGAGCGGCCCGTTGCAAGAGCTCACCCTGAAGACGCTGGAAAAGGGGGCTTGGATCAATATCGTCGATCCGACGCCCTATGAGCTGAAAGTGGTCAGCAATCTGACCGAGGTCGATCCGGACTTTTTGCGTTCCGCGCTCGATGATGAGGAGCGTTCGCATACGGATATTGAGGATGATTCGGTCATGGTACTGACTAATGTCGCAGTCTGCCGTGGTCAAGATAGTTATGATGCGCTGCCGTTAGCAATCATTGTTACGGAGGAATACATCATTACGGTTTGCCTCGAGGAAACGCCGGTCATGGCCGAGTTCAATGAGCGTACGGCAAAATTGTTCCGTACCTATAAAAAGACGCGGTTCCTGTTTCAGATCCTGTATAAGTCGATGACGTTCTATCTGCGTTATCTGCGTCAGATCAGCAAGCTGTCCGATGATATCGAGAACCAGCTGCGCCATGATATGAAGAATAGCGAGATCCTGCGTTTGCTGGAATTGCAAAAGGGCCTTACGTATTTCAATGCGGCTATCCGCTCGAATGGTGCGGTGCTCGATAAGCTGTTGCGCATGCGTAACAATCCGCAGCTCACGCCAATCCTCAAGGCCTATGATGAGGATGAGGATCTGCTTGAAGATGTCATCATCGAGAACAAACAGGCAAAAGAAATGGTAGAGATGTATAGCAAGATCCTGGCGCGCATGGCCGACACGTTCACGTCCATCATTGCGAACAACCAGAATCTCGTGATGAAATTCTTAGCGGCGATGACGATCATCATCGCTATACCGACTGTCGTTTCGAGTTTCTTTGGCATGAATGTGCCCGTACCATTTACCGATGATGTCCATGGTTTTTTCTATGTCATGGTCATTGCCTTTGGCATCAGCATATCAGGTGCCTATGCACTTTGGAAAAAAGACATGTTTTGAGAGGAAGTTGCGCTATGATGGTGGAAGCGAAGCTGAAAGCCGGTGTGATTTTTGGGGATACGGAGAACCAGGAGTATGTGTATATGCCCGGCAGCGAAGTCGGTATAGCTCAGCCTGTTTGTGTGTATGAGTCTGCGGGGAACCGCGCGGATGTCGATATGCAGGAAGCGTTGCGGCTGGTTCGTGTGCGCAGCCTGCGCCCTGCCAGGCATCCTATGCTTGGAGAAAGTTCCTGCTGAAAATAGAGTGAAAAAAAGACGTTTTTGACTGACAGAGTAGTTCTGTCAGTTTTTTTATATCTGTGAAGCAGGATTCTTTTAGGCAAAATAGAATTAAGCAGGTAAAGGGAAAGATACGGATGCTAGGGAGGGATAGTGTATGTTTTTTATGAAGTCTGTGCGTGGTAAGCTGACGGCGTTGTTTGCGGCCGTAAGCGTTGTAGCGACACTGGCCGTAGGCAGCTATTTCATTTACACGACGATTAAGGATAATGACAGGCTCGTGGCGGAATACCGAAAGGAATTGGCGGATCATTACGATCGCGAACTGCGGCTGCAGACGGAAGGAATCGTTTCGTCGCTCAACGGTATCTATGCGCGGCAGCAATCTGGCGAGCTGACCGAGGCACAGGCCAAGAGCCTGGCGCTCGATGTCATCCGTGCGGTGCGTTATGATGATGGCAAGGGCTACTTCTTTGCGGACGAGAAGAACACCGGTATTTGCGTAGCGCATGCAGCATCGAGGGAGTCAGAAGGGCGCATGCGCCGCAATGACAAGGACCCCAATGGTGTTCCTTATATGGAGGATATGTTCAAGGCAGCCCAGAATGAGGGCGGCGGCTTTGTGGATTTCTCCTATCCGAAACCGGGGGAGAAGGAATCCCTGCCAAAACGCAACTATGTGCTGGAGTTCAAACCGTATCAGTGGATTGTAGGAACGGGTTCCTGGATTGACTATATCGATGCGGAAGCTGCCAAGTACACCCAGGAGATGCAGGAAAAACTCTACCATGAGATCCTTATTTCATCGCTTATCATTGTAGTGGTCTCGCTGATCATGGCCATGCTGGGCGTCAAGATTGCGCAGAGTTTCGGCGATCCCATCAGTTTCGTGACGGGGCGTTTGCAGAAATTCGCCAAAGGCGACTACCGGCAGGAGCCGGTCAAGCAGGAATATGTCGACCGCGAAGACGAAATCGGCCAGATGATCGATATTCTCCGGGTGCTCGGCGGCAATATGCGCCAGCTTATGGGAGCGATTCGCGAGTCGGCTGAGCAGGTGGCCAGCGATGCCGCGCAGCTCAATGAGATGACTGCGCAGTCGGCGTCGGCCAGCCAGCAGGTGGCTGATTCGATTACTGATGTGGCTGGGGCTACCAACAGGCAGCTTATGGCAGTCGATGAGGCTTCACAGTCGATGGAGACCCTTTTGGAGCGCATCGGCGGCATGGCCCATAATGCACGCCGGGCTGCCGTTGAGACGCAGCAGGCGACGGAAAGGGCACAGAATGGCAATCAGGTTGTCACCCGCACGGTCAGGGATATGGCGCGCTTGAGTGAAGTAGTCGGCGAGTCGGCCAAAGTGGTTAACAGCCTTGGCGAGCGCTCGGATACGATCGGGCGCATTACCGATACGATTTCGGGTATTGCCGAGCAGACAAATCTTTTGGCACTCAATGCGGCAATCGAGGCAGCGCGTGCTGGCGATGCCGGGCGTGGGTTTGCCGTTGTGGCAGACGAAATTCGCAAGCTGGCAGCCCAGTCGGAAGAGGCTGCCAGCCAGATCGCCAGCCTTATCGGCCAGATCCAGCAGGAGACGCAGCAGGCTGTCAGCAGTATGCACGAAGGGACGGATAATCTGGCCACGGCTAAGGAAAGCGTTGAGGAAACAGGCCGTGAGTTCAGCGGCATCGTGGAACTCGTGGAAAAGATAGCCAGCCGCTCCCAGCAGATAGCCAGTGCTTCGAAGGAAGCCACGGATAGTGCGGAAGCCTGCCAGACTGCTATTCATGATATCGAGGGCATGAGCCGTAGCGTTGTAGCCAATTCGGAGACGGTATCGGCGGCAACCGAGCAACAATCGGCTTCGGTCCAAGAGATGAATAATAACAGTTCCCAGCTGGCTAAGATGGCTGGCATGCTGCAGGATGAAGTGCAGAAATTCAAGGTATAAGGTATGACTGTCTGCCATCAGCCGCGTAGCCGTGGCTGATGGCAGGCAGGCGTCTTTATCATATTGTGATGTGGTTTATATTGCAGGAGGTATGACGATGAGCAAATATGCAGGGACCCAGACCGAGAAGAACTTAGAGGCGGCCTTTGCCGGGGAAAGCCAGGCACGCAATAAGTACACCTATTATGCTTCACGGGCTAAGAAGGATGGCTATGAGCAGATTGCGGCACTGTTCTTGAAAACGGCTGACAATGAAAAAGAGCATGCAAAGATGTGGTTCAAAGAGCTCCATGATGGTATGCCGGACACAGAGACAAACCTGAAGGATGCAGCAGATGGCGAGAATTATGAATGGACGGACATGTATGCTGGTTTTGCCAAGACTGCCGAGGAAGAAGGGTTTAAGGAGCTGGCAGCGAAATTCCGCATGGTAGCTGAAATCGAGAAGCATCATGAGGAGCGCTATCGCGCTCTGCTGAAGAATGTGGAGATGCAGGAAGTTTTCCAGCGCAGTGAGGTCAAGGTTTGGGAGTGCCGCAACTGTGGACATATCGTGGTCGGAACCAAGGCACCGGAACTTTGCCCGGTATGTGCGCATCCGAAGAGCTACTTCGAGATTCACGCGGAAAACTATTGATTCCTGCGTAGTTCTGGAAATCATAAAGGCTGGCAGTCATTTTCTGCCAGCCTTTTGCTTATTTGGTGAGTTTTATGGTTTCGATAGGTTCGCCGTCTGTCGTGCAGCCTGTCAAGGTGAGCTCTTGGGCCGTGGCATGCAAGGTCATGTAGTGGGGCGGTGTTGGTTGATAAATCGCACTGCGATCGAAGGTCTTGTCCTCAGGTACAGTGTATTGCCGGTTGCCAGCCGGACCACTCAGGATGTAGAAGGGACCATCGGCTGATGGCTGCATGTTTTTTATGTGGCCACGGCTGCGGTAGGTATGCATGTGACCGGTCAGGACAAGATCGATGCCGAGCTCGTCGAATACCGGCATGAAAGCACGGCCGATATCGCTGATGCCACCTTTTTGGCGAGTGCCAAGCTGGTACTCATCGTAGGCCAGGATGTCTTTGTGCATGAGGACGACCTGCCAAGGCAGATGGTGTATGTTGGTATCTTGTTTAAGCCAATGCAGCTGATGTTCAAGCAGGCCGGGAAGCAGTTCGTGCAGTTCGAGTTCCTGCGTATTGAGTACGATAAAGTGGACAGGGCCGTAGTCGAAGGCGTAAAAGCAGTCTTGGAACTTAGCGCTATTATTGTCTGGCAAGGCAAAAGAAGCCAGATAGCGGCGTGGCAGACAGAATTTCCAGTCAAGTCCATAGCATTCGTGATTCCCCATGGCAGGGACGAGCGGGTGCTGCGCAGGGATGCTGCCCATGGCGGCAAAGAAGTTATCCCAGTGCCAGTCGGACTGGCCGTTGTCGGTAAGATCGCCGATGATGGCAGCGAACTGGCTCTCGGGATGACGCTGCCAAGCTGTCTGGAATGTCTGCTGCCATACATCATAGCTGCCGCTGCATTGCGAGTCACAGAAAATCAGTGCCGAAACTTCGGAGAGATTTTCTGGTTCTGTTTGAAACGTATGCCAGCGTGAGGCGCGTTCGCCTTGGATGATGCGGTATTCGTAGCTGGCGGCAGGGGAAAGACCGGTAAGCGTGACCGAACAGAAAAAGACAGGCGCCTTGTCCTCAAAGAGTGAGGTGACAGCAGCGGGTACTGACTTAGTCGCGCGGATGTCGTTGGCTGGACGGTATTCGAGTGCGCAGCCACTCAGATTGGTGTTGCTCTGCCACATGATGGTGCGGGAAGACGTACTGTCAGCCGTGATGATATGACGCAGGAATCTCAGTGGCATTGTCCCATCAGCGGCTGCGGCTGATGGGGGCAGCCAGGCTTCAAATCCGAGCAGGATGGCTGCCTGCCCGCAGTATTGTAAGAATTTCCGGCGCGTGATATCCATGATATTCATCTCCTGTGTTCCTTGACGGCGTCTTTGTGGGCAGCGCTGCGTTCGTACCACCAGGCCCCCGCAATCAGGAGGATGGCAAAGATGATGACCAGGATCATGCGCGTGGGATCTTCCTGATGGGTAAGAGCATCATGTCCGATGATGGCCTCAATGCCGGTAGAGGGGAATTTGCCGACCAGCGAGGCGATGACGTAATCGCGGAAGCTCATGGCCGAAAGCGCGCCGATGGCGTTAAGCATGACGGAGGGGAAATACGGGACCATGCGGGCGATGAGCATGACAACAAAGCCGCGTTTGCCGCTGTACTTATCAAGATTGGAAAGTGTCTTGTTTTTGCTGATGATTTTCTCGGCTGCGTCGCGGAAGAAAAAGCGCAGCAGGATAAAGCTGATGGCAACGCCGACGGTTTCAGCGATGACGGACAGGACAATACCCCAGAAGATGCCAAAGATCAGTGTGTTGGCTGTTGAGAAAATAATGGCGGGCGGGAAACCGAGAGCGTTGACGAAAAGCGTCAGCAGAAAACTGAAAAGCACCGCCCAAGGCCCGAAGGAGGCGATGTAATCCGCAGTTTCCAAAATGTCGCCGCGAGCCAACAGGCCAAACATATGCGGCAGGAAAGCTGGATTTATCAGGTGGATGATGGCGAAGAGCAGGATGATGGCCAGTGCAGCACCAGCTTTTACCATACCCATAGATTTTTGAATTCGCAAGACAGCGTACCTCCTATAGCTCTGAATTGATTCTATTATAACATTAAAAATGACTTGTCAACTGAAAATAAACGGAGGAAACTGTCATTTTTGATTTGCCTGTGCTAAAATAGAATTGTTATACTATGGGAAAGGTGAAGGTTCATGACAGCAAAACAGGGCAGGCAGCATATTGGTGCAGAGATACAGGCGGGGCTGGCTATGGCAGGTCCTGCACTGGCAGGTTTCATCGTTGTACCGTCGCTGCTCTTTCAATTGGGCATGGACTTTGCCGGTGCCTATACGGCCTATGCCGTGATGGCTATAGCCGCATCCCTGGTCATGGGATGGTTGCGCCAGCCGCTGCTGCTGCTGCCATCTATAGCGGTCAGTATGTATCTGGTCTATCTTGTTGGCATTTCGCAGGGGCTGGGCTGGAGACAGTTGTTGGGAGCCTGTTTTGCTGCTGCCGTTGCAGGCTTGCTGCTTTGCCTCAGCCCGTTGCGCCGGCGGTTTGCTGCCGCTGTGCCGCAGGAAGTCCGGCGGCTATTGCCGGCAGGGCTGGGCGTGATGCTGATCCTATCAGGGCTGACCCAGGGACGCATCATTGTGCGTTCTGCCTGGTCGGTCACGATGCTGGGGAACTTTCAAGATCCGCTGGCGTATCTTAGTTTGACTGGCATTGTGGTGACACTGGTCATGCTGGCTCTGAAACTGCGCGGGGCACTGTTTTGGGGGATGGCTATTACGGCGGCTGTGGCCTTGGCTGAAGGTTTCTGGGCGCTGCCGGCTGCGCCTTTCATGATTCCTTCAGGCTGGGAACAGACGGCTGGGCAGCTGGTGTTGCTCGCTGAAAGTGAGGCAGCCTGGGGACATATGCTGGCTGCGGGCGTGACGCTTCTGATCGTGCTGGCTAGTGTGAACTGGCTGGTGGTCGCATCACTTGTGCCGGTTGCGGGAAAAAGCCACCGCCTGCTTCCTCTGACATTTGCTTTTAGTGCCGTGGGCGCACTGGCAGGCTGCCTGCCGCTGACTGTTTCGCCGCTATCAGCGGCAGGGGCTTTGACACGGGCGGGGCGGCTCGCGTCCTGGTGTGCAGCCATGCTCTTTTTGGCGGCGCTGTTTTGTGAGCCGCTGTTGGCGTCGATGGCCGATTTCCCTGCTCTGGTTGTGCCAGTGCTTGTGGGGACGGGGATGCTGCTGCTGCAGCAGACTGTACAGAATCTGCGGCAGCAGCCATTGGCGTGGGATTTTGCGGCACTAGGGGCAGCGGTCTGCCTCGTGCTGTTGATGCCATTGGCTAATAACATCACGGCTGGTTTGGGGGCTGCACTTATCAGCTGGTGTGTGCTCCGTGCCTGTGCATGCGGCTGGCGTATGGTTCCACTGGCATCGTGGGGGCTGGCTGTGGTGTTTGCCATGTATTTTGTTTATGCGGCTATTTGATGAAGAGATGCAAGATGATTGATTCGAATGATTTAAGGAGTGTACTTTTCGTGGAATTTAATCGTTATCCGAGAGTTATTGCTGCTGGTACGCTGGTAGGAGTATTATCGTTGGCACTGCCGGCAGCCGGACAGGCAGCACGTCATGTGAGCGATGCAGATATACCAGCAACCAGAGTAGCTACGGAGCGTACGGTAAACAGTGGCAGCAGTGAGACGGTTGCCCGCAATGTTATGCAGGAGTTGTCATTCCGAGAGCGTATTTCTGCGATTCTCGATCAGGCACAGGAAGAGCCGGAGGAAGAAACGGTGCCGCGTACGGTGTCGGCTTACGATGATTCGATTATCGGCACGGCATTGGCCAGCCAGCAGCAGTGCGTGGATTACTTGCTAAGTGTCAACCCGAATCCGGATATTTCAGTTACGCCGCAGCAGCTCGTTTCCTATTATTATGAAGAAGGAGCCCGCGAGGGCATCCGTCCGGATGTCGCTTTTGCACAGGCACTCAAGGAGACAGGATTTTTCCGCTACGGTGGTACGGTAACGTCGGATCAGAACAATTACTGTGGCTTGGGAACGACAAGCAGCCAGGTCAAAGGGGCATATTTTCAATCGGCCCAGATGGGCGTGCGGGCGCAGATCCAGCATCTGTTAGCCTATGCTTCGACCCGGCTCCCGAATGAACCGGTGGTTGACCCGCGTTACAATCTTGTGCGTTCCTCCTATGGCGAGCATACGCTCAAGAGCTGGCCGGAACTCAATGGCCGTTGGGCTGTGCCTGGCTATACTTATGGGCAGAGTATCATGAGCATCTTCCGGGCGATGCTGGCGAAGTAACGATTACGCAATAGTTTATTCATCTATATAGAGAAGGGAATTTAAGACGAAATGATTACAACCAACAATGTGAGCCTTCAGTTTGGCAAGCGCGTCCTGTACAAGGACGTCAACCTCAAATTCACGCCGGGTAACTGCTATGGCATCATCGGCGCGAATGGTGCTGGTAAATCGACCTTTTTGAAGCTGCTGGCAGGCGATATCGAGCCGACTGGCGGTCATATCGAGATTACGCCGGGTGAGCGTCTGGCTGTACTGAAACAGGATCACTACGCCTATGATGAGTATGAGGTACTGCGTACTGTAATCATGGGACACAAGCGTCTGGTCGAAATCATGGACGAAAAGGATGCACTGTATGCCAAGCCAGATTTCAGCGAAGAGGACGGCATGAAAGCCTCAGAGCTTGAGGCCGAGTTTGCGGAGCTCAATGGCTGGGATGCTGAATCGGAGGCAGCCCGCCTGCTCAATGGTCTCGGCATTCCGGAAAATGAGCATTCGATGAAGATGGCTGAGCTTACGCCGACCGAGAAGGTCCGCGTGCTGCTGGCGCAGGCGCTGTTTGGCAATCCAGATATCCTGTTGCTTGACGAGCCGACGAACCATCTTGATGTCGAGTCCATCAACTGGCTCGAAAACTTCCTGGCTGATTTCGAGAATACGGTCATTGTCGTATCACATGACCGCCATTTCCTGAACCAGGTCTGCACGTATATCTGCGATGTGGATTTTGGCGAAATCAAGCTCTATGCTGGCAACTACGATTTTTGGTATCAGTCGAGCCAGCTGGCCTTGCAGCTGCAGAAAGAGCAGAACAAGAAGGCTGAGGAGAAAATCAAGGAATTGCAGGCCTTCATTGCCCGCTTTGCTGCCAATGCGGCTAAATCCAAGCAGGCTACGAGCCGTAAGAAATTGCTCGATAAGATTCAGGTTGAGGACATCAAGCCATCGTCCCGCCGTTATCCGTATATTGCCTTTACGCCGGATCGTGAGGCTGGTGACCAGCTGCTGCAGGTGGATGGCATTTCCAAAACGGTGGATGGCGAGCAGGTACTCAAGAATGTCAGCTTTACGCTCAGAAAAGGTGACAAGGTTGCGTTTGTAGGACCAAACGGCATCGGCAAGACGATGCTGTTCAAGATTCTCATGGGTGAGGAAGAGCCGGATGAAGGTACGTTCAAATGGGGCGTCACGACATCACAGGCTTATTTGCCATCGGATAACAGCGACTATTTCGACGGTGTAGATCTCAGTCTGGTGGATTGGCTGCGCCAGTACTCCAAGGACCCGGATGAGACATTTGTGCGTGGCTTCCTGGGCCGCATGCTGTTCTCTGGTGAGGAGAGTCTCAAAAAAGCATCGGTGCTTTCTGGTGGTGAGCGCGTGCGCTGCATGCTGTCGCGTATGATGTTGTCGGGCGCCAATGTATTGCTGCTTGATGAGCCGACGAACCATCTCGACCTCGAGTCAATCACGGCGCTAAACAATGGCCTCATTGCCTTCAAGGGAACGGCATTGTTCGTTTCGCATGACCATGAGTTCGTACAGACCATTGCGAACCGTATCATTGACATTACGCCGGATGGGGTCGTGGATCGTGTCACGACGTATGATGACTTCCTTTCCAATGAGACGGTAAAGCAGCAGTTGGCTGAGAAGTACAAGAAATAAGCAGATTGCAGATGAAAGGAGTCTGGCGCGGTGCTGGGAGATTTCCTTCAGAACAAAATAGATGAAGCTGGTGCCACAGCGCGTCTGCGGGAGATGGTGGCCGTGCTGCGCAAGCGCGACGTTGTCCGCGGCGTGACGCCAGACAAACTGCGTCTGGTGCTTGAGGATTTGGGGCCGACATTTGTCAAACTCGGTCAGGTCATGAGCATGCGTCCGGACTTTCTGCCGCCAGAATACTGTGATGAACTCATGAAGCTGCAAACGTCAGCCAAGCCTTTGCCGTTTGCGGTAATTCTTGAGGTCATTGAACGTGAATACAATCGCCGGTGGGACAAGGTGTTTTCCTATATTGATGAGGAGGCCTTGGGGTCTGCAAGTATTGCTCAGGTACATCGGGCTGTGCTGGTGACAGGGGAGAAGGTCGTTGTCAAGGTGCAGCGGCCTGGTATCTATGAAGTCATGAGCAAGGATATTGTCCTTTTGAAACGGGCAGCAACATTGCTTAAGGTTGTGAGCCGGTCACAGGATGTGATCGATTTCAATATGGTGCTTGACGAGATGTGGACCATTGCCAAACAGGAGATGGACTTCTTCATCGAAGCGGATCACATTGCTGAATTTGAACATCTGAACCGCGATGTGGACTATGTATCCTGTCCGCAGGTATACCGGCAGCTTTCAACGCAGCACATCTTGGTGATGGAATCGGTCGAAGGTATTCAGATTGATGATTTTGAGCAGCTCCGCTCCCGGGGCTATGATGTGAATCAACTGGGGCGGCGTCTGGGTGAGAATTATGTTAAGCAGATTATTGAGGACGGTTTTTTTCATGCTGACCCGCATCCCGGTAATATCTGGATACGCAACGGCCGGATTGTTTGGCTGGATCTTGGCATGGTCGGCCGCCTTTCAGGGCGTGACCGCACGGCGATACGCAAAGCCGTCTATGCTTTGGCAGCCCATGATGCCTTTGAGCTTAAGGCAGCTGTCTTAGCACTGGGAGTCGTACGGGGGAAAATCAACCATACGCAGCTTTATCAGGATATCGATGCGATACTGGCGCAGTACAGTACGCTTGATTTCAGTGAATTGCAGATGGGGACGCTGACACGGCAAATTATGAACCTTATGCGTGTGCATCATATTGGCTGCCCGCAGGGATTGTCGATGTTTGCGCGTGGCGTGTTGACGATTGAAGGTGTCATGCGCCTTTGCTGTCCGAAAGTCAGTTTTGTCGAGATATTTGCCAAAAGCCTGGCAGTGGACTATAAGAAAAACTTCAATTGGCGTGATGAGATAGAGAAGGCAAAGCGTGAGGGGCTGATGTTGCTGCGTAAATCTGCGCAGCTGCCGGAACAGATTTCGGATATCCTGAAAATGACCATGAGCGGACAGACTAAGGTAAATTTGGACTTGACCGGATCGGAAGAACCTTTGCGCAAGCTGGATCAAATGATCAACAAGATTATCCTGGCAGTGCTGGTAGCGGCGCTGTTGCTGGGCTCTAGTACGATATGTACGACACAGATGACGCCGAAGATCATGGAAATTCCGTTGCTGGGATTCTTGGGATATCTGATTGCGTTCATATTGAGCATCCGGATTATCTGGGAAATACACAAAGGGCATTGAAGAGGAGGTTGTCAATATGAGAGGAATACGTGGAGCAATCACGGTAGGAGAAAATAAAAAAGAGGAAATCTGGCAGGCGGCAAAAATGCTGCTATCGCAGATCTTGCGTCGTAATAAGGTCAAGCCAGAGGACATTGGCGCATGTATTTTCAGCTCTACCAGTGATATTACGGCTGGCTTCCCTTCGACTGGTGCTCGCCAGATGGAGGGGTTTGACAAGGTGCCTCTGTTTGATACGCGGGTACCTGAGGTCGATGAATCCATGGAGCGCTGCATTCGTGTGCTGCTGTTGGTGGATTCGGAGCTTAAGCAGTCAGAAATCCAGCATGTATATATGGGAAAAGCACAAGAGCTGCGCCCGGATTTGCGTAATTTCTGACATAGGGTTGAAAGTGTTTACAAACGAAAGTATATAATTTTTATTCTGTTATCATAAAAGTAATTAATGGAAATGCCGTAAAATACTGTACTTTTTCATTCGAATTTAGTAGAATGGTGTGTGGATAAAAAACATTCAAGTGATAAGGAGAGATACACTTTGAGTAACATCGATACGACTTGTGTCAACGCCATTCGTGTATTAGCTGCAGATGCCATCCAGAAGGCTAATTCTGGTCATCCAGGTCTGCCGCTGGGCAGTGCTGCCATGGCTTATGAGCTTTGGGCTAAGCATATGAATCACAATGGCAAGAATCCGGAATGGGCTAACCGCGATCGTTTCATCCTTTCGGGAGGACATGGTTCCTCGCTTCTGTATTCGCTGCTCCACTTTTTCGGCTATGGCCTGACAATAGATGATATGAAGCAGTTCCGTCAGGATGGTTCGTTAACGCCGGGGCATCCGGAGTATGGTCATACGGTTGGTGTGGAAGCAACGACCGGTCCGCTGGGTGCTGGTATGGCTATGGCTGTTGGTATGGCTATGGCTGAGGCACATCTGGCGGCTGAGTTCAACCGTCCGGGCTACGAAGTCGTCGATCATTATACGTTCGCGCTTGGCGGCGATGGCTGCATGATGGAAGGTATTTCTTCGGAGGCGTTCTCGCTTGCGGGTACGCTTGGCCTGTCAAAACTGATTGTGCTTTATGATTCGAATAAGATTTCGATCGAAGGCGATACGGACATTGCGTTCACGGAGAATGTTCAGGCTCGTATGGCAGCTTTCGGTTTCCAGACGATTACGGTTGAAGATGGCAATGACCTTGAGGCCATTGGCAAGGCAATCGAAGCCGCAAAGGCCGATAAGGAACATCCGTCCTTCATCACGGTCAAGACGCAGATTGGTTATGGCTGCCCGGCAAAGCAGGGCAAGGCTTGTGCTCATGGCGAACCGCTCGGCGAGGAAAATGTCAAGGCGCTCAAAGAGAATCTTGGCTGGCCGGAGCCGGATAAAGCATTCAACATTCCGCAGGCTGTTTACGATCACTATCAGGAGCTGGCTAAGCGCGGTGCTGAAGCTGAGGCAAAATGGAACAGGCTTTTTGCTGAGTATTGCACGAAGTTCCCAGAAGAGAAGGCCCGCTGGGAGAAATTCCATGCACCGGTTGATGCCAAGGCTCTCCTTGATAATGAAGAATTCTGGGCATATGAAGACAAGGCACAGGCGACGCGCAACCTGTCCGGTACGATGATCAATCGCCTCAAGGACATGGTACCGCAGCTTATCGGTGGCAGTGCTGATTTGGCGCCGTCGAACAAGACGATGATGAATGGCGAGAGCGACTTTGGCAAGGATAACTATGCTGGCCGCAATCTCCACTTCGGTATCCGTGAGCTTGCTATGGCGGCTATGGCCAATGGTATCACGCTGCATGGCGGCCTGCGCACGTATGTTGCTACGTTCTTCGTATTCAGTGATTACATGAAACCGATGATGCGTCTTGCTTCACTGATGCATATTCCGGTTACCTATGTTTTGACGCACGATAGCATCGGCGTTGGCGAGGATGGCCCGACGCATGAGCCAATCGAGCAGCTCTCCATGCTCCGCGCTCAGCCGAACCTCAATGTATTCCGTCCTGCTGATGCTACAGAGACGGCTGCTGGTTGGTATCTGGCCATCACGGCTGACAAGACACCGACTGCTTTGGTTCTGACCCGCCAGAATCTGCCGCAGCTCGCGGGCTCGAGCAAAGAAGCGCTCAAGGGTGCATATGTTGTATCCGAGGCGAAGGATGCTGCGAACATGGATGGTATCCTGATGGCATCGGGTTCCGAGGTTTCGCTGGCTGTAGATGCACAGGCTGAGCTGGCTAAGGAAGGTCTCGATGTCCGCGTTGTCTCGATGCCGTGCATCGACCTCTTCGAGCAGCAGAGTGCTGAGTATAAGGCAAGCATCTTGCCGAAAAATGTCCGTGCCCGCGTATCGGTTGAGGCGCTTTCTGATTTTGGCTGGGGTAAGTATGTAGGCCTTGATGGTGCGTCGGTCTGCATGGAAGGTTTTGGTGCTTCGGCTCCTGGCCCGCAGCTGTTCAAGAAATTTGGCTTCACGGTTGAGCATGTTGTTGAAGTAGCCAAAAAGGTTATTGCTGACAATAAATAAAAAAAGAAGTTCTGCCAGGGCAGAAAATAATAGCAGAGACGAAAAATCCGTCTCTGCTATTATTTTTGTCTATGGAATACGGACAGAATCATGTTTATAGAAAATAATTCAGCAAAATGATACGCTGGGGAGCGTGTACACATGAATCTTTATAAATAAAGTGTTGACAAGCATTTTTGCCGGTGCTAATATATAGAAGTGCCTGATTCAAGAGCATGATTTAGTGATACAGGGGAGTGAAAACAATGACACTGGATACACTGAAAAATGCCAATCGGGTGATTGGTATCAAGCAGGTTACCAAAGCTGTGAAGCGTGGGAATGTCCAAAACGTATTTGTCGCTGACAATGCAGATGATCGTGTCATCAAACCGCTTGAAACGTTGTGCAGGGAATATGAAGTTCCTGTGGGGCGTGTGGAGACGATGCAGGAACTGGGACAGGCCTGCGGCATCGAAGTCGGTGCTGCAGCTGCGGCAGTCCTGAAGTAAGTTTCTAGTATATTTGTTAAAAACTTCGGAGCTTGCTCTGAGGTTTTAATAAATAATAAATTCTCAATATGAAGGAAGGAGGTGCATGTATGCCTACTATCAATCAGTTAGTTCGTAAGAGCAGAAAGAGCATGCAGGAGAAGTCCAAAGCACCAGCACTCAAGAATTGCCCGCAGAAACGTGGTGTTTGCACGCGTGTTTACACGTCTACGCCGAAAAAGCCGAACTCGGCACTGCGTAAGGTAGCTCGTGTTCGTCTGACGAACAGCATCGAGGTTACCGCATACATCCCAGGCATTGGTCATAATCTTCAGGAGCATAGTGTTGTTCTGATCCGTGGCGGTCGTGTCAAGGACCTGCCAGGTGTTCGTTACCACATCATCCGCGGTTCGCTCGATACTGCCGGTGTGCAGGATCGTGCTCAGGGCCGTTCGAAGTACGGTGCGAAAAAAGCAAAGAAAAAATAACACAGCTTCGTAAATGAAGACTATGATAAGGAGCTAAAACAATGCCAAGAAAAGGTTCCGTACCTAAGCGTGATGTACTGCCGGATCCGGTGTACCACAGCAAAACGGTTACGAAATTCATCAATAAAGTAATGCTTTCCGGTAAGAAGAGCGTTGCTGAGCGCGTCGTTTATGATGCGTTTGAGACGATCCGTGCCAAGACGGGCAAGGATCCTCTGGAAGTTTTTGAGACTGCTCTCAAAAACGTTATGCCGGTTCTCGAGGTACGCGCTCGCCGTGTCGGTGGTGCAAACTATCAGGTTCCGGTTGAGGTCCGTCCGGACCGCCGTATGACGCTCGGCATTCGCTGGATCGTCAACTACGCACGTCTCCGCGGTGAAAAAACCATGGATGAGCGCCTTTCGGGCGAGCTCATGGATGCCGCTAACAACACGGGCGCAGCAATCAAGAAGAAGGAAGATACGCACAAGATGGCAGAGGCCAACAAGGCTTTCGCTCACTATCGTTGGTAATCCTTTCTTATTTTTATTAAGGAGCGATATTAAAAGTGGCAAGAGAGTATTCCCTTGAAAAAACTCGTAATATCGGTATCATGGCTCACATCGATGCCGGTAAGACGACTACTACTGAGCGTATCCTCTTCTACACGGGTGTAAACCACAAGATCGGCGAGGTTCATGAAGGCGCTGCTACCATGGACTGGATGGTTCAGGAGCAGGAGCGCGGCATCACGATTACGTCTGCTGCAACGACCTGCCACTGGAAGAATCATCGTATCAACATCATTGATACGCCGGGTCACGTGGATTTCACGGTAGAGGTTGAGCGTTCCCTGCGCGTTCTTGACGGCACGGTTGCAGTCCTGACTGCACGCGGTGGCGTTGAGCCGCAGACTGAGACCGTTTGGCGTCAGGCTGAGCGTTATCATGTTCCGCGCATGGCGTATGTCAACAAGATGGACATCACCGGCGCAAACTTCTTCAATGTTATCAATATGATGCACGAGCGTCTGCAGGCTAATGCCGTAGCAATCCAGCTGCCGATCGGCGCTGAGGATACGTTCGAGGGCATCGTCGACCTGGTCAAGATGGAAGCTATCGTTTATGAGGATGACCTCGGCAAAGTTGCTGATGAGGTTGAAATCCCGGCTGACATGAAAGAACAGGCTGATGAGTATCGTGAGAAGCTCTTAGAGGCACTCTCCGAACTTGATGACGAATTCATGGAGAAATATCTCGGTGGCGAAGAGATTTCGGAAGAGGAAATCAAGAAGGTAATCCGTAAGGGTACCCTCGCTGGTGAACTCGTCCCGGTAACTTGCGGTACGTCGTATCGCAACAAGGGCGTTCAGCCGCTTCTCGATGCTATCGTTGATTATATGCCGGCTCCGACGGATATCCCGCCGATTGCTGGTGTAAATCCGGAAACTGGTGAGGAAGACCATCGTCCGTCTAGCGACAGCGAACCGTTCTCCGCACTGGCATTCAAAATCATGACTGACCCGTATGTCGGTAAGCTGGCATTCTTCCGCGTATACTCCGGTGTACTCGATGCTGGTTCTTACGTATTCAACTCGACGAAGGGCAAGAAAGAGCGTATTGGCCGTATCCTCCAGATGCATGCCAACAACCGTAAGGAAATCGAGAAGGTTTACTCCGGTGATATCGCTGCTGCTGTCGGTCTGAAAGACACGACGACGGGCGACACGCTCTGCGACGAGGCACATCCGATTATCCTCGAGTCCATGGAGTTCCCGGATCCGGTTATCTCTGTTGCTGTTGAACCGGCAACGAAGAATGACCAGGAGAAGATGGGCGTTGCTCTCCAGAAACTCGCTGAGGAGGATCCGACGTTCCGCGTTCGCACGGATCAGGAAACTGGCCAGACGATTATCTCTGGTATGGGTGAGCTTCATCTTCAGATTATCGTTGACCGTATGCTCCGTGAGTTCCATGTCGACTGCAAAGTCGGTGAGCCGCAGGTTGCATACCGTGAGACGATCCGTAACACGGTCAAGGCTGAAGGTAAGTTCGTTCGCCAGTCCGGTGGTCATGGTCAGTATGGTCACTGCTGGCTCGAGCTCATTCCGCAGGAGCCGGGCGAAGGCTTCAGCTTCGAAAACAAGGTCGTTGGTGGTGCGATTCCGAAGGAATTCATCAACCCGATCGAGGCCGGCGTAAAGCAGGCTATGGAGGCTGGTGTCGTCGCTGGTTATCCGATGGTCGACATCAAAGCTATCGTATTCGATGGTTCCTATCACGAGGTCGACTCCTCCGAGGCAGCATTCAAAGTTGCTGGTTCCATGGCATTCAAGAACGGCTGTGAAAAGGCTAACCCGGTTCTCCTTGAGCCGTACGTAAAAGTCGAAGTTGTCGTTCCGGAAGAGTACATGGGCGATGTAATCGGCGACCTGAATTCCCGCCGCGGCCGTATCGATGGTATGGAAGCGCGCAACGGTGCTCAGGTCATCAACGGATTTGTTCCGCTTTCCGAAATGTTCGGTTATTCCAACAATCTGCGTTCCAACACACAGGGTCGCGGTCAGTATTCTATGGAACCTCACAGCTATAAAGAAGTTCCGAAGAACATTGCTGAAACTATCATGAGCTCCAGAAACAAGGGCTAATTTAAAAAATTCGGCGAATTGCATAAATTTGTGAGTATTTTTCTGGAAGGTAAATTTCCGGAAAATACTTGCAATTCTGTTCCGAATGTGTTATAATATAATTATCCTGCAACTGGTAACAGTTGAGATAATACAAAATTCTATGATTGATTAGAAGGAGGAAACTTCCAATGGCAAAACAAAAATTCGAGCGCAACAAGCCTCATGTAAACATTGGTACTATCGGTCACGTTGACCACGGTAAAACCACTCTGACTGCTGCCATCACAAAGACTCTCGCTATGAAGGGTCAGGCTAAGTACGAAGCTTATGATATGATTGATAAAGCTCCGGAAGAAAGAGAACGTGGTATCACAATCAATACTGCTCACGTTGAATACGAAACAGATGCACGTCACTATGCACACGTTGACTGCCCCGGCCATGCTGACTATGTAAAGAACATGATTACCGGTGCTG
>SVBZ01000018.1 GCA_015058575.1 Pseudoselenomonas ruminantium
AAGCCGCATAAGCTGTAGAAATACTGTTTTATGGGGAAAGGGGCTTTGTGCCCATTTTTCAGCGGTTATTCTCTAAAAAGTAAAAATAGGCATGAAAAAAGAAGGTGGACAAAATGCTTTTGCATTTTGTCACACCCTCTTCTTTTTCCTGCCGTTATTTCCGCTTCTGCGCGGCCATCCACTGGAAGAGTTTTACAGTCTTGCCTCCAATGGTATCCTCGCATTCATCGTTATAGACGTAGATCCAGGACCAGTGGCCCATGTACTCATACGGAGTGCCATCGGCTTTCTTATACTTGCCGCTGGTGTCCACCACCTTGTCAAAGAAGCTGAAATGCACATCGGCACCAGCCTTTTTGAGCCGTGCTACCGTCGGTACTGCATAGTCCTTGGGCGGCAGCACCGTATCGGTCTTGGCCGCCGTGAACCATATCGGCGTCTTGGCGATATTCTTGAGATCCTTATCGGAAATCAGGCTGTCCTTGAGCCCTTCGCAGGTCGGGAAGGCCGCAGCAAAGAACCCTGGATTGTCGCGCACGAGCAGCATGGTCATATAACCGCCGTTGGAATCCCCGCCGACGTAAATGCGGTTCTCGTCCACATGGGGATGCTTGGCCACATAGGCCTTGATGCATTCCATCAGCGGCTCGGAATAGATGGATGTGCCATCGGCAAAGCCCTTATAGCCATGCATCCAATAGGTTCTGGCCTGCGGAGCCAGCACATAGGCACCGCCAAAGTATTTCTGGATGGATGCATCGGCAAACTGGGTAGCCTTATTGCCCATAATGGGCAGGGACGGGGAATTCCCCCCTTCTCCCATGCCATGGAGCCAGATAATCAAGGGCTTTTTCTCGTCCTTATTCTTCAGCTCCGGCTCATAGCTGGCATACGGGAAGGAGTTGCGCACCACCAGTTCATGGTTGTAGTGGAACTTATCAGCCTGCGGACGGATATCCCCCTGATTGTTGTCCACCACCAGCTTTCTGCCATCGGTGATGGTATAGTGGGGCTTCACCCAGTTGTTCAACATGGTATGCAGATCGAAGTTCAGCGCAGCCCCCAGCGTGTCCGTGGGGCTTACGGCCATTTCCAAGGTCACATATCCGCCACTTTCCACAGGATTGCCCTTAGCATCCGATACATAGGCTTTCGTTACCTGACGGTCCCCCTCCAGATCTTTGTCCGAAGTCGATTCCGCCCCTAAAGAAATCGTCGCCCCCTGCTTTTCCCGCATAGCTTCGGCAGGCGTGATGGCCCCTTCGGCCAATTCTCGGCGCACATGTACCTTGAAGGTTCCCGTATTCACTTCGCTAGCCTTGACCGTGCGGCCCAGATCCACGATGACCTTGGACACGGACGGTCCCCAGTCAAAGGTTTCCGTCACGGTCTTATAGGACGGCTGCTGCGCCGGCACGGCCGCCAATGAAGCAGGCGTCCCCAACGCGAATACACCGACGGCCATGACACCGCAAAGACTCAAACGTATCATCTGCTGAAGCTGTTTCCTAGTCATATCTTTCTCCCCCTCATAAAACCATTGCTCAACGTTTCAAAACCGGCACATCGTATTTAGCCGTACGGCCATCCTTGATGACGCCCTTCCAGTTGAGGCCATAGGCGAAGTCATAGCTGTGGCCCTCGCTGTCCTTATAGCACTCCATATCGCGCGGGACATCCTCGCACTGCCCCTCGACCGTCACCATATCCTTCGGCTGCTGCATCGGCAGCAGGCCCTGCGGCTCAGCCTTGCCCGTCAGGATATCGAAATAAGCAGCATCGCTGACGCCATAGCCGACGACGATAGCATCAGAGAGCGGCTCAACCTCGCTGAAAATCATGGGCTTCAACGCATGGACCATCGTGATGACCGGCATCGGCTTGCCGGATTTTTCCGCACATTCGCGGCCGTATTTGACGCTGTCAAGGTCTGTCGCATTCGTGATGCGGGCTGTCTTGCCGAAGTAGCTGCGGTTCTCGCCTTCATCATGGGCGATGGACTGCCGGCGGACGGCGGACGAATCAGCTGTATAGGTGCTGTACTGCAGCGACAGCGGAATGAAATTCCCCTTCTCATCGCAGCCAAGACCGTCAAACTGGTTGCCTACGTTCGTCGGATTGTCGATGACTGCCAGCACCATATCGGCCTTGGCTACTTCTGCTGGTGCCAGCCGCTTGATATCCGTGACGGCTGCCATCGGCTTGCCATCGCGGTCAACGGCTGTGAGCTCACCCACGGTATCGGTGACGACATGGAAATACTCCGCTGCCGTCTTGAGGTCTACGGGCAGGCTCCAGTTCGCCGGCGCATAGGTATGGAACGTCTTATTCTCCATGGCCGGGCGATAGATCATCGGGATATAGACCGTCGGCTTGGCAGCCCCTGCCTCAGCCTTATGGATCACACCGCCCTTGTTCTTGAGCATGACGATGGACTTGAGCTGCGCCGCATAGCCTTTTGCCTTGTCCTGCGGATTGCCGACCTCACGGACGGTCTTGGCCACATCAAGATACGGATTCTCGAACAGGCCTATCTGGAAGATATTGCGCAGCAGACGCACTGCCGACTGCTGAAAGCGCGCGTCCATGAAAGCCCTGCCGTGTTCCTTGACGCCCATTGCATAGGCAGCAAGCACCGGCTGCTTGTCATTGTTGCCACCGAACTGGTCGACGCCTGCCATCAAGGCCTTATAGTGGCGCACGACTTCGTTGTCCTTCTCGACACCCCAGGCTGTCGAGATTCCCTTGCCGACTTCTTTCGGTATATCATGCGTGACGCACCAGTCCGTGCAGATAACACCATCATAATGATATGTATCACGCAGCAAACCAATCTTGAACTTGCTGAAGGCACTGCCGACTTTCTCACCGAGTGAGCCATCATCGCTCCAGGCAATCGAGTAAGAGCTCATGACCGCGCTCGGCATCTTCGTCTTACCGGCAAGTTTCAAGCCGCCCTCGACGAACGGAATCAGCTGCGTGTTGAACTGGCCGCCCGGATAGACCGCATATTTGCCGTACTTCGAGTGGGCCTCGCGGCCGCCCTCGCCAACGCCATCGCCCGGCCAATGCTTCATCATCGCATTGACGCTGTACTTGCCCCAGCCCATATCCTTGCCATTCACGATAGTCGACTGCACGCCGTCCATCATCGCCCGGGCCATGTCGCGGGACAGGGCCGGATCTTCGCCGAACGTGCCATAGTAACGCGTCCAGCGCGGGTCGGTTGCCAAATCGATTTGCGGCGAAAGGCCAGTGCCTATACCAAGCAGACGGTACTCTTTCGAGGAAATCTCGCCAAACTCCTTGGCAATAGACGGGTCAAAAGTCGCCGCAATGCCAAGATTGCTCGGCCAGCGCGATACACCGCCCGTCACATCCTTGAGGTACACACCGTTGCCGCGGGCATCGCTGCGCGGATCGGAGCTCGTATTGGCCGGAATTGCAAACGGCAGGCTTTCGGCATAGGCCTGCATGGCATTGTTCCACTTAGCCGTAACCTCATTCGTCGCTGTACTGTCCGCATTGAGCACCGTGCGCACATGATCCACCGACAGCATTTTCTTCTGCTCTTCATTGAGCTGCGGCTTCAAATCACGCTGATGCATGCTATAAAGCATCAAGCCCGCAATCTCTTCGGTGCTTAATTGTTTTGCTAAATCTTCCGCCCGTTGCTGCGGCGTCAGCCGCCAATCCTCATAACGGTCTAATTTGCCATTGCGGTTCATATCCTTAAAGGCCTTGCCATCGACATAGAGGATTTTCACACCAGAGTCCGGACTATAGGCTAGTTCTGCCCCCTGTTGTTCCACCAGCCGGTAACCATCAGCCGTTGCTTTTTCTGTAATATCGGCTGCCTGTACCTGCGTCCCCATCAAAGTCAGACCGATCGCCAAGGTCAATGCTTGCTTTTTCATTTAGCTGCCTCCTCTGCCGTCAGGATCACGCGAGCATAATGCTTCAAAGGAATCTTCGCATTATCGCTGACTTCACAAATCACATGTATCTTTTCTGCTTTGGCTATATTTTGCGGCACAAATACTTGGGCTTCGTTTCCTTGCGCACGGATTTTTACCGGTGCCCCATAAGTTCCTGCCTCCGCATAAACGTACCATACATAGCTAAGTTTATCGCCATCCGGATCGCTGCCCTGTCCATGCAAGGTCACGACCTGTCCCGGCTTGACCTTTAGATCCAGTCCTTCTTTTATGGTTAGCTCCGGTGCATGATTGGCATGTTTATAATCCGTTTGCGTCCAGGCTACGCGGGCAGCAAAATCATTTTGTATATCCCCAATCCAACGGGTCTGCGAATAATACTTGTCCATTTTCCCCGTTTCCGGATTGAAATCATACGATGCCCGATTATCTTCCCAAGCGTTATGGTTCAAGCCGGAAGGACTTAGCCGCCCGCTCCAGCCGCCATAACTGAAATCCTCCTGCGAGCGCAGGCCATTATCCAGCAAATAGAGATACGACGGCGAATCGCCTTCCGAAATCAAATCATATTGCTGGTACCCTGTCTTCCGGGCAAATTCCAGCGAGCCGAATTTATCCTCGGGATCACCAGCCAGCTTATGTCCATCCCCATATGTCATATAGCTGCCGCCAACAGCCCCCTTGAGGATATTTTCCCGCATCCATTGCCCCTGCAGGTATTTCTTCTGTGAAGGCGGCACAACCTGCGGCCAGATATAGGCCAGACTGGCAAATTGCATTTCATTGAAGGCGACTTTTATGTTCGGCCAATTTATGGCGATATACTTCTTATAGGTTTCGTCTTGATCCATGATATTATAAAGAATCGCCTTTTTGCCGATTCGCTCATAAATCGCTGGCCATTCCGCAGACCCTTTATATTTATCTTCGATAGACTTCAAGGCTCGGGCAAACGTATTGCTGCCGCCCCAGGTTTCAAAGTAAATCGGTTTGCAATCCGCAGACAACAGTAAGCCTTCGATCCATTTACTGCCTTCCGTATCTTTCGCCATCTCGCCCTCAAAATCGATATTGCCGATTTTTACCAGTGACCGCAGTTTGTCTGGTGCAGGATAGGCTTTGTCGTGCTGGCAAAGATTTGGATAGACCTTACGATATTTTTCGATATACTCTGCAATCCAGTCCGTACCACACCAGCGCAAATCCGTATGCTTTCCGGGATGGAATTTCTTTATCCAATCCATGTTGGACTCAAACAAAGTTCCCTTGCCATCCCCTTTGTAATGCCACATCGAACTTGTATAGATGATTCCCTTTACATCCAAATCATTGGTATACAGCAAAAACCGCAGGAACGAATCCATATCATCGACTTCCCCATCCGTCATGACGACAGTCTGGGGACGCTCTTTCGCCGCCGCAATATCAGCCTGTGGTATAACAGCGCCAAACGCCAAAGTTCCCAATAACAATCCCGCTACTTTTTTCTTGTTCATAAAAATCCAGCCTCCTATCGCATCAGAAGAACAGCTGCGCTTGGAAGCGATAAAGATCCGAGCGTTTATCCGTATCGATTTCACGGCCCCAGGTGTAGAACGTATCGAGCATGATATTCTTAGCCGGTACGTAATTCACGCCGAGGCGGATGAATTTCTCATTGAGTCCGCACCAATCCGTGACGGTAGGCCAGGAAAGTGCCGGCTCATAACGGTAAGTTGCCGTGATACCATAGGAGCCCGGGCGGTTGAGATCCGCGCCCTTATACTGCACCTGCAGCCAGCGGCCCGGCTGTTTCGTCTTGCTGCCGGCATCCGGATTGCTGCTGTCACGCTTGGCATTGCTGTTGATAAGCCCGGCACGCACCTGCCAATTCTTATCAAAAACATGATGCCCATGGACAAAATAGTAAAGGACACGGCCCTGATCCGGATCTTGATAACGGCTGGCCATGGCAGAGCTGGACGAAAGGCCGAAATTGATGTCGTTCTTATCATCGAACGGATAAAAGAAACGCAGGCTCGTGACCTGTTCATCCTCACGGTTGCCGCCCATTGCATAATCCCAAAGATCCATCTTGCCCGTCGTAAAGAAGGTCTTGAACTTCTTCTTGCCCTGGGTAAGCTGGATACCGGCAAAGTCACAATCGATATCCATGCCCCAGCCATAGATATTCCACTCGTTCCATTTACCTGCCTTGACGTCAAGGCCCAGTTTCGGGAAACGGCCCGTGACATACGGATCGATCGTAAGCCCGGCATGATCCTCATTCGGGGATATGCTCTTGCTATCAGGATTCAAAGCACTGAATGTTCCCCGATAGCCAATGTCTGCATGTGCTTGCCAGTCCTCATTGACTTTATAGGTCGAATTGACGGCAATATGGACCATATTGGCCCGCGTCGAGCGTTCCGTACCGCCCGCTCCATTGTCCTTCAGGTAATGGTCATTGCGCAGCCGTGCATAACCGCTGATTGAAAGCTTATCGGCAAGTGCCGCAGCTTTTTTAAGCCCTTCCTTCTCCTCAGGCGTAAATGCCGGCTCGCTCTTATCGCTCATGTCCATGGCATCGAGCTTCGCAAGCATGCGGGCTTTCTTGATGTCGTAGTAATACGCCTCATTGAGCTTCCTGAGCGAGGCCTTTTGTGTCTCGTTCATTGCCGCCTGGTTCTGCATGGCAGCATCGACAATCATCGCCATCTCCATACGGCTCATGATTCGGCCCTCAGGAATCGCCAGCGTATAGTCCGGCACGACACCGGCAGCAATCAAATCATTGACCGCGCCATAGGACCAGTCATTTACCGGCACTTCTGCCAGAAAACCATTGGCAGCGGCCTCGCCAGTCACACCATTGCCCAATGCCAGCGCTGCCGCGACGACAGCTGCCCCAAACGTTCTCCTGCTTTGCTTCGTCCAATTTTTCATCTGTCTTCCTCCAAAATTTGAATTTCATGATACTCACTACATTAAATCTTGAAGGTTTGGCCAACTTAATGTCACCATCCAGCGGGGATTACCTGCTGCTTCCGTGTCACCTCTCTCTGCGCTTAAGCCTTGCCTGCGCTCTCCCCTAAAAGTTCCGGCTCAGCCCTTGCCTTTATTTATATAGGACAGGATCACTCCTGGCTTTTGCGGATAATCTTAGCGATATGGATCATCAGATAGAACTGCTCATCGCCGCTTACGGCATAGCGGTACTTGCGCGCCAAAAACGCCGCAATCTTCTCGACGCATTCATGTGCGCGCTGGTATTTCTTCTGCACCATCGCTTCCATCTCTTCATCCAGATCGTCCTGCGGCGGATTCACTCCACTGAACATCCGCTGGGCAAAGAATTTCAGATGGGTAACGAAGCGGTAATACGGCAGTGAGTCCTTGTCGAACTCGATGCCGCATGTCCGCCGCACGATGTTGGAAATCTCTTCGATAAGATGCAAGATTTTATCAGCCATTGGCTGCTTGAGGTCAAGCTGCGCATCGATGAGATGCATCGCGATGAAACCCGCTTCATCCTCGGGCATATCGACATCGAACTGCGCATCGAGCATCATCACGGCCTTTTCGGCCAGCGAAAACTCCTGCGGATAAAAACGCCGCGTCTCCCAGAGCATCATATTGCGGATGGGAATCCCCTCGCGGATGCGCGCGACCGCCATATGGATATGATCGGTCAAAGAGATATAGACACTGTCATTGAGTTTCGTGCCCAATTCTTTTTCAGCCATCTCGATGATGGCATTGCTGGCGTCGAGATAATCAAGCGACAGGCCTTCGAGGAGCGTCTTGAACTTTTCGAGCATCTCATGGTCGCTGAGACGGTATACCTTGTCAAGCTTCTCGCGTGGCACATCATCCCCATTGTGCTTGCCAAATGCTATCCCGCGCCCCATAGCCACAACTTCGCAGCCATCCTCATCGCTAGTCACGATCACGTTATTGTTCAATATCTTTTTTATCAGCACGTCAAATTCCCCCAAGAGCCCTACGCCAGACAAAACAAAAAGGCAAAACAGTATAGCAATCCCCTTGCTAAATCTGTCTTGCCTTATCCATACCTATCATAAATGATCCCTCCAAAAATAACACGCGTATTTTCGAAGGTTTGGCCAACTTAATGTCACCATCCACACCACGGTCAACAAATACAAAATAATTTCAAACTAGAAATAAGTATAACACAGGCAGCTATGCTTGTCAAAATTTATCCTAGAATAATTCTCAAGGCCACTGCTCAGCGGAATTTATTCGGCCGCGGATGAAACAGATGCCAGCCATAATGCAGGGCACTGAGCCGCAAGCCGACCACTACGGCAAAGCAGAGCCAGGCCATCCCCAGAAGGCCGATATACGGATAGAGCAGGCACGAGATGAGCGCGCCAACCAGCGATGCCGTTGCATAGATGTCCTTATAGAGCACCACCGGCATGCGCTGGGCCATAATGTCGCGCAAGATGCCGCCGCCCACTGCCGTGATGATGCCCAGCAATACCGGCAGCAGATACGGATTGCCGTTTTCATGTGCCAATCCTGTCAGCATGCCCGTAATCGTGAACGATGCCAGCCCGATTGTATCACAGATATTGTAGAGCCATATGATATGGCGCTTGCCACGATGCGATACCCAGCCGGCCGAATACAGCCAGCTGACCAGCGCTGCAGTCACCATCGCGAGTACAAAATCCGTGATATTACAAAGCGCGACCGGCGGCGTAATGCCAGCCAGCACATCGCGCACCATACCGCCGCCCACCGCCGTGAGCAAAGCCAGTACGATGACCCCGAATACATCCATGCGTTTCTCGATAGCCACCATTGCTCCCGATACAGCAAATGCAATAGTGCCCATGATATCAAAAATCTCCCAAGTCAAACTCTCCAAAATCCTGCCATCCTCTCGCTTTTATCTCCCCCTATCGTACAGCAGCGGCTCCGCCGCCGTCAATACAGCCGGCAACTCTGCTGGTAAAAAAATGAAATATTCCTTGCGCCTTACTGCTTTCGCAGCAGGATTTCATCTCTTTTTAACGAATACGTAAATATGCTTGTTAGGAAACGGTCACTAGACAAATTGAAAGAGGGATACGTATGGGATTAAAACAAAAATTCATGATACTATCTGGTATCATGGGCCTGCTGATGGCAGCGGTCTCAATCATCGGTTACTTCATGGCCAGCAGCGATCTGCAAAAAAGCGTCGACAGTGAACTGCGGGCCACCGTCTCGCGTGAGGCCATGACACTTGACGGCTGGCTGCGCGAGAAACGCGCCTTCGGCGAAGCCACCACGAACTACATGACCAGCCTCAACGGCAATTACGATGTCATGCACAACAAAGAAACACTGGGCACGACGATTTCTGATAAGGAAATCCTCGAAATGACCGGTGGTACCGAAGATGGCTGGTGGATGGGCTTCTACACGGGTGACAAGACAGGCAAACGCGATCCGCGCGAGCGTCCCTGGTATAAAGAAGCAAAAGCGCAGGACAAAGTGTTGTTCACGGATGCCTATATCGCAGCCAGCACCGGCAAGCTGGTCGTATCGGTAGCCGCCCCTGTCAAGGCTGATGGCAAATTCATCGGCGCTACCTGCGTCGATATCGCGCTGGATGCCCTGGCAGAGCAAGCCAACAAGATGAAATACCACGGCGAAGGCGCAGGTATCATCATGGAAAAAAGCGGCAACATCCTCGCCACCTCCGGTGCTGGCGAGCAAATGAAGAGCTTCAAAGATATCGACGGTCTTGGCAGCCATTTCGACGAAATGGTCAAGAACGGCGAGGGGTATTTCGAAGCGACGATCAATGGCGAGTCAAAAGTCTTTGCCTACCAGACCGTGCCCTCCACCGGTTGGATCATGGGCATTTCGGTGCCGACTTCCTTCGTCTTTGCCTCGCTTAGCCACCTGCGGCTGGTATTTGGCATCCTTACCATCATCGGTTTGCTGCTGGTCTCTCTGATCTGCCGCAGCTTCGCCCTGCGCATCACCGAGCCTGTGAGCAAGCTCGAATCTCATGCCTCGCAGATGGCCGAAGGCAATCTGGCCATCGATGCCCTGCCGATAGAGTCTGCTGATGAAATTGGCTCGCTGACAAAAGCCTTCAACACCATGAGCAGCAATCTGCGCAAACTCATCGCTCAGATGGCAACAACAAGCGAGCAGGTCGCAGCTTCGTCGGAGGAGCTCACAGCCAACGCGCAGCAATCGGCTGACGCCTCCGTGCATGTAGCGGAAACCGTCGGCGAAGTTTCCATCAGTATGGAAAAGCAGCTTAGCGATATCGACGGTGCCAAGAAGAATGTCGACGAAGTCTACGCCGATGTCTCTGCTATGGCGGATAAGGCCCGCACCGTCACTGAAACCTCCAACCAGACAGCTGAAGCTGCCCAGAAGGGATCACAGCTCATGGAAAACGCCGTGAAACGCATGGGCAATATCGAACAAAGCGTCATGGCCTCGGCAGAAGTCGTCCAGAAGCTCGGCGAAAACAGCAATCAGATTGGCCAGATTGTCGAAGCCATCTCCTCGATTGCTGAGCAAACCAACCTGCTGTCTCTCAACGCTGCCATTGAAGCTGCCCGTGCTGGCGAACACGGCCGCGGCTTTGCCGTCGTCGCCGAAGAAGTGCGCAAGCTGGCCTCGGAGTCACAGGAATCAGCCGAGCAAATCAAGGCACGCATCGCCTCTATCCAGAACGATACATACGAAGCGGTAAAAGCCATGCAGAACGGCAAGGATGAAGTCCAGTCCGGCACAATGGCCATCCGCGAAGTCGGCGAGCAATTCGAGGGTATCCTCACGATGGTCAACGGCATCAAGACACAGATGGATGAAATCAACCACTCTGTAAAAACTGTGGCCCAAGGCACTGGCAATATCGTTACTGCCGTTGACTCCATCGACACCATCAGCCGCAAAACCTCGGAAAATACCCAGACCATCTCGGCAGCCACCGAAGAGCAATCGGCATCGAATGAAGAGATTGCCGCAGCCTCCCAGGCCCTGGCTCATATGGCTACTGACATGCAGACAGCCATCGGCAGATTCAAGATCTGATATGGCCTTCCATCAATGACAGAAACGGGCAATCCCCTAGGGATTGCCCGTTTTTTGTACCCACAATCCGCTCAGCTGCGGAAAACATACAGGAACACAGCCAGTAGCACCAGCCCCAGTCCCAGCGATATCCCGCAGAGTTTCACCTCAACGGAGGAAAGATCCGTCCATTCTTCGTTCTGCTGGACAAGTTCCGGATGTTCTTCATAACTGCTGGCTTCTATCGCTGCAGTTCTATTCTTGATGGCAAGATCACTCATGATATTTCATCCTTTCTATTTACGAAGCAACCACCGGCGGCAGGATGCCATGGTAGAACAGATACGAAATGCCAAGGCCTACCCAGAGGATAAAGCCGAATAGCGCAAGGGCATAGACGCCGACGATGCGGCCAAGTCCTTCGGCCCAAAGCTTGCGCACATTGGTAATGAGGCCAATGGAGAAGAAGCAAAGACCAAAGAAGATACTGCGCAACAAGTTGGCCTGTCCGGCACCAGCCCCAGCGGCTTTTACGATATCGGGATTCGTGATACCCCAGAGGAACACACCACCAAATACCACGAGAAAACCAATCAGGAATTTCGGGAAACGGTCGCCAATCTCGCGGAAGGAAACCTTGTAGGATTTGCCTTCGCTGCGTTTGGTGCCGATCTGATAGACAGACCAGACAACAGCCAGCACGAAGGCCCAAATACCGATAAACACATCGATGAACACCTTCGCCGTAGTGGCCGCCATCAGCGTCCAGCCCTCCTGATAATTCACGCCATACTCAGCCAAGGCTTTAGCGCGAATCAGCGAATCGGTGATGGCCCCAGAGGCAATGGCACCGCCATCACTCTTGACGGCCAGGCCCATCCAGGCGCCAGCCACCAGCGGATCATCCGCAAAAAACGTGGTGGCAATCCACGGCAGGATCAATAGCTCCACCGCTACGAATACGATAATGACCAAGGAAAGCACCGTCGGCACGATTGCTCTGGCCCGAATGGCACTGCCCGTGGCAATCGCAGCGGCCACACCGCAGATGGAAATCCCCGAAGCCATCGGTGCCGCCCATTCCGGCGTAAACTTGAAGAACTTGCGGGCAATGATATAAACGACTGGCCAGTAAATCAGATACGCTTCAACTACTGCGCAGATACCGCGGAAAATAACGGTACTCGCCAGCCCCATCGCACCGACTGTCTTTATGGCAATTGTCATGCCTAAGATAACGATACCTGTTTTGATATACCACTCCGGCTTGGCAGCTGTGGACAGGAAAGCCGCAGCCTTCGGAAAGAAATTCCCGATGATAAGGCCAAGCACCAAGGCAATGACAAAGCCGAGCTCACCGAGCCCCAATGACCAGCCGATGCCAAACTTCTCCAGATTGTTCGGCGTAGCTGCCAGATACGCAAAGTTTCCCGCAGTATTAGCAGCCACTGTTACCCAGTAGAGAATCGTAAAACCGGCCACAAAGCGCTTGACCGAACTTCCCATGAAGTACGCTCCCGCCGTCGTGAGGATGAGCAGGAACAAATATGTCGCCAGCATCGAGCCAAAGCCCCCGAGGAAAGCAAATTCCTTGGAATTCGGGGCCACGGCCTTGCCGATATCCGACCAGACATTGTACTTGGCGACCCATCCCAAAAGGTCAACACCTGCTGCCTGTCCTGCCCCTAAGGCAACGATCAAAAGCCCCAGCCATACGGCCCACCAATCTTCACTCTTGAAAAATCCCGGTTTCTGTACGAGCAGTTCATGTGGTTCTGCTGTCATACCAATCCACTCCTTTCTTACGAGCCCTATCCTTGACGAATAATAAAGATGATTGCTGATAGAAACAAAAAAGAGGTTCCAAGGACAGCCTCCAGCCCAAAGCTTTGCTGTCCTTGGAACCTCCAATTTTTTGGTCAGTTCCTATCGTTGCTGATACTATATCATATCATGCATATATAGTCAATATGTTTTTTATCTTTTCTCCTGCAACGACTGCCGCAGCGCGGCAATGCCGCGGATATCATCCGGCGTCGTGCGGCAACAACCGCCGATGAGACGAGCCCCAGCCTCATACCACTGACGCACGAATTCATGATATGGCGTCGCACTGCCATGCCAGGTCTTCGTCACCGCATCGTAAGTCTCTCCCGTATTCGGGTAAACGACCACTGGCTTATCCGTCTGCTCCCGGATACGGCGGATAAGTCCTGCCACATGCTGCGGCGCCGTACAGTTGATGCCGATAGCCGCAACCTGTGACTGCTTATCGAGGAAATGCGCACAATCCGCTATATCATCCCCGCCACAAGTATGCACCTCATCACGGCACGAGAAAGAAATCCAGGCCCCCGCCGCAGGATAACGCTGTAAATCCGCCAGGATTGCCTCGGCCTCAGAAAGGAGCGGCAAAGTCTCACAGGCCAGGATATCCGGCGCGGCCGCGACGAGGATAGCGAGCCGTTCGGCATGAAAATCCGCCAGCTCGGCACGGCTGGCCGAGTAGTCGCCACGGTACTCCGAGCCATCTGCCAAATACGCACCATATGGACCAACAGAGGCTGCGACTAGCGGACGCGGCCGCTGTCCCGCCTTCGCATTCGCCTGCCAATAATCATCACGGGCTTCCTGTACCAAGCGCACCGATCGCGTGATGAGCGCCTTGGCCTGCTCACGCGTAAAGCCCTTCTTCTCAAAGCCCTCAACAGTCGCCTGATAACTCGCACTCGTGGAAATATCGGCGCCAGCCGCATAATAATCATGATGTACAGCCCGCACGAGCTCCGGCTGCTCAAAGAGCGCCTTGGCAGACCAGAGTTCATCATTCGTATCAAAGCCGCGCCGCGCCAGCTCCGTGCCAAAGGCACCATCCAACACGATGAGGGGATATTCCTGCAAATATTCTGCTATCGTATTCATGGTTATCCTCCCGCTGCCGTCTTACTGCAGCAATTCCTGCGGTGGTTCCTTACCAAACCATTTCTGGTAGATTTCACGGAACTTGCCATTTTTCTTGATAGTTGCCAGTCCATCGTTCAACTTCTGCAATACCTCCGTATTGCCCTTGAGTACCGCAATGCCGAGATCTTCCTGCGTCAAAGCAACCTCAGCCACGCGGACATTCTTGTTGTTCGTATGGCTCACATAATATTCATTCGTAGGGATGTCGTTGATGACGGCATCCACCCCGCCATTCTGCACTTCAAGGAAGGCCTCATTGATGGCATTGAACACGCGGACATCTGCCCCTGGAACCTTGCGGGCCGCTTCCTCGCCCGTCGAACCAATCGATACACCAATCTTCTTGCCCTCAAGGTCTTTCGCCGTCTTGATGGTATCGTTATCGGCCTTTACCACTACCCCCAGACCGGCAATGTAATAGCGTTCTGTGAAATCTACATTCTTCTTGCGCTCATCGGTAATAGTGATATCGTTGATTGCCACGTCGATATCCTTCGACTGCAGCGCGGGAATCAAGCCATCGAATGCGCGATTGCTGATGGATACATCAAAGCCCTCAACCTCGCCGATTGCCTTGATGATGTCCACGTCAAAGCCAACATAGTCATTTGACGCAGAATCCTGCGCCCCAAACGGCGGATAGCTCGCATCCATGCCGACTTTGAGCACCGGCCTTTGCCCCTGCTCCCCCGAGCTCGCTGCCTGCTGGTCATTCGCGCAGCCACTAAATACCGCCGCCGCAGCAAACACAATTGTAAGTATCAAAAGGATAGTTTTTCTCATACAGTGTACCTCCACAGCTACATATAATGCAACATTGTTACGTTAAAAGAAGTATACATCCTTATACATACTATGTCAATATGTTTTATAAATACATTATCATATTAACTCTGCAAATTGCAGTTTGTCTGTTAGTTCGTGGTTAAAATAACCTTGGTAGAGCTCAGCTTGGGTGGGGGCGGGTAACTAAGTCCGTAAAACTTTGCGGACGGCCCATTTAGCGGAAACAGAAAAAGCACTACCCCGTGAACCCCGCGCTTCGCAGCAGCGCGATTCCATACGGACGCATATACCTTATCCGATCGCTTCGTTGCCTCCTTAGGGGAAGGCTGGAACTGACCGTCAAACTGAAATTCAACGAAAAAATCCGCTAGCTCTCTACTGAGCCAGCGGATTCAAACCGTTCCTCATATTACATAAAACCAAGCGGCATCTGGATACGCCTCGATTTCCTGCACTTCGCGTTTTCCTTGGTTGTAGCGCAGTTCCTGATTCTTGACGCTGACCTTGGTGCCAGGCGCAATGGACTTTGTCAGGAAGACGTTACCGCCGATGACTGCGCCCTTACCAATGACCGTCTCACCGCCAAGGATTGATGCTCCCGAGTAGATTGTCACATGATCCTCGATGGTCGGATGGCGTTTCTTGTTGAACAGCTTGCGGCCGCCAGAAGTCGACAACGCGCCCAAGGTCACGCCCTGATATACCTTGACGTGCTCACCAATCTCAGTCGTCTCGCCGATGACGATGCCTGTGCCGTGGTCAATCATGAAGTACTTGCCAATCGTCGCACCAGGGTTGATGTCGATGCCCGTCTTGCTATGGGCAAGCTCCGTCATGATGCGCGGGATTACCGGGACGCCAAGCTCATAGAGCACATGGGCAAAGCGGAAAATCGTGATCGCGTAGAGTCCCGGATAGGCAAAGATGATTTCGTCGGCACTCTCGGCGGCGGGATCGCCGTCAAAGACCGCCTCGACATCGGTTGCCAGGTACTCGCGGATCTCAGGGATACGGCGCAGGAACGCCAGCGTGATCTTCTGGGCTTCAACGCGTGTTTCCTCCAGCTTTTCCTCGTCGGGATGCTCCCCATAACGCAGGGCGATAGCAATCTGCTTGTTGAGACGGAAGGCGATATCCTCGATGACCATCGACAGGTTGTTGCGGATATCGTAGATGCGGTAGCTCTTGTCCTTCGTAAATCCCGGATAGGCCACGCGCACGAGTTCCTGGATCAATTCATAGATAACCTTCGTGTCCGGCTGGTTGAATACGTCGAGTTTATCGATATGGCGTTTCTTGTCATAATCCGCCAATATATCTTTCGTAATATCATGTATCTCCGTTGAAATATAGTCCTTCATGCTGATACTCCTTCTGGCAATATCCATATAATATACAAAAAAGGTTCCAAAACCTGTCCAAAACAGGATTCGGAACCCTTTGATCTGTCCACTCATTGGATTCTTGTTTCATGGTAGCATACAAGCATACATCTGTCAATCAAAACCCACAAGTGCCAAAGCGAATTCAGAACGAACGCAAGGCTCTTACCAATGCGTCGATATCCTCCGGAGAATTATAGAAAGCAAGCGTCGGGCGAACTGTTCCTTCCAGGCCGAAATGACGCAGTACCGGCTGAGCGCAGTGATGACCTGCCCGCACGGCAATGCCGAACTGATTGAGTTTCTCGCCGACCGCCGTGATGTCATAGCCGTCCAGCACGAACGACAGCACACTGGCTTTATGGTCTGCGTGGCCGATAAGATGCAGGCCCTTGACTTTCGCCATTTCTTTTTCGGCATAGACCAGCAAGTCATGCTCATGCTGATTGATGGCCGGCATGCCGATGGCCTGGATATACTCCAAGGCCGCGCCAAGACCAACCGCATCAGCGATGCTGCCTGTACCGGCTTCGAATTTGTTCGGCGCCGGATTATAGATTGTACGCTCAAACGTGACATCCTTTATCATATTGCCGCCGCCCTGATAAGGCTTAGCCGCCTCGAGGACTTCCTGTTTGCCATAGACCACACCAATACCCGTAGGGGCAAAGACCTTATGGCCGGAAAAAACGAAGAAATCGGCATCGATGGCCTGGATGTCTACAGGGATATGGGCAATGCTCTGCGCACCATCGATCAGGATGCGGACACCGTGGCGATGTGCAATGGCAGTAAGCTCAGCCACCGGAGTAACCGTACCCAATGTATTAGAAACATGCGTCACCGAAACGAATTTCGTACGCTTGGTAAATAACCGTTCATACTCTGCCACGAGCAGATTGCCCTTGTCATCGACAGGTATGACCTTGATGACAGCGCCCGTCTCCTGCGCAATGAGCTGCCAGGGTACGATGTTAGCATGGTGCTCGAGCAGTGACACGATGATTTCATCCCCGGGCTGCAGGTACTGTTTGACATAGGCCTGTGCCACCAGGTTGATGCCCTCGGTCGTCCCCCGCACAAAGACGATATTGTCCTTTGATGGCGCATGGATGAAATCAGCCACCGTCTGACGTGAGCCTTCATAGGCGTCAGTCGAACGGGCTGCCAGTTCATGGGCGCCGCGGTGCACATTGGAGTTCTCATGCTGATAGAAGTAAACTAAACGATCGATGACGGCCTGCGGACGCTGCGTTGTCGCGCCATTGTCCAGCCAGACAAGGTCATGACCGTTTACCTTCTCAGCCAGCACGGGAAAATCGCGGCGGATATCGGCTAGCGACTTCGTGCCCACGATAATGGAATCATTGGCTTTAGGAGAGCCCCCTTGCCCAGCGGCCACTCTTCCTGCCTGGGCGGGCAAAATTCCGGACTCTGCTTCGCGCACAGATACTACAGCCGGGCGAAAACCAGCCGCATCAGCAAGTGCCACGCCATCGGCCCCTGCTGCCTGCCCGCCAAACTCCTGCGCCAGGCTTGCCCACGCATCTTCATGGATGCCAGCCTTAGCTGCATAGGCTGAGGCTTTGGCAGCCGCCCGCCCTATGACACGGGTATCGCTGGTATGGACAAGATCCGCCAGCCCCTGTTCGCACTGTTCTGCCTCACGGGCAGAAAACTCAGGAAAGTACGCACCAGCCCAGCCTGCAATCTCCGCCGGAGACGGCAGCCCTGCCGGTACGAATGGCTCAATAGTCATAGTACTCACCTACTTCAACATCTTCGAGCACTGCGATGGCATCATCAGCCAGGATAGCTGCCGAGCAGTACAGGGACAGAAGGTAGGAGGCAACGCCTTTATCATCGATACCACGATAACGGACGGACAAGCCACGGGACTGTTCATTCTGCAGGCCGGACTGGAACAGGCCGATGACGCCGCGTTTTGCCTCGCCCGTGCGGACCAGCAGGATGTTCGTCTTGCCGCCCTGCCCTTTTGGCTCTTTCTTGCCATCAACCAGCAGCTTGTTGGTCGGGATGATGGGGATGCCGCGCCATACGATGAAGGTGCCGCCAGCGATATTCGTCGTGACCGGCGGTACGCCGCGCTTCGTGCATTCGCGCTCGAACGCAGCGATAGCACGCGGATGGGCAAGGAAGAACGATGGTTCTTTCCAGACCTTGGTAATCAGTTCATCGAGGTCATCCGGCGTCGGTGCTCCCGTACGCGGCTGGATGCGCTGGCTGTCCGCGATATTCTTCAGCAGGCCATAGTCATCGTTGTTGATGAGCTGGCTCTCCTGACGCTCACGCAGGCTCTCGATAGCCAGATTGAGCTGCTCGCGGGCCTGGTCATACGGCGAGCTGTAAACATCCTGAATCGCCGTATTGACATTGATGATGGTCGAAATGGAATTCAGGCGGTACTCGCGCGGCTTCGTCTCATACTCCACATACCCCTGCGGGACGATATCCGATTTCTTCTCCGCACTGCAGAGCACATCGAGCGGGGTATCGCCTTCGACTACCTTATTCACGCGGTAAATACCAGACTCCAGCCCCTTGAACTCCAGGACCTTCGTGAGCCAGCGTGGCGTTACAGAACGGAACTGCGGACGCGTCTTGGTCACATCCGCAAGATTATACGCGGCCTCCTGTCCCAGTGCATTGATCTTTGCTTCTTCTTTTGCCATAGAACTACCCTCTTTCAGTAAAATGGATGGATAAAATAGAATATATGTCAATACTGTGGCATGGATGCATCGACATCGCGTGCCCAGCTATTGATACCGTCTTTGAGATTGAACATCAGGCCATGATAGCCCGCCTCCCGCAGCGTCCGGATGGCAAGAATGCTGCGCTTGCCCTCTTTACAGATAAAGACCGTAACCCGTGACGGATCGAGTTCATCCTGCCGCCTAGCCAACTGCCCAATGGGAATTACTTTGGCCTTGGGGAATTTGATAATGGCGCGCTCATGCGGTTCCCGCACATCGACAAGCGTTATGTGTTCGCCTGCATCCAGCCGCTGTTTCAGCTCCTTGGCTGCTATGGCCTCGACTGGTTCTTCTTCCTGCTTTTTCAGGCCGCAGAAATCCTGATAATCATAAGTCTCAAGCTCATGGATGGAAGGATGCGTCCCCGAAATCGGGCAATCGGGATTATGCGGCAGCTTGAGCTCACGGAATTTCATGTTCCAAGCATCAATCACGAGCATCCTGCCAATCAAGGGCCTGCCGCCACCGACAATCAGCTTGATGACCTCGCCGGCCTGAATCGTGCCGAGGATTCCCGGCAAGACGCCCATGACGCCTCCCTGCGAGCAGGAGGGGACCAGCCCCGGCGGCGGTGGCGAAGGGTATACACAGCGATAGCATGGCCCCTCTTTGCCATAGAAGACCGTAACCTGTCCCTCAAACTGGAACATGGCGGCAAATACATCCGGCTTGCCCAGCAGCACGCAGGCGTCATTGATTAAATAGCGCGCCGGATAATTATCGGTGGCATCGGCGATGATGTCGTATTCGCCGAGAATATCGAGCGCGTTATCCGCCGTAAGCGGATAATCATAGGTGTTGACCTTGACCTGCGGGTTGATGCCGCGTATGGCCTCTTTGGCTGATGCCACCTTGGGACGCCCGATATCCCGCGTCCGATGGATGACCTGGCGCTGCAAGTTGGATAGCTCAACCTCGTCAAAATCGACCAATCCCAGCGTGCCGACCCCTGCTGCCGCCAGATACTGTGCCAGCGGTGCGCCAAGCCCGCCAAGTCCTACAATCAGTACCTTGGCCGCCTTGAGCCGGCGCTGTCCGGCCACACCGACTTCCTTCAGTAGCAGATGACGGCTGTAGCGCGAAATCTCATCGTTAGAGAGTTTCTCACGGTTCTCCGTTATCAACGGCGCATGTACGCCGCTGCCACCGGCAATCGTTGGAATCAGCATCACTTCCGCACCATCGGGTACTGGAGTGGCAAAGCCCTGCAATTCCTGAATACTGCGGTCGCCGACAAAAACATGCACAAACTCGCGCAGCGTTCCGTCATCAGCAAATACTGCCTCACGGATATCGGGATATTTTTCGGCCACTGCCGCCAGCACCTCAGCTGCCGTCCCTGCCGGAACCTCGACCTCTGAATGCTGCTGCGCAAAACCACGCAACGTCGTGGGAATCAAAACCGTCACTGCCATATCATCACTCCCTGTAATCTCTGATATAAAAAAGAGGCGCTTCAATCCCATCGGATCGAAGCGCCTCTAATGTCTGTAGTCAGCTCTTTTGCCACATAATATATCATCTATATCATAGTCTGTCAATATGTCATATATGTTTTTCTTTAAATCACATAAAACCATGCTGAATCCACATCCTCCTCAACTTCCTGAACCTGGCGTTTGCCTTTGTCATAGCGAAGTTCCTGATTCTTTACACTGACCTTTGTCCCCGGGGCAATCGACTTCGTCAAAAACACATTGCCGCCAATGACAGCCCCCTGGCCGATGACCGTATCACCGCCCAATATCGAGGCCCCCGAATAAATTGTCACATGATCTTCGATAGTTGGATGCCGCTTCTGGTTGAACAATTTGCGGCCGCCAGATGTCGACAGGGCGCCAAGCGTGACGCCCTGATAAACCTTGACATGCTCGCCGATTGTCGTCGTCTCGCCAATGACAATCCCCGTGCCGTGATCAATCATGAAATACCTGCCGATCTTGGCCCCAGGGCTGATATCGATGCCCGTCTTGCTATGCGCAAGTTCCGTCATGATGCGCGGGATGACAGGCACCTTGAGTTCGTAGAGCACATGCGCAAACCGATAAACGGTCGTGGCATAAAGCCCTGGATAAGCAAAGATGATTTCATCGGCACTCTCAGCCGCAGGGTCGCCATCGAATACAGCCTCCACATCCGTCGCTAGATACGCGCGGATTTCGGGAATGCGGTCTAGAAACGCCAACGTAATCTTCTGCGCCTCACCCCGCGTGGCCACAAGGGTCTCATCATCCGGCCGCTGCCCATAGCGCAAGGCTATCGCAATCTGCTTGTTGAGCCGGAAGGCTATATCCTCTACCACCAGCGAAAGATTATTGCGGATATCGTAAATCCGATAGTTTTCATCTTTGCTGAACCCCGGATAGGCTATCCGCACCAGTTCTTCAATCAGCTCATGGATGACCTTCGTATCGGGCTGATTGAATACATCCAACTTGTCAATCGGACGGTTCGCATCGTAATCCGACAGGATACGCTGCGTGTACGCATGAATTTCAGGAGAAATAATGTCCTGCATAACCTCACTCCTCGCAAAATCTTCTTCACATCTCATCGGCCTTTGCCAGCGCCTGCCCAAAATCTTCCAGCAAATCCTCAACATCCTCAAGGCCAACGCTTATGCGCACGAGGTCATCGGTCACGCCGGCATATTCCTTTTCCTCCGCACTGGAGCGGACAAAAATGGTCGAGGCCGGATGGATGACGAGCGTGCGCGCATCGCCGATATTTGAGACATTGAGCGCATAGTTCAGCGCGTTGATGAACCGGTACGCTTTTTCCTTGGTGCCGAGCCGCACGGTCAAAAGCGTGCCGAAATGTTTGCCAAACTGCTTGGCCGCCGTCTCATGCCAGGGACTGTCAGCAAGGCCCGGATAATTGACCGCCAGTCCCTGGGCCTGCAAAAACCTGGCAAGTTCCAGCGCATTCGTACAGGCCCGATCCAGGCGCAAGGCCAACGTATCAAGCCCGATACCCGTCAGATAGGCATTAAACGGCGCCATACAGC
Organism: Pseudoselenomonas ruminantium; assembly: GCA_015058575.1. Lineage (GTDB taxonomy): Bacteria > Bacillota > Negativicutes > Selenomonadales > Selenomonadaceae > Selenomonas_A > Selenomonas_A ruminantium_O. Next base: position 21,890 of record SVBZ01000018.1, read on the forward strand.
CGCCATAGTCGGTGACCATGCGCATGCGCAGCCGCACGCTAAAACTCATGGGGCCGAACTGGAACTGGCGGAACTTCGGAAACCGCGCCGGATCCCACTTGAAACGGCCGCCGCTGATGACAATGCCCCCCACGGAGTTGCCATTGCCATTCAGGGCTTTCGAGGTCGAATGAATCACCACATCGGCGCCTAAAGAAAGCGGCTGGCAAAGATAGGGCGTCGTGACGGTGTTGTCCACAAACAGCGGAATATCATAGCTGTGTGCCAGCTTTGCCAGCGCCTCGATATCCACCACATTGAGTTTTGGATTGCCGATGGTCTCCACATAGAGGAGCCGCGTGCGCTCCGTGATAAGCTCCGCAAAATCTTCCGGCGCATCCCCCTTGGCATAGTGCACCCTAATACCAAATTCCGCAAGATCCCGGAAAATCGAACTGGTGCCGCCATAAAGGCCCCCCGAGGCCACAATCTCATCCCCCTGAGAAACGACATTGAGTACTGCCTGGGAAACCGCCGCCATCCCCGAAGCACAGGCCACAGCGCCGACACCGCCCTCCAGGGAGCGGATGCGCATCTCAAAGCTGGCAATGGTCGGATTGCCCACCCGGGTGTAGACAAAACCGGGCTTACGCCCGGCAAAGATCTTTTCCATATCTTCGGCCGTTTCCTGATAAAAGGCCGTACTCTGGTAAAGGGGCTGCGTCACAGCGCCCGTAGCTTTATCGGGGCCAAAGGAATCGTGTAGCAGCCGGGTCGTGAATCTCATAACTCCCGCCCACCTTTTTGCACGACGAGGTCATAGGTGCCATCGGCGGCCTGGCTGACCGACAAGACCTTATGCCCTTCATCTTTCAGGCTGCGCGGCACGTTCTGGATGGGCTCGCCTTCATTGAGATGAACGCCCAGGATCTGCCCATCGTCCAAATCTTCGAGGGCCATCTTGACCTTCACGAACGTAATCGGACAAACGACATCGGTGATGTCAATCGTATCATCAATCTTCCATGCTTCACTCATAATACTTCCTCCACTGCCTGCTCAAACTTCTCCCAACCCACGCGGTCCAGGCAATTGGCAAACCGCTCGCTGGGCTTCGCGTTGTCCTCAAAGAATTTCAAGGCGACATCGACAATCTCGTAGAGTTTCTCTTCATCAAAAATAATCGGCAGGAAATGACGGCCGACGGCAATGCGGTTGCCATAGAGACCACCAAACGAAACGACAAAGCCATTCTCGCCCGTCCAGGCATCGGTGGGGCAGCTCTTGATACACTTGCCACAATAGACGCATTTCTCTAAAGCCAGCGTCAATTTCTTGCCCCCCTTATCCACTTCGATGGCTTTCTCGGGACACACAGCCCCACAAACACCACAGTAGATACAAGCATCCGATTTCCACTCAGGACACACGCCGCCCTTGATGCCCATATCGTTCTCCTCGGCTTTCAAGCAGTTGTTGTGGCAACCCGTGAAACCGAACTTAAATTTATGGGGCAGCTCGCGGCCGCCATAGCGCTTATCAAATTCATTGGCCAGCTTGACCGTATCGATGAGGCCGGAGGGGCAGACAGCCGCTCCCTGGCAGGCCGTAATCGTGCGCACGCGCGGGCCGCAGACGCCTACCTCCACGCCGCCTGCTTTCAGGGCTTTCTTGACGTCATCAATATCCTGCACGTTGATGAAAGGGATTTCGATGCCCTGCCGGCTCGTCAGATGCACATAGCCCTGACCGAACTTCTCCGCCACCTGCTGCACGGTGGCCAGCTGGGCCGCCGTAAAGTGACCGCCCACGGACTTGAGGCGCATGGAAAAACGATCCTTCTGTCTCTGCCGCATGAAGCCGCCCTTTTTGAGCTCTTTATAATCAACTGCCATCGTAATTCCTCCTAAATATCACACATATCATCAGCGAATCCGCAAATCTTCCTTCGTCACCACTTTATCGCGGCTGACCTGGAAACTGTTGAGCACCGGCTCACCGCCATTTAGGGATAAAATAAAATAGCTTGCCTGGGTATCGAAGGCCAGCCGCTTGTCCTCCTCACTAGGGCGGGAGGGACTGGCTGGATGGCTGTGCCAATTGCCCAGGAGCACGAGGCCCTGCTCGCGCAGTTCCTTGACCGCCGCAAACTGCTCCTTGGGGTCCAGGGAAAAATGCTCTGCGCTTTGGTCGGTATTCGTCAGATAAAAGACCTTCTCCACTTTCTTGACATCGCCTTCAATCCGGCCGCCCAACAGCCCGCAATCCTCAATAGGAGCTGTGGCGCGGGCATGACGCACCATTTCCAGATAATCTGTTAATTTCAGGTCAATCACCATCGCACTCCCTCCTTAATGATTGCGCAGGTCGCAGGCCGGCTGCTCATAGTCGACGAGCTCCGTGATGGTCGGATGATCGCCGCAGACCGCGCAATCGTGATTGAGCGGAATCTTGACCTTGCGGAAGGTCATGGTCAGCGCATCATAGGTCAGCAGATAGCCACTGAGCAAATCGCCGACACCGAGGATATACTTAAGGGCCTCCGTTGCCTGCAGGGTGCCGATGATGCCTCCCATGACACCAAACACGCCTGCCTGCCGGCAGGTGGGTACCGCGTCCTTCGGCGGCATTGCCGGGAATACGCAGCGGTAGCAGGGCCCCTGTCCCGGCACATAGGTCATGAGCTGTCCCTGGAACCGGATGATTCCCGCATGGGAGTAAGCCCTCTGTTCCATGACACAGGCATCGTTGATTAGGAACTTCGCCGGGAAATTATCCGTGCCATCGATGATGAAATCGTAATCCTGATCCCGGATGATGTCGCGGATGTTGGCCGACGTCACCATTTCATTATAGGTATGGACCGTTACATCGGGATTCATCGCGGCAATGGTCTCCTTGCCCGACTGGATCTTCGGCTTGCCCACATCCTTCGTCTGATGGATGATCTGGCGCTGCAGATTGGAAAGGTCAACCACATCGAAATCCACCAGGCCAATCTGCCCAACGCCGGCGGCAGCCAGATACATGGCCGCCGGGGCACCAAGGCCGCCAGTGCCGATGACCAGCACCTTGCCCCCCAGCAGTTTTTCCTGGCCCTTGCCGCCCACCTGCTGCAGGATGATATGGCGGGAATAGCGCTCAATCTGTTCACTCGTCAAGCTGACACTCATCTTGCACCGCCTCCCATGAAGTACAGGAATTCCACCGTATCGCCATCTCCCACAAAGGTATTGTCAAAACCCGAATGATCCACGAATTCTCCATTCAGCTGCACCGTTACATATTCCGGCTGGTCGGCCTTTGCCACCACCAGCAGTTCTCTTACATTGATGGATTTCTCGATTTCCAGAGCTTCGCCATTGACCGTCAGTTTCATTTTCTCTACCTCCACGTACAGAAAAAGCCTATGAGAAACGCCAAGTTATCCATAAATACACCTCGTGAAAAGATTCCACAGTGGTATTCCATGCCCTGAGCGTTTCCCATAGGCTTCCGTTTATCGAATGACCTACGGTGATACCGTTCAATCATATTAAACCAATATGTTTTACAAATCGGTAGTGATATCTTACAACAACGCCTACGAAATGTCAACTATTTTTTATTTTTTGTAAAGCCAGGTCTCACCCTGCATCAATCCGCTCATCACACAGGCACCAGCTGCCCCGGCGGCCAGCACCGCCGCCAGCCTTGCCGGCGTGATGCCGCCGATGGCATAGACAGGGAGTGCTGACGCCTGGCAGGCCGCCTGCAAGAAATCCAAGCCCCGTCCCGGAAGGCCATGCTTGCAGTCTGTTTCATAGATATGCCCCGCCACCAGATAGGAGCAGCCAAGGCGCTGGGCCTCCTCCACCTCATCCAGGGAATGGCAGGAGGTGCCAAGGACTTGCCATGCTGACCGCTCCGCTGGCGAAAGCTGCCGCAGCTGAGGCAGCGGCAGCTGCAGGCCATCCGCCTTCAACCCCTGGGCAACAGCAGCCTTTCCATGCAGGATGACCGGCACACCGTACTGCCTGCCGATTCCCATGACTTTCCGGGCGAGTTTTGCATACGCTTCTGCCGCCAGATCCTTTTCCCGCAGCACGATGGCCCGGGGGCCCTGAGCGGCAATCCGCGCCAGCCGCCTGTCAAAATCCCCGGTACATTGTTTGCGGTCCGTAATGGCGATGACTTTTGACAAGTCAATGGTTGACCGGTCAAATCCTGACTTGTCAAAGATTGACTTGTCATTTTTTTCCCTACACATAGAGATAGTCATTGAGCACCGGCTGCAAGCCCTCGGCGGCCATATCCGCATACATGGCCGCCAGACTGCGGGTATCGCAGATTTCAAACTGCTCATCGCCGGTGCGTGCTTCATCCTTGCCCGTATATTTTTCCTCATGATCCCCAATGCCCGTGGACACCCCCGCGGAAATCTTCGTCGCGCAAATCTTGGCAATGCCGTTGCGGAAGGCGGCACTCTCCCGGGAGGAGACCGTTATGCCGGCAAAGGGCAGGAAGATGCGATAGGCGCAGAGGATCTGGCAGAGCTGCCGCTCGCCGACGTCCAGCGGATTGATCTTGTCGTTGTTGATGATGGGCCGCAGGCGCGGGCACGAAAGCGAAAACTCCGCCTGGGGATATTTACGCTGCAAGTAATAGACATGCAAGGCTGTCGCGAGAGCATCCTTGCGGAAATCCGACAGGCCCAAGAGCGCCGAAAAGCCGACGCCGCGCATGCCGCCGCGCAAGGCGCGTTCCTGGGCTTCAAAGCGGTAAGGCCAGACGCGCTTATGGCCCAGAAGATGCAGCGTCTCATATTTCTTGAGGTCATAGGTCTCCTGAAACACCGTGACATAATCGGCCCCGCATTCGTGGAGGTATCTGTAATCCTCGGTGTTGACGGGATAGATTTCCAGGCCCACGTTCTTGAAATACTTGCGCGCCAGCTTGCAGGCCTCACCGATATAGGAAACATTGGATTTGGTCTTGCTCTCCCCAGTGAGCAGCAGGATTTCCTCCATGCCCGATGAAGCGATGACCTGCATCTCATGCTCGATCTGCCCTGCATCGAGCTGCAAGCGCTTGATGTCATTGTAGCAGTTGAAGCCACAGTAGACGCAGTAATTCTCACAGTAGTTGGCGATGTAGAGCGGCGTGAACAGATAGACCGTGTTGCCGAAATGACGGCTTGTTTCCAGCCGTGCCCGCGCGGCCATCTCCTCGAGGAAGGGCTGCGCCGCTGGCGACAGCAAGGCCTTGAAATCCTCCACCGTGCAGCTGTCATGATTGAGCGCCCGCCGCACATCAGCGGCCGTATAGGAAGCGTAATCGTAGGCCTCCATCGCCGCGATGACCCGCGCCCTTACTGGCGAATCGATCTGCTCCATGTCGGGGAAGTATTCCAGCGGGTCCTTACGGCTGGCTGAGTCTTGTTCCAGCTGATGCTTCTTGGCCAGTGCCCCTTCGCTTAGTTTTTCCGAGTCGACAAAAAACTGATTTTCCATGACGCGCCTCCTCAGTCGTGCAAAAAGCCAGTAAGGGGGTCCGAGGCAGCAGCCCCGCGGGTCAGCACGCGGCCCAGGCCCGCCAGATATGCCTTGCGGCCAGCGGCGATGGCGTCCTTGAAGGCCGCAGCCATCAGCGGCAGATTGCCTGCCGTGGCCAGCGCCGTATTGGCCATGATAGCGGCCGCCCCCATCTCCATGGCTGCACAGGCCTCGGAGGGCTTACCGATGCCGGCATCGACGATGATCGGCAAGTCGATCTCATCGATGAGGATCTGGATGAACTCTTTCGTGGCCAGCCCCTTATTGGAACCGATTGGCGCCGCCAGCGGCATGACGGCCGCCGCCCCTGCCTCCACCAGGTCCCGGGCGACATTTAGATCCGGATACATATAGGGCATGACCACAAAGCCTTCGTTGGCCAGCCGTTCCGTCGCCTTTATAGTCTCGGCATTGTCAGGCAGCAGGTACTTCGAATCCCGCATGATCTCAATCTTGACAAAGTCCCCGCAGCCAAGCTCCCGGGCCAAATGCGCGATGCGCACGGCCTCATCGGCGTTGCGCGCCCCCGAGGTATTGGGCAAAAGGGTCACGCCTTTTGGGATATAGTCAAGGATATTTTCCTGCTCTTTCGTATTGGCCCGGCGCACGGCCAGTGTCACGATTTCCGCCCCGGCATCCCGCACGGCAGCCTCGATGAGCTGCAGCGAGTATTTGCCCGAGCCCAGGATGAAGCGGGAGTGGAATCTATGCCCGCCAATCACCAAACAATCTTCCTGTTTTTCCATCTGTCATTACTCCTCTCCACGCTGTTTCCGGCCCATTGACCGCTCAGCCACCGCCCATGAAGCAGACAATCTCCACCACATCGCCGTCTTGCAGCACCGTCGTTTCATAGTCCGCCTTCGGCAGGATGACTTCATTGTATTCCACGGCAATCGCCCGGCTGTCATAGCCCGCCTCCTGGAGGTAATCACAGAGGCTTTTGCCTGCTGCCGCTTTATCCTCACCATTTATCCTGACCATCTGCATCCTCCTGTAAAACCTGCACGAAAAAGGGAACCTGCCTGATTGGCAAGTTCCCTTCGGTTTACACGTATCATTCACCGCTCATCCCTACGTTGGCATTATCCAAATCAGGTTATGGGTCGGAGTCGTAACCTCCCTCTCAGCCTGCTGTGATGTTCCCATCGGCAAGCTCCCCTTGCTGTGCAATTGTCTTTGACTATTATACGTCAGCTTACGCAAAATTGCAAATTGCTCAGATGACGTAGTCAAAATAGAACTGCAAGCGGCGGTATTGGTTCAGGAAGAAATAACGGTTAGCAAACGCAGCTTTTACGCGAGGTTCCACGTGGCTCGAGGCCAGTTCCCGATAGACCGACAGCATTTCCTTCAGCTCCTTGGCCTTATAGACCTTGATGCCAAAGCCGCGGCCATTGATCAGTGGCCGACCCGAATACTCATAGTCCGCCAGCGGCAGGATAGATTCGATCCTGCCCTGCCGCACCGAAACCGCTACCTGGTCGCGCAGGATAAGGATGTCAAAATCGGCCGGATACTCGTAGCTGATGCCCCGGCGGGGAATCTCATCCCCCACCTGATAGGGTTTCCTGACGGCTGCGGCTACCTTCGTGACGTTGTAGCTTTCGATATCGTAGTAGAATTCATCGAAGACATCGCCCCGGGCGCGGATGCCGCCACTGACAAAGGCGAAGCCTGCCCCCTCGTCGGCCTTTTCGGCGGCGACGACGATACCGCCGCCGGCCACATCATAGCCATCCACCAGCACGAACCGGCCCGTTGCCTGATGCTCATGGAACACATCAAAGGCAATGGCCTCCTTGAGGCTCAGGATGACTTCTGCCACATCGTTCAGCCGCAGTTCCTTGGCTCCCTCGCGACTGTCGAGATTGGCCGCATCGATGGTCTTGACGATGTCAGCCACCTCGGCCTCCACCTCCTGGGTGGCAAGCTTTAATTTGTAGGTACTGCCCTTGCGCAGAGGATTGCGCCCCATCCAGAATATCGAGGCCCGCAGGCGGTTGGACACGTGGGGGGCCTTGGTCCCAGGCGTCGTGATGATCTCACCGCGCTGGTTGAAGAACTCATCCCGGACGATGATGCCCGTGGATTCCCCGGCCAAGGCGCGCTCCTTCTTGTCCCGCTCCTGCCAGTAGGCAATGGACTGGATGACCGTGCGACGCCCCGAGGGGTAGATGGCGATCTCATCGCCCACGGCGAGCTTGCCGGCCTCGATGCGTCCGGCAATGATGCGGCGGTCGTCGAATTTGAACACGTCCTGTATGGGCAGGCGCAGATCCTTGTCGATAATTTCTTTGCTGGCCTCGAGCAAATCGAGAGAATCCAGCAGCACCGGGCCATCATACCAGGGCATATTGACCGACTTAGTAGCGATGTTGTCGCCCTGATAACCCGATACCGGCAAATAGCGCAGGGGCTTTACCCCCAGCGGTTCCAGGAACGCCTTCATATCGTCAGCAACCTTGTGGAATACTTCCTCGGAGTAGTCCACCAAATCCATCTTGTTGACAACCACATAGACCTTCTCGATGCCCAGCAGGGACAGCATATAGCCATGGCGCTTGGACTGCTCCTGCACCCCCTGTTTGGCATCAACAATCAAGAGAGCCGCATTGGCATTGGCTGCCCCCGAAATCATATTCTTGAGGAACTCCTTATGGCCCGGGGCATCGATGATGACATACTCCCGTTTCTTCGTCGCAAACTGGATCTGGGTCGTATCAATCGTGATGCCCTGTTTCTGCTCTTCCTCAAAGGCATCGAGGAGATAGGCATACTCAAAGGGCTTGCCCGTTTCCCTGGCGATGCGCTTGACCTTGTCCACTGCGCCCTGGGGCAGGGAATCCGTATCGTAGAGCAGACGGCCGATGACCGTCGATTTGCCATGATCCACATGACCGACCACCACGATATGCAGACCTTCTTGTTTCAATTTCTCATCCATTACATATACCCCTCTTTACGCAGTTTCTGCATCGCATAAGCATCTTCCTGGTCCTGCTTGCGCCCGGCACGCTCGCCAGTCTTCGTATGTTTCAATTCTTCAATGATCTTGTCAAGGGTATCAGCCTCCGACTCAATCTGTCCCGTGCAGCAGGCACAGCCCAGGCTGCGGTAACGCTTGCCGTTCTTGGCAAAATACAGGTCGATGATGGGAATATTCTCCCGGCGGATGTATTCCCAGATATCCAGCTCACTCCAAGCAAGAATCGGATGCACGCGGATGTGGTTGCCCTTGGGGAAATCCGTCTTGAACTGATTCCAGAGCTCCGGCGGCTGGTTGGTGTAGTCCCAGCCATCATCCTGGGTACGCTCGGAGAAAACCCGCTCCTTGGAGCGGGAGCCCTCCTCGTCGCGGCGCACCCCGACGATAAGACCGTCAAAGCCGTGCTGCTTCACCACCTGACGGAGGCCTTCGGTCTTGAGAGCCTTGCAGCAGGCCAGACGCCCCTTGTCGGGGCCGATGCCCGCATGTATGGCCTCCCAGTTCGTATGGACGATGAGGTCCAGGCCCAATTCCTTGGCTACCCGGTCACGATAGGCAATCATCTCGGGAATCTTGTGTTTCGTATCCACATGGATGAAGGGAAAGGGTACATGGCCGTAAAAGGCTTTCTTGGCCAGCCAAAGCAGCACCGTCGAGTCCTTGCCGATTGACCAGAGCATGCCCAGCTTGCCCAGTTTCTTATACGCCTCCCGGAGGATGTAGATACTCTCCGCCTCCAGTTGATCCAAATGATCCATTGCCATTGTTATCGTCTCCTAACCTCAATACGCATTTGCTTTATTTTTTGCTACGATGATTTCCTGCTCGCTGCCATCGGGAAGTCTTAGCTGCCAGGTAAGCGACGCCGCCGAATCATGGGCATAAAGCCGGCCGCCGGCACCGCCAAGATCAGCGCTCAGATAGTAGAAAATCGCATCCCGCGGGCACTCCTTGACGCAGGCCGTGCAGCCCCAGCAGTCCCGCACCTCGCGGATGGCGGCTTTCCCCGCCGTCACTTCCAATAGATTTCCCGGACAGACCTCCGTGCAGCGGCCGCAGCCCACGCACTTTTCCTGTTCAATGCTGATGCTCATACCGTTCCCCCCGCTTGACCAGATCCCGATAGATGATTTTCACCTTTCCCTCCTCCAGCCGCGAATTGACATATTTTTCCAGTGCCGGATCTTTGTCCGGATAATCAAGATTCTCGGCAAAGGAGTGCCAACGCGTCTCCCGGCGGGCCTTCAGATGCTCGATGAGCACGCGGCAGATGAGCAGCCGCTCCTGCAGTTCAAAGAGCTGCACCAGCTCATAGCCATCCGCCGCCCGCAAGTCCTCACTGAGCCTTGTCAGCCGCCCGATGTGTTTGGCCGCCAGGTCCAGCTGCCTTTCCGTATAGCGATAGCCAGTGGTAATCCCCCCTGCATACTCATCCATAACCTGCTGCATGGCCTCCTCAAGCCCCGCCGCCGTAAACAGCGGACTAGCTGCTGGTGGCTTCAGCAGTGCCGTGACCCGGTCCAAAATCCTCTGGCGGACCGCCGGGGGAAGGGCTGGCTGCCCCTGCCCTTCCGCATAGGCGGCGGCACTTTCCGCGGCAATCTTTCCCTCCACAAAGGCACCGGTCACATATTTCTGCGGGCAGCCGCCAGCCACGTCGCCAGCTGCGAACAGCCCCGGCAGCGTCGTCGCCCGCACCGCATCGATCCAATAGCCGCTGGCCGTATGGCCGCCCACCACATAGGGCTCGGAGCCCTCCACCTCCACATTGGCGCTGGCAGGGCCTAGCCCCGTCTCGCGCCACTTCATGGTCTGGGCCGGTGCCATGTTGAGATAGGCCCGCTCCAGCGAAGCCTGCTGCACCTCGGTGATGCCCTCGGTTTCCAGATAGCAGGGGCCCCGCCCGGCCAGATTCTCGCTGACCACGGCATACAGGCGCTCTGACGTCGTATTGCCGTATCTATGCTGATAGCGCTCCCCCGCTGCGTTGACCTGAGCCGCGCCGACGCCCTGGGCCAATGTTCCCGTCGGTGCAATGGTACCCTTGCAGCGCAGGGCGATGAACCGCATCTCAAAGGTCGTCATCTCCGCGCCAGCCCGCAGGCCCATGGCATAGCCAGCCCCGGTATTGAAGGGACTGTACCACATCTTGTGGCGGGAACGGCCCGGATGATTGGGCCGGTAGAGCCCGGCCGCACCGCCCGTGGCACAGATGACGGCCTTGGCCTGCAGGAAATACAACTTCTCCTGCCGCACGCCGACGCCCCAGGCGCCAGTCACCGAGCCATCATCAGCCTGCAAATAGTCGACGACACTTACATGTTCCAGCACTTCTACATTTTTGCTCTTGCGCACCGCCATCGCCAGCAGCGGCTTGATATTTTCACCATTTATCTTGAGATTGCGCCACCCACGGGAGACATACTGGCCCCGCTCATCCTTCAGGATGACAAGTCCCAGCTCTTCCATATGACGGGTCACTTCGTTGAGCCCCTGGGACATCGTCAGCAGCAGGTCATCGCGCACAATGCCCGCCGCGTCTTTCGCCGCGTAATCGGCATAATCCTCGGGACTGTGCCCCGGCGTGATATAGGCATTCAGGGCATTGACCCCGGCGGCCAGACAGCCGCTGCGCTTGATGCCGGCCTTATCCACCAACAGCACCCTGAGCTCCGGATGGTCTGTGGCCAAGGTAATGGCCGCATAGCAGCCAGCAGCACCGCCGCCCACAATCAGCACATCGGCTGCCTTATCCAAAACTTCCATTCGTCTTTCACATCCTGTATCAAATAACCACCGACTCTTCCTGTTTCGCCCGGTTTTCAATGATCTGGGTCTTCCCGTCAGCGAAACTGTAGACGCGGTGAATCAAAACCAGCGCCCGGTCCCCCTCCTGCAAGGGTTTCTTTTCGAGGCTGCGCCAGCCATATAAGAGCTGGCCTTTGACCTCCACCACCACTTGCAGGCTGCTGCCCCGGAAATAGGTGGCCCTGACCGTGCCCTGTTCCGCCGCCAGGGGCATCAGGATTTCCTCCTCCTCGGCAGCAATCTCCAGGAATTCCGGCCGCAGGATGCCCTCATGGCTGCCTGCGCCATTCGTAAATCCCTTGAACACCGTATAGTCGGGAACATGCACCGATTCACCGATGAAATCCGCCACAAAGGGCGTCTCGGGATGCTGATAGATGGCAGCTGGCGAACCAGCCTGCTCCACATGGCCGTGATTCGTAATGATGATGTCATCGGCCACCTCCACCGCCTCATCCTGGTCATGGGTGACAAAGATACTGGTGATGCCCAGCTGATGGATGGTGGCCCGCAGCCATTGTCTCAGTTCCTTGCGCACCTTCGCATCGATGGCCGCAAAAGGTTCATCCAATAACAGAAGCTCCGGCTCTGGGGCCAAGGCCCGTGCAAAGGCTACCCGCTGACGCTGGCCCCCTGAAAGCTGCTGCGGATAACGGGTGGCAAATTCTTTAAGCCCAATAAGCTCCACAAGCTTATCCACCCGCGCGGCAATTTCCTTTGGCGGCACCTTCTGTACCTTGAGCCCAAAGGCGATATTTTCCCATACCGTCATATGGCGGAACAACGCGTAGTTCTGGAACACAAAACCAATGCCGCGCTTCCCCGCCGGCAGGTCGTTGACCCGCTTGCCCGCAATGAAGATATCCCCGCTGTCGGGATGCTCGAGGCCTGCAATCATGCGCAGGATGGTGGTCTTGCCACTGCCCGACGGTCCCAAGAGGCCGATAAGTTTTCCCTTTTCCACCGTCAGATTCACGTCATCTGAGGCCTTGAACGTGCCAAAATTCTTATGGATATGTTTAAGTTCTACTTCAATTGCCATTTCTTAGCCCCCGTTTCGCCCGCCATTCCACCAGATTCCGCAGGATCAGGATGATGACGGCCAGAATCACCAGAATCGATGCCACGGCAAAGGCCGCCGTGAAATTGTATTCGTTATAGAGGATTTCGATATGCAGCGGCAGGGTATTCGTCTTGCCCCGGATATGTCCCGAAACTACCGACACCGCACCGAATTCCCCCAGGGCCCTGGCGGTACAGAGTATCACGCCATAGAGCAACGCCCACTTGATATTCGGCAGGGTCACCCGCCGGAAAATCGTCCAGCCGCTGGCCCCCATCGTCGCCGCAGCCTCCTCCTCGCTGCGCCCCTGGGCCTCCATGACCGGCACCAGCTCCCGGGTGATGAACGGAAAGGTCACGAACACCGTGGCGAGGATGATGCCCGGCACCGCGAAGATGATCGCGATGTGCTCAGCCCGCAGGAAGGGATAGATGGGACTCATGCGGCCAAACAGGATGACAAACAGCAAACCGGCCACCACCGGAGAAATGGCAAAAGGCAGATCCAGCAGCGAACTCCAAAAAGCCTTGCCGCGGAAATCGTATTTCGTGAGCAGCCAGGCCGAAGCCAGGCCAAATACCGTATTGCCAAGCACTGCCGCCACCGTTGCCTCTAAGGTCAGATACAGCGCCTTGCGCGCAAAGGGCTCGTCGAGAGCGGCCAGATAAGCCTGCCAGCCCTTGGCCAACGCCTCGCTGGCCACCAGGACCAGCGGCAGCACCAGCATGACCAGCAGGAAGGCAGCAGCCAGTCCGATAAGCCCCCATTGACTGCATTTATGCGGTTTCACTGCCAACTTTCACACCCCCTGTTTCTGCACGCGATAGCGCTGATACCCATTGATGACCAATAAGATGGCAAAGGACAAGAGCAGCAGCACCAGCGCAATGGCCGCCGCTGCCTGATAGTCGAACTGTTCCAGCTTAGCCATGATCAAGAGCGGTGCGATTTCCGTCTCATAGGGAAGATTGCCCGCAATGAAAACCACGCTGCCGTACTCGCCGACCCCCCGGGCAAAGGCCAAAGAAAAACCCGTGAGCAGCGGCGATACCAGCTCAGGAAAAATTACACGGCGAAAGGTCAGCCAATCGCCTGCCCCCAGCAAAGATGCCGCCTCCTCCACCTGCGGGTCGAGGTCCCGCAGCACCGGCTGGACGCTGCGGGCCACAAAGGGCAGGCCTACAAAGACCATAGCTAACGTAATGCCCAGCGGCGAAAAGGCCGAGGGAATCCCCAGTGCATACATGTACTGGCCCAGCCAGCCGTTTTCCGCATAGAGCGTCGTAAGCGCAATACCCGCCACCGCCGTGGGCAGGGCAAAGGGCAGATCGATAAGGCCATCGAGAAGCCCCTTGCCGAAGAACTCATAGCGGACGAGCACCCAGGCCAGCAGCACCCCGAAGACACCATTCATCACCGCTGCCGCCAGTGCCGTCAGCAGGCTGATATAATACGCATGGAAGACGCGGTAATCCAGCACCACTGCAAAAAATTTCTCCCAGCCCATGCCTGCGGTATACAGAACAAAAGCGGCCAGCGGAATCAATAAGATAAGCGAGAGATAAAAGAATGTGATGCCGCAGGTAAAGCGATATCCCGGAATGACTTTCTTATTGCTGAAACTGCTCACTTTCCTGCCTCCTTCACCGTGTCATTTCTTCTCATAGATCTGGTCAAAGGTACCGCCATCGGCGAAATGCTCCTTCTGGGCCTTTGTCCAGCCGCCAAAAGCCTCATCGATCGTCACGAGCTTGAGGGGCAGGAATACCTTAGCATACTTAGCGGCCACCTCTTTGTCACGGGGACGGTAGAAATTCTTAGCGGCGATTTCCTGGCCCTCTTTGCTGTAGAGGAAGTTGATGTAGGCCTCGGCCAGCTTACGCGTGCCCTTGCGCTCCACCACTTCATCGACTACCGCCACCGACGGCTCCGCCAGGATGCTGATGGACGGCACTACGATCTCATAATCGTCCGGTGCATCCTTCACCGACAGCAGGGCTTCATTCTCCCAGGCAATCAAGACATCCCCCTGCCCGCGCTGGACGAAGGAAGTCGTTGCACCGCGGGCACCGGAATCCAGTGCCACCACATGGCTGAACAGTACCTTGAGGAAATCCTTTATCTTGGCCTCATCGCCATTGTTATGCTCCTTGGCATATTCCCAAGCTGCCAGATAGTTCCAGCGGGCACCGCCTGACGTCTTCGGATTCGGCGTCACGATCTGCACATCGTCCCGCACCAGGTCGTTCCAGTCGTGGATGTTCTTCGGGTTGCCCTTGCGCACCAGGAAGACGATCGTCGAGGTATAAGGTGCCGAGTTATCGGGGAATTTCTTGATCCAGTCCTTGTCGATGAGACCTGCCTGGGCAATCTCATCCACGTCATAGGCCAAGGCCAGCGTGACCACATCTGCCTCGAGGCCATCGCGCACCGACCGGGCCTGCTTGCCCGAACCGCCATGAGACTGGGAGAAGGTCACGTCTTCGCCGGATTCTTTTTTCCATTCCTCCTTGAACTTCGCATTGAACTCCGCGAAGAGCTCACGGGTCGGGTCATAGGAGACATTGAGGAACTCCTTGCCAGCGCTGCCGATGTCTGCCGCTGCATTGCCGCCGCACCCCGTCAGCGCCCCCATGGCCAATACCAAACCTGCCGCAAGTCCAAACCATTTTTTCGCCTTCATTTCAAACACTCCTCATCCTTCATACTAATGACCTATATCAGAAACATATACGAAAAAAGCCTATGGACGCACAGAACGCTCAGACTTATCCTCGCGGTTCCTGTACGGCTCCATAGGCTTTCGTTTTTCGAATGACCTGCGGTTATCCGTTTAATCATATTTATCATATATGCTTTCTTTCGATTGTTAATAGTCTATATCGGCTCAAGCCATTTGTCAAGTCTGTCATGCTGCCTGGCAGAACATTCAGATGCCCTCACCATCCAATCCGGTAAAGCGCTGTTTCTCCGTCCGCTCCATCTGCACGACGCTTCCACGCTTCACCACGATGACCAGCCGCCCATACTGCAGACGGCAGAATTCCTGCCGGATATGCTCGGCAACATGCTGGCGTTGTTTTTCACTCCATACCTGCTCGTCCCGCTGGTAGCCAAAACTTTCGATCCGCAGTTTTTCCTTCCACTCCACCTGGACCAAAATTCCATCCTGCGCGACCAAAACCACTTCACCGTAGCTGATGAGCTGCAAGATCTTGAGGATCTCAGCCATGACGCCAACGGGAACTTCTCCCACACACAATTTTCTCCCAGCCATCCATCCGCCCCCTAAAATATACTTATCAGATATGTTTAATTTATATTGTATAATATACCTTTTCTTTGCATTCGTCAACCCATTTCAGAAAAAATAATGTAATAGTGTAAACAAGCATACTTACAGTATTTGACAAGTCAACGGGGAAATGATATGTTGGACCTGATAGACATAGTATCTGAACACAGACAGAAAGGATGGTTTATGCTATGACAAAAGAAGAACTCCGCCAGGAGGTGCGCGCTGTCATCGCGGCCCCCAGCTGCTACAGCGGACTCAAGGAAGCCGCCGAAGCCTACCTCGCCGCTGTCGATCAGGCAGGTGAAAAAGACGCCGCCCGGAAACTGCTTGCTGAGCTTGAAGCCGATGTTTGCAGCATCGATGATGTCATCCCGTTCTTCGCTTCCAATGAAGCCAAGAAACTTTTCGGCGAAGAACAGGCCACGGCCATGCTCGCACAGGCACATGAAGTCAAGGCCAATGGCGGCGATACTTGTTTCTGCCCGGCCTGCACCGCCGGCAAGGCCATCCTCGACAATCGTGACATCCTGTTGGGCTGATAAAAAGAGGGTGTGACAAAATGCAAAAGCATTTTGTCCACCTTCTTTTTTCATGCCTATTTTTACTTTTTAGAGAATAACCGCTGAAAAATGGGCACAAAGCCCCTTTCCCCATAAAACAGTATTTCTACAGCTTATGCGG
>SVBZ01000019.1 GCA_015058575.1 Pseudoselenomonas ruminantium
AAAATTGCCTGTTTTGATTTAGAATAGTTGGTGGTTGAAATTTTCATGTGGTATGTAAATTTTACCATAAAAGGCGGTCCGCCGACTCTTTTGAGTCAGCGGACCGCCTTTGTTACTAGGGATGTGTTATTTCACAGCCCCCTTTTTTATTGCTATTGTTTTTTTGAATAACGAATATAAGCAGCATGTATTTCCCCGATAGCTTTTTTTTATGTAAAATAACTTTAGTTAATGGATTTTTATCCTTTGTTGTGTATTAAGGGAAGCTTTAGGAGGGGAAACATTATGTCGAAGGAGATTTCACGTCGTACCTTCATAAAAGGCGCGGCAGCAGCCGGTGTCGTACTGGCAGCTGGCTCTTACTTCACGTGGAATGGCAAGAACATTCCGGAAAAGGTCCAGAGAGGTGAGGTCACGTATGATGTCCTGATCATCGGCAGTGGTGGTGCAGGCATGCGTGCAGCTCTGGCAGCAGCAGAGAACAAGAATCTCAAGGTCGCGGTCATGACGAAGCTCATTCCGACGCGTTCGGCTTCGACGATGGCCCAGGGCGGTATGAATGGTGTAACGGCGGTTACGGACACGGCAGATACGGTCGAATCGCATGTATTTGATACCATCAAGGGCGGCGACTATCTCTGCGATCAGGATGCCGTGGAATACTTTGCGGAACGTGCTGGTGCTAATATTTACGAGCTTGACTATATGGGTTATCCCTTCAACCGGCAGAAGGATGGCTGCTTCCATCAGCGCAAGATGGGCGGCCATTCACATGCGCGCGCTTCTTATTTTGAAGACCGCGCTGGCCATGCCATGGTGCATACGTTGTTCGAGCAGTGCCTGGCACAGGGCATTGATTTCATTTCCGAGTGCCAGATGCTTGAAATCAGCATGGGCGGCGAGAAAAATGACCAGCTCAACGGCGTTATCGCTATGGATATGCGCACGGGCAATCTCATCGGTGTTCCGGCTAAGGCTGTCATCATCGCGACGGGCGGCTATGGCCGTGTCTACTGGATCCGTACGTCGAATCCATACAGCTCCACGGGCGATGGCATCGTTGCCGGCATGAACGCCGGTATCCCGTTCAAAGATCCGGAGATGGTACAGTTCCATCCGACGGGCCTGTCGGCTAATGGTGTCCTGCTTTCCGAGTCGAGCCGTGCCGAGGGCGCACAGCTCAAGAACAAGAATGGCGAGCGCTTCATGGCTAAATATGCGCCGGAGAAGATGGAGCTGGCAACGCGCGATATCGTAGCGCGTGCTATTGCGACGGAGATTGAGGAAGGCCGAGGCATTGGCGAGGGCATCCATGCCGGCGTCTACATGGATTTCACGGTTATTCCGGCTGAGCGTATCCGCGAGCGCCTGGGCCAGGTGGCTGACCTTTCCAAGCGCTTTGCTGGTGTCGATATCACGAAAGAGCCGGTTCCTATTGCTCCGACCTGCCATTATTCCATGGGCGGTCTCGAGATGGCTGACTTCCATACGGGGGAGTCACGCGTACCGGGCATCTATGTCGCTGGTGAGTGCAGCTGCGTATCGGTTCATGGTGCCAACCGTCTCGGGGCAAACTCTCTGTCGGAGGTACTTGTCTTCGGCCATACGGCTGGTGACGGTGCAGCAGCTTATGCAAAAGAACATAATTACGCTGGCAGTCAGGACAAACTCGCCCAGGATTGCCAGAAATGGAAAGATAAATTCGAAGAAGTCACGAACCGTCCGGAAGGCTGCGGCAAGACGGTACCGGAGATTCGTGATGCCATGGTCAATACGATGTGGTACAAAGCTGGCGTATTCCGGCAGGAAGACCAGCTGAACCAGGCAACGCAGGAGCTCAAGGCTCTTGAGGAAGAGTATAAGCATTGCTATGTCGGCGACAACTCGCATGTCTATAATACGGCTTTTGAGCAGTACGTCGAGCTCGGCAATCTGCTGCAGATTGCCCATGCCATCGTACAGGGCGCCCTGGCTCGTAAAGAGAGCCGTGGCGGTCATTCGCGTCGTGACTATCCGAAACGTGATGACAAGAACTTCCTCAAACATACGCTTATCTTCAAAGATCAGAAGACGGGCGAATATCGTGCCGAGTATAAAGATGTCGTTATCACGAAATATCAGCCGAAAGAAAGGAAGTATTGATCATGGACGTAAAGCTTAGAATCCATCGCTTCGTTGAGGGGAAAAAATGGGTACAGGATTACACGCTTCCGGTTACGGTCGGCATGACGGTACTTGAGGCACTGACGCAGGTCAAAGAGCATCAGGACCCGACCCTTTCGTTTACTTGCTCCTGCCGTTCGTCTATCTGCGGCGCCTGCTCTGTCCGCGTCAACGGCAACGCCGAGCTGGCCTGCGAGATTCTCGTCGAGAATCTCATGAAGCGTTACGATACCGACGAGCTTACGATTGAGCCGCTGGGCAATTTCCGCGTTATCCGCGACCTCATCGTCGATTGGGATCCGAAGTATGCGCGCATCAAGAAAATCAATCCGACGGTTCATCCGAAGGATGAGTTCTCGGCGGAGAAGGGCTGCAAACAGTCGCCGGAGGATTTCAACAAATACAAGAAACTGGCTGGCTGTATCCTCTGCGGTTCCTGTGTGTCCGAGTGCAACAAGAACGCATTGAATCAGGAGGACTTCCTCGATCCATTCGTTTTCGTCAAGGCGGCAAAAATCACGCAGGATTCCCGCGATAAAGATCCGAAGGAGCACTTAAAGGCTGTGGTCGATGCCGGTCTCTGGCGCTGCTTCAACTGCCAGGAATGTACGGCAAAATGCCCGAAGGGGCTCGATCCGGCTGGGGCCATCGAAAAGCTCAAGGAAGCTACGTTCAAGATGGGGCTTGGTGATAATGTCGGTGCCCGCCATGCAAAGGCAATCTATGATGATATCAGCGAGTCCGGTACGCTCGATGAGTCGAAACTCAACATCAAGTCGGAGGGCTTTTTCGCCGCTGGCCTGCGCGCCCCGATGGCTTTGCGCCTCATGCGCGTTGGCAAGATGAATCCGCTCGACAGCCATCCGGTCAACAAAGAGATTGAAACCATCCGTAAGATCGTCAAGAATGCGGAAGCAGCAGCGAAGGAGGAGAACTGACTATGAAATACGCATTATTTCCGGGCTGCGTCCTCGAAGGCGCTGCAGCTGAGGCTTATACGTCCCTGAAGAAAGTCTGCGAGAAGCTCGCTATTGAAATCGAAGAGATTCCAAACTGGACCTGCTGTGGTGCATCGCACGCCCAGGGGGTCAACGACCTGGCAGCGCTGGCTGTCAATGCGCGCAATATCTCGATTGCCGAGCATATGGGCCTTGACATCATGACCGTTTGCAATACCTGCACGCTGCAGCTGCGTACGGCAAAAGCCCGTCTCGACAAGGATGCGAAGCTCCGTGAGAAGGTCAATAAAATCCTCAAGGATTCCGGCCATCCCTATGAGTACAAAGGCACGAGCCAGGTTACGCACTTCCTCTGGATTCTCGATGATCATCCGGAGCTTCTCGATGGCAAGATCGTAAATCCGCTCAATGGCTATAAAGTCGCTGGCTACTATGGCTGTCATATTCTGCGTCCGCAGGAGGTCATGGATCATGGGGACGGCAAGCATCCAGAGTATCTGGAACGCTTGATCCGCAAGCTGGGGGCTGAGCCGGTATGGTTCAGCGCCAACCGCAAATGCTGCGGGTTCCATGCCCAGCTGGCAGCTGAGCATGATGTGCTCGTCGCTACGGGACAGATTGTCGACAGTGCCGATCAAGCTGGTGCTGGCGCCATTGTCACCCCGTGTCCGCTCTGCCAGATGCAGCTCGATATGTATGAGCCGGAGGGCCGTGAGGCTGTCCATTCGCAAGCACAGGTGCCTATCCTGCACCTGCAGCAGCTCGTTGGTTTGGCACTGGGGATGACGAAAGCAGAGGTTGGCTTTGACCGTCATGTTTCAGCGCAGGAAAAGCTCAAATTGGGCTGATGAATAAGCGTACCCTTTCCTAATTTTATAAACACACATCACAAAGCAAAAGTGACAGGCTTACAGAAAGCCTGTCATTTTTGTGCTATAATGGAGCAAATTTGACAACTGGGCAAGGAAAGGAGTGCGGTTCATGGCAAGGGTGGTAGTGATTGGTTCAGGGCCGGCAGGCGTATCGGCAGCACTTTATGCGCGGCGTGGCGGTGCCGAGGTTACGGTAGTTTCGCGGGGAGGACAGACTGGTGCCCTGGCCAAGGCGCATCTTATCGAGAATTACTACGGGCTGGCCGAGCCGGTATCCGGTGCGGAGCTATTGCGTCGTGGTGTGGCAGGTGCGCAGAGGCTTGGGGTGGAATTTGTCACGGATGAAGTCTTGGCGCTATCCTTTGATGAATCATTTACCGGTTTTTTTGTCGAGGGACGTCAGACGAGGCTGGCGGCTGACAGTGTCATCCTGGCGGCAGGCGCAGCGCGCAGCAGCCTGAAAATCCCCGGCATCCGCGAATTTGAGGGCAAGGGTGTGAGTTATTGCGCAGTCTGTGATGCCTATTTCTATCGTGGCAAGACGGTTGCTGTCATCGGTGCGGGGGAGTATGCTCTGCATGAGGCACAGGTATTGCTGCCGCATGCCAAGCGGGTTATCCTGCTGACCGATGGCGCGGAACCTGCCGCAGCTATCCCGGCAAAGATAGAAGTGCGGACGGAGAGGTTGGCGGCTGTGGCGGGCGGGAATCGTGTGGAACAGGTGCATTTCGTGGATGGCAGTACGATTCTGGCTGAGGGCGTGTTTCTGGCTCTTGGCACGGCGGGCAGTACGGAGCTTGCCCGCAAGCTTGGCATTATGCTGGAGGACAGTCATATCAAAACCGATAGGCATATGGCGACAAATGTGCCGGGGATCTTCGCTGCCGGCGACTGCACGGGCGGTCTTCTGCAAGTGGCAAAAGCTGTTTATGAGGGCGCGGAGGCTGGACTGGCTGCCGTGAAATTCTTGCGTGAAAAACAATAGACGGAAAACGCCTGGTTGTGATAGAATCGAAGAGTGGTTACGAATGATAGTCTAAGCAGAGATTAAGAGGTGCACGATGATTAAACTGATTTTATCGGATATGGATGGTACGCTGCTGGATGAAGCGGGGAATATGCCGGCAGGCTTTGATGATGTGATGGCTCGGCTACATGAGCGTGGTGTGATGTTTGCGCCAGCCAGTGGCCGTCAGTATCAGTCGCTGGTGGACAGTTTCCCTGAGTATGCGGATAAGTTCCTGTTCATCAGTGACAACGGCACGATGGTACGCCAGCATGGCCAGGAGATTTTTTCCGATGTCATCGAGCGTCAGAACGCGCTGCGCCTCATCAATAGTGTCAATGAAACCGACGGAATCTATAATGTATTCTGCGGCAAGAAGAAGGCCTATATGCTAAAGAGCAAGCATCCGGAGAAATACTTCGGCGAATTGCAGAAATATTTCCGGGAGCTGGAGCTTGTCGATGACTTTGCAGATGTTGCAGACGATCCCATCAAAGTTTCGTTCTTTACCGCAGACGGCGATGCCGACCGGAAGATTTTCCCGCGGTTTGCGCAGGAAAAGGCTGATATGCAGGTGGTGCTGGCCAGTGCTTATTGGGTGGATATCACCAATAAAGGGGCCAATAAGGGCATGGCGGTACGCAAGGTGCAGGAGCGTCTGGGCATCGGTTTTGAGGAGTGTGCGGCGTTCGGTGACTATATGAACGACAAGGAAATGCTCGAGTCGGTCTATTACAGCTATGCGATGGATAATGCTTATCCGGATATCAAGGAGATTGCGCGCTTCACGACGAAGAGCAATGCCGAAAACGGTGTACTTTGGCAGATTGAGCAGCTTATCGATCAGGGTCTTTGTTAATAAAACGTTAATAAAAATATAATGTAAAAAGGGCCGTCGTTTTAAGGTTCTTCCAATTTGCGGCTTCTATACTAGCAACTGTGAAGATAAAGATTTGAGACAAAGGAGTCTGGAGTTATGAAAGTAAACATGAAGAAAGTCACGGCAATCGCATTGGCTGGCATGATGAGCTTTGGTGTTGCCAGTGTTTCCCTGTCGAGTGTTTCCGAGGCACATCATAATGATGCGCAGCAAGAAGAATATGCCGATGGCACGTCGAATAAATACAGTCATCGCATGCATGAAGAGGAGACGACCCATCGCCAGAATGTCCGCTCCATCCGTTATGAGCATCGTAAGGGTATGATTGATGATAAAGAGCATGAAAAGAAGCTCAAAGAGGAGCAGGAGCGTCATGATCATCAGATGAAGCAGATCAAAGAAGATTATGAGTCGCATAGCCGTCATAAAAAGTAAATAAGCGATAGGCGGCAGAGGCCGTCCGGCAGAAAGGCCGGGCGGTCTTTTTATTGCATATTGCCAGTGGAAACGGTATAATCAAAGATAGATAAATATGGCCGCAATCCAAGAGCAAAGCAGGTGACAGATTATGCCAATGAAAATCGATAATATGACGGCGCAGGGGCCGTCGATTTCTGTGAGCCGCAGCACGGAAGAAGAGCGTGTCCGCGATGCGGATGCCGATTTCGGTGCGGAACTTCGCAGCCAGGAAGAGTCAGTGACGACAGAGCAGCTTGACAAGCTGCTCAAGCAGATAGATGAGCAGGGAGCACGGCTTTCACGGACGCCGACCTATGATGAGCTCAAATCATACCGTACGCTTATCAAGAATTTTGTCGGCGAGGCTGTCAATCATATGTATGAACTGCATACGCAGGCCGGTTGGGATCGCATGGGCCGGCAGAAAGTCTATACGACGGTGCGCAAGATTGACAAGAAACTCGAGGAAATGGCGGAAAAGATCCGGCTGGGGCAAGCAAACCAGCTGGACATCATCGCAAGCCATGATGCCATCCGTGGGATGCTTGTGGATATTTACATGTAATGGAAATCAGCTGGGATAAGATTATAGGCCATGCGGAGCAAAAGCAGCACTTGCAAACGATGCTGGCCGAGGGACGCTTGCCACATGCATTGCTCCTGGCAGGGCCGGATGGCATTGGTAAGAAGATGGTAGGCCGGGCACTGGCGGCGGCCATACTTTGCGGCGAGCCTATGGAAAACGGCGTGGCCTGCGGCCACTGTGCTGCGTGCCAGGCCATGCGGCTTGACACGCATCCGGATTACTATGAAGTCCTGCCAGAGAGCCGCGGCAAGGCGGCCAAGGTTATCCGCATTGAGCAGATCCGTGCGATGCAGACGGAAGCTTCGCGTTATCCAACGATGTCAGCTGGCCGGGTCGTGCTCATCGATGAGGTTGAGCGCATGAACGAGGCGGCAGCCAACAGTCTCTTAAAGACGCTGGAGGAGCCGGCTGGGCAGGTCACATTCCTGCTGATTACAAGCGCACGCAGCTCGCTGCTTGACACCATCATTTCACGCTGTATGCCTGTAAACTTTGGCATGCTGCCGGCTGAGACTATGGCTGCAGCGCTGAAGCACAGGGGAATCCCTGCGGCAGCGGCTATGGAACTGGCGGCCTTGGCCGATGGCAGCCTGGGCCGGGCTGTGACACTTTATGAAAACGGTGGTTTGGAGCTGCGTGATGATGCCTTGGCGTTCCTTGAGCAGCTCGATACTATGGGACTGGAACAGGTCTGGCAGCAAGCCAAGACTCGCGGGGCCTGGGAACGGGAAAAGCTGGCGGAGTGGTTCCTGTATCTAAATATGATGCTGCGGGATATGCTGGTGCTCTATGAGGATGGTGCAAGCCCTTTGCTTTATCATCAGGATAGCCGGCAGCGGCTGGCGGAGCTTTTGCCGCGTTTCTCGGAGCATCGCATCTTTGCGTTGCTCACGCTGGTGCGGGATATACAGCGGCGTTTGCAGGCCAATGTGAACCTGCCCTTGCAGATGGAAGGATTCTTATTGCGTATACGCGATTTGACATAGATTTATTAGGAGGAAAACAGTG
Source organism: Pseudoselenomonas ruminantium (assembly GCA_015058575.1). Classification (GTDB taxonomy): domain Bacteria; phylum Bacillota; class Negativicutes; order Selenomonadales; family Selenomonadaceae; genus Selenomonas_A; species Selenomonas_A ruminantium_O. The sequence continues at coordinate 7,934 of SVBZ01000019.1, forward strand.
CAGACAATTATAGGGGTCCGCTTCAAGAAGGCGGGAAAGATATATTACTTTGGTCCGGGCAATCTTGAAATCGAGCAGGGGCAGCATGTTATCGTGGAGACGGCACGTGGTATGGAGTGTGGGCTGACGGTGCTGGGACCGCGTGAGGTAGAGGATCATGAAATCACGCAGCCGCTGAAAATCGTCCACCGCATTGCCAATGCATCGGATCTTCAGCGCATCGAGGAGAACAAGAAGCGTCAGGTGGAGGCCTTTGCCATCTGCGAGAAGAAAATCCAGGAACATAAGCTGCCGATGAAGCTTGTCGAGGTCGAGTACACCTTTGACATGAACAAGATTATCTTCTACTTCACGGCGGACGGACGCATCGATTTCCGCAACCTGGTCAAGGATCTTGCAGCGGTATTCCGCACGCGCATTGAGCTGCGGCAGATTGGTGTGCGTGATGAAGCCAAGCTCATGGGCGGTATTGGCTGCTGCGGGCGGCCGCTTTGCTGCGCATCGTTTCTCGGCGATTTTGAGCCGGTATCGATCCGCATGGCCAAGGAGCAGAATCTGTCGCTGAATCCGACGAAAATTTCGGGCATCTGCGGCCGTCTGATGTGCTGCCTAAAATATGAGAACGACTGCTATTGTGAAAACTGCCATAAGAAACAGAAAAAGATCACGGCGCCGGCACAGGGCAGCCGTGTTGTATCGGTCGAGGGTGAGGGCAAGGTTATCTCGTTGAACCAGCAGCGCCGGACTGCGACCATCCTGCTCGACAATAGCCGTACGATTGTTGCCTCGTGGGAGGATGTCATCGAGAAAGATGAGGATGACGCTGGGACGCTGGCAAATGTCATCCCTGCCGAGCCGGTGGTGGATGAAGTCTTGGCTGGTATGGAAGCCGAGGATGAGCCGCGGCAGGAGCGGCCGCGCCGTGAGCGCAGCCGCCGCCCTCGTGGCGACCGCAAGACCGATGGTCATTCGCGTGACCGGCGGGAAAGCCGCGAACGGGATAAGGATGCGCGCAATGGCGGTTCACACAATCGCCGCCGTCCTCGTGGCGAGCATGAGAAAAACCGCGAGGGCGGAAACACTCGTCCCCGGCGTGATCGCCGGCCGCGCGGCAATCGCGAGAAGAACGGCAATAGTGGCGGAGGCAAGGAAAACAAGGAATGAGAAACGTCAGCCTGAAGGAGAATGAACGGCTGGACGATTTGATGAAGAGCGGGCGGTACATCATCCAGAATACGCAGGAATTCTGCTTTTCGCTGGATGCGGTGCTGCTCGCCCACTTTTTATCGTGGAAAAGCCGGCAGAAAGTACTGGAACTTGGCACGGGAACGGGTGTGATTCCACTGCTCATTGCCGATGAGGTGGCACGTGTCGATGCGGTGGAGCTCAATCCGGTCATGGCCGATGTGGCCGCTCGCAATGTTTGGATGAACGAACTCACGGACAAGATTTTTGTCCGTGAAGGGGATTACCGCATGATTCGGGAGCTTTATGCGCCCGAATCTTTTGATGTGGTGGTAGCCAATCCACCGTATCGGCCGGTGGCGCAGGGACAGGTAAATAAGATGTCAGGCGTTGCCAGGGCACGCCATGAATTCACGGCAACACTTTTGGATGTCGTGTGTGCGGCCCGCTATGCTTTGCGCTTTGGCGGCCACTTTGCGATGGTGCATCTGCCCGAGCGGCTCGGGGAAATCCTCGTTTGCCTGCATGAGCATCAGCTGGAGCCTAAACGCTTGCAGATGGTGCAGCCGAAGGATGGCAAAGCACCGAATATGATGCTAGTCGAGGCTGTCGTAGGCGCTGCACCTGGCGGGCTTAAGGTCTTGCCGCCGCTTATCGTACATAAGGAAGATGGCAGTTACACGCCGGATATCCTGCGGATTTATGGCATGGAGGAAGATGGATGATAACAGAATCAGCAAATGGTGCCGGGACGCTTTACCTTTGTGCGACCCCTATCGGCAATCTTGAGGATATGACCTATCGCGCGGTGCGTATGCTTGGCGAGGTAGAACTCATAGCGGCAGAAGATACGCGTCATACGCGTCAGCTGCTTACACATTTTGATATTCATACGAAGCTTACGAGCTATCATGAGCATAATAAGTTCACGAAAGGGCCGGAGCTTATCGCCTACATCCAGCAGGGGCATGACCTTGTCTGTGTCAGCGATGCCGGGCTGCCTGGTATTTGCGATCCCGGCAGTCATTTAGCGGAGCTCGCGATTGCTGCGGGCATCCGTGTTTCGCCGCTGCCGGGCTGCAATGCCGGGCTGTCGGCGCTGATTTGCTCGGGGCTTGATACGACGTTGTTCACGTTTGTCGGGTTTCTGCCCAAGACAGCCAGAAAGCAGCAGGAGACGCTGGCGCGTATCAAAAACTATGAGGGTTCGCTGATTTTCTATGAGGCGCCGCATCATCTGAAGGCGACGCTCAAGCAGCTGCTGACGGGCCTTGGCGACCGGCAGGCAGTGCTGGGCCGGGAACTTACGAAGAAGTTTGAGGAGTTTCGCCGTGGCACGCTGTCGGAATTCTTGGCATATTACGCGGGCAATGATCCGCGCGGCGAGTATGTCATAATCGTTGAGGGCGCAAGCGAGGAGACGGTGCAGACGGAAGCTGAGGCGGTACCTGCTGATCCTGCTGAGCTTTGCCGGCAGTTGATGGCTGAGGGGCTTGATAAGAAGCAGGCCATGCGGGAGACTGCGAAAAAACTTGGCCTTAGCCGCCGTGATGTCTATCAGGCCATGCTGACAGAGCAGAAATAATGCGCTATAATGAAAAAGTTAAAAGAAAGCCCGAACCATTAGCGGGTTTGTTATAAGGAGGATCATTTTCCATGACAGAGAAAAAACCGTTTTATATCACGACGCCGATTTATTATCCGAGTGCCAAGCTGCATATCGGCCATGCGTACTGCACGACGATTGCCGATTCGATTGCCCGCTTCCATCGCCTGGCTGGAGAAGATGTGTTCTTCCTGACAGGCTCAGATGAGCATGGACAGAAAATCCAGGAGAAAGCTGAGGCTGAAGGCGTAACGCCTATCGAGTATACGGATAAGATCGTTGCCGGTTTCCAGAATCTCTGGCAGCGTTTGAACATCAGCAACGATGATTTCATCCGCACAACGCAGAAACGTCATGAGAAAGTGGTCCAGGAAATCTTCCGCCGCATCTATGCCAAGGGGGATATCTATAAAGGTTCCTATAAGGGGCTTTACTGCACTCCGTGTGAGAGTTATTGGACGGAGCATCAGCTCGATGAGAATGGCTGCTGCCCGGACTGCCATCGTCCGGTGCAGGAAGTGGCTGAGGAAGCCTATTTCTTCAAGATGAGCAACTATCAGGATAGGATACTTGCTTATATCGAAGAGAATCCAGAGTTCATCCAGCCGGCATCGCGCCGCAACGAGATGATCAACTTCATCAAACAGGGACTCGAGGATCTCTGCATCTCGCGCACGTCGTTTGATTGGGGTATCCCGGTTCCTATCGATGAGAAGCATGTCATCTATGTCTGGTTCGATGCGCTGACGAACTATCTGACGCCGATCGGCTTCCTTGATGATCCGGAGAAATTCAATAAATTCTGGCCAGCCGATTTGCATCTTGTCGGTAAGGAAATCGTGCGTTTCCATACGATTATCTGGCCATGCATCCTCATGGCACTTGATTTGCCGCTGCCGAAGAAAGTCTATGGGCATGGCTGGCTGATTGTCGATGGCGATAAAATGTCGAAATCCAAGGGCAATGTCGTGGATCCGATTGCACTTATCGATGAGTTCGGCGCTGACGCAATCCGCTACTTCCTGCTGCGGGAAATCAATCTTGGCCAGGATGGCAACTTCTCGCGGGATGCGCTGATCCAGCGCATCAACAGCGATCTGGCCAACGATCTTGGCAATCTGCTGCATCGCACGCTCAACATGATTGGCAAGTTCCAGGATGGCATTGTGCTCGCACCGCAGGGAGAGAGCGAAATCGATAAGTCGCTCAAGGCTGATGCGGCTGAGACGGTACAGTTCTTCACCGAGAACATGCAAAAGATGGAATTGTCACTGACCATCAAGAAAGTCTGGGCGTTCATCAGCCGGGCCAACAAATATATCGACGAGACGGCACCGTGGGCACTGGCCAAAGAGCCGGAGAAGAAGCAGGAACTTGCGAACGTCATGTATAACCTCGTGGAGTCGCTGCGTCATATCAGTGTGCTGATTGCGCCGTTCATGCCGATCACAGCTGAGCGCATCTGGCAGCAGCTCAACCTGCCGCAGGCTTTTGCCGAGGTGCAGCTTGACGATATCCGTGCATGGGGCGGCACGCCGGCCAACCTCAAAGTCGGTACGCCGGAGCAGCTGTTCCCGCGCATCGAAGTCGAAAAGGAAGAGCTGCCGGCAAAACAGCCGAAGGCAGGCAAGCAGAAAAAAGAGAAGAAAGCAGAGAAAAAAGATAGCAGTGGCGAAGTCACTTTCGACGAATTCAGCAAATTGCAGCTGCGTGTGGCTAAAGTGCTGAAAGCGGAAAAGATTCCTGAGACGGAGAAGCTGCTGAAACTTACGGTAGATCTTGGCAGCGAGCAGCGTGAGCTTGTATCGGGCATCGCCAACCACTATGAGCCGGCGGATCTCATTGGCAAGAATGTCGTCATGGTGGCAAACTTAAAGCCTGCCAAGATCCGTGGCGTTGTATCGCATGGCATGGTGCTCGCGGCTTCAAAGGATGATGACCTCAAGGTCGTCTCGGTCGATATGCCGGTGGGAGCTATTGTCAAATGATGGAGCTGGTCGATACGCATACGCATCTCAATGATGCGAAATTTGCCGGCAGCGAACAGGAAGTCATCGAGCGTGCCCGTGCAAATGGCGTTACGCGTCTTATCAATATGGGCGATACACTGGCCTCGTCGGCTAAGGCCGTTGAGCTCGCAGCCGCCTATGAAGGGGTCTATGCCGGCGTAGGCATCCATCCGGAAGAGGCTTTTCCGATGACGGGGAAGGATGACGATATGCTGGCGGCATGGACGGAGCAGCCGCGTGTCGTGGCTATTGGCGAGATTGGCCTTGACTATTACTGGGAGAAGGATACGCAAAAGCGGCAGCTGCAGCAGCAAATCTTTATCCGTCAGCTCGACTTGGCCCGTCAGCTGCATCTGCCGGTATGCATCCATGACCGCGATGCGCATGGCGATACATTGGCCATCCTCAAGCGGGAAGGCCGTGGCTTGCGCGGTGTTATGCACTGTTTTTCGGGCAGCTGGGAAATGGCGCAGGAACTTCTGAAGATGGACTGGTATATCGGTGTCGATGGACCGTTGACGTTCAAGAATGCGGCTAAATTACCAGAAATCGTACAGAGATTTCCGCTGGAGCGGCTGCTGGTAGAGACGGATGCACCGTATCTGGCTCCTGTGCCGATGCGTGGCAAGCAGAATGAACCGGCTTTTGTGCGTTATGTTGCCGAGAAAGTCGCCGGAATCAAGGGGATTTCCGTGGATTTGGTGGCAGAACAGACTTCACGCAATGCGGAGGAATTATACGGCCTGTAACCCTTATAAATCATGTTTTTTCACAAAAGTGGTGGACAAAGTCACAAAAGTGGTGTCCACCACTTTTCTTGTCCCATTTTTCAGCTTGTTTTCAGCCTGAAGTGGGAGAATGAGACATGTGGGTTTGACAGGGTCATGACTCACATGGTATACTTCATAAAGTTCTTCACAAGCATTTGAAGGGGGCTTTTAATGAGTTTAACCAAACTTGTGACATTTAATAGCAAAGAAAAAAAATTGATGCTGTGTTTGATGCTCGCAGTACTCATGTTGATGACGACAGGTTTCACACGCAATACGATTCCGTCGGCAATGCATCAAGTGACTGTCCTCGTGGATGGACGTACGATTACCCTGAATACGAACCATACGAGCCCGGACTACATCCTTATTCGGGCTGGCGTGAAACTTAGCGCCAACGATGAATTCCGTTTGGAAAAGATCGATGATAAGAACACGAAAATAACAGTTTACCGCGCGGTCCCGGTAACTGTCTCGTACAATGGTCAGAAAAAGGAAGTTATGACCAGCAAGCAGACCGTAGGCGACGCCCTGATCGAATTGGGCTATAATCTGGAGGACGTGGAAGCGGCTCCAGGACTGGATACGAAAATTCAGGAAAACTTGGATATAGTGGTAAAAGACAGTGCCGCTAAACTTCAGGCACTGGCTCGGCAGCGTGAAGAACAAATGAAGCCGAAGGTACAGACGGAGATGGGCCAGCGCGTCTATCGCAATGTCTATACGATGGAGGCAACTGCCTATCTGCCTAGCGATGGCGGTGGCAGCGGCATCACGGCAACCGGCATCGCGGCAACCCGCGGTGTGGTAGCCGTTGACCCGAATGTGATTCCTTTAGGTTCGCGTGTATATATTCCGGGCTATGGCGTAGCCATTGCCGCCGACACGGGCGGGGCAATCCGCGGCGAGCGCATCGACCTTTGTATGGAATCATATGGCGAGGCCATGAATTTTGGCCGTCGTTATGTTGAAGTCTATGTATTAGACTGAGACAAAGAATATGTCAGCAAGAGAAACCTTTCCGGAGACGGGAGGGTTTTTCTTATGCGGAAAATTATTTGCGGCTTTATATAGCATTCGTTCACAAATGTATGATAATTATGCTATAATTAATGGTAATTAATAGCATACATGAATGGAAGCGGTATGCTGCTGGTAAAATCCGCGAAAGGACGAGTGTTGATGGAGCAAAGCAAGATAGTTGTCTTGACGAAAAAGCTGTTGCGTGATTACTACGAATACGGAGACATTGCTGAGCTGGAGACTATGTTTTCGGAGGATGTGATTGCGTTTGGTATTCATTCGGACAGCTATGCGGCCGGAAAAGATGGAGCTTCGCAATGCTTGCGCCAGATGTATTATGATCTGAAGTCTTGCCGGGTTACTAAGCTGAAATGTCTGGAAAAGGCTACCGATTATGGTTGGGTGGTGCGGGCCAATCTCGTGTTTTCCACGACGAATCGCATGCGCAATATGCATCAGGTGCTCGTGATGTTCCGGGATACTGCTGCCGGCCGCAGGATTTGTGGTTTGCATTTTCAGCATGATATGCGCCATGAGCTGCTCTATCAGTCTGTGAGTTCACGCATCCTCAATCGCGGGGAGCTGGCAGATGGCTCAATGGATGAGGTTATGGATATGGTGGCATCGTATGTCAATTGTGCTTATGTCCAGTATCGTCCCGATCAAGAGCTGCCTGTCGATTATTATAGTGAAGAGCTTTGGCGCATGCTCGGCTACAAGTCTGGTCCGGCGTTTGGCCAGCAGTTTGCTGGGCAGGATATTCTGCTGGAGAGGCTTGTGCATCCGCATGATTTTGTACCCAGCCGTGAGGAAATCAAGCGTCAGCTGCTGAAGTCTGACAGTTATCAAGTTGAGTTCCGCTTGCGGCGTGCCGATGACAGCTATATCTGGTGTATTGAGTGCGGACGGTATGTACTTGATCCGAAATCGGGCATTGGCACTTTCAATGCGGTAATCACGAATCTGTCGCCGCTCAAGCAGACCCATGCTTCGTTCCTTTATAATCTGCGTCATGACCGGCTGACGAATCTTTATAATAAGAAGGCTTTCTGCCGCCGTGCCGCTGAGGTGCTGGCTGATAATCCCGATACCGAATTTGAGATCATGCGCTTCAACATCGCGCGTTTCAAGGTCATCAATGATTTATTCGGCGAGGAAACAGGCGACAAGCTGTTGCGCTACATTGCCCATTTCCTCAAGAGCATCAAGCTGGAGCCCTGTGTCTATGGGCGTCTCTATGCCGATAACTTCCTGCTCTGTTATCCCACGCATAACGATATGCGCAATCATATGTTAAGTTCGTTGCAGATGCTGGCCGAAACCTTTGCCCTGGATTACCGCATCGAGTTCTATTTCGGTGTCTATACGATTCGCGATACGTCCCTGTCGGTGACGACGATAATCGACCGGGCTTCGATGGGCCTGGCCAAAGCGGCACATAATGGTGTAGTGGCCTGTGGTGAATACGGCGAAGATATGCGTGATAATATCGTCAATGAACAGGTCATTGTCAATAACATGCAGAGTTCGCTGCAGCGTGACGAATTCCTCGTGTACATTCAGCCGAAATACGAGCTCATGAGCGAGAAGATTGTTGGTGGCGAGGCACTGGTGCGCTGGCTGCATCCGCAGTTGGGCTTTATATCGCCGGCCCGTTTCATCCCTATTTTTGAAAAGAACGGCTTTATCTATCAGCTCGATAAATATGTTTGGGAGCGGGCCTGCCAGATCCTGCGCGAGGATATAGATGCTGGGCGGCCGGTCTTGCCGATCTCTGTCAATGTGTCCCGCATTGATTTCTATAGCCCCAATATCGTGCAGGTATTTGAACAGCTCATTGAAAAATATGATATTCCGCCACGGCTGCTGGAGCTCGAGCTCACCGAAAGTGCCTATGTGGAAAACCCGCAGCAGATCATTGAAATCACTAAGGAATTACAGCACAGGGGATTCCCGATTCTCATGGATGATTTTGGCAGCGGCTATTCTTCCCTCAATATGCTCAAGGATATGCCTGTCGATATCTTGAAAATCGATTTACAGTTCCTGTCAGATAGTGATAAGGAAGATAATGGCCGTGGTGGCAATATCTTGAATTCCGTCGTACGCATGGCCAAGTGGCTGCATATTCCTGTCATCGCCGAGGGCGTGGAGAAGCAGCAGCAGGTGGATTTTTTGCGGACGATTGGCTGTGAATGCGTACAGGGCTATTTCTTTTCCAAGCCTGTACCGCTTGAGGTTTATCGGGAGCTTGTTGGCAAGGGCGGCAGCAAGGCGGTATTGCCGGTGCATCTAGGGCCGGAGGATACAGTGGACATGATGACGATGTCAGCGCAGCTGACTGTGCTCTTCAATGGTGCAGGTGGTGCGATTGGCCTGTATGAGCTCGTGGGTGGCACATTGGAAATCCTGCGGGCCAACGATGGCTATTTCAAGTTGTTCGGCGATTCACATGACAACGTCTACGTCCCGGACAGTTCGACCATAGACCGCATCGATTATCGGGATCGCGAGCTTTTCTGGCAGACTATCCGTAAAGCTGAGCACTCGAAGAGTGTCGAAGAATGTGAGCTGCGCCGGTACTGCGCTGATGGCCGCCTGCTATGGGTACGCGTGCGGGCCAGCATCATCTACGTGGAACAGATGCGTACGCTGTTGTATCTGGTCATGGAGGATGTCACGCCGCTGGCTGAGGAGCGCGAGCAGCTCCGGCAAATGCTGGAGCGCCTGCGGGCTATCAATCCGCAGGAGGTTGCTGCATTGGAGCAGGAATTCAATTCATTATCGTAAACAAGCCAAAAGGCTGTAAGAAAGTATGCGGATAAGCACTTTCTTACAGCCTTTTTTGCGTGTGTTTTCAGTTTTTGACGATGGTCATATCGGCATGGTCAGCCTCGGCTTTCTGGATCATGACTTTTAGGCGTTCGATGTTCTTTTTATGCCGGTTGATGGCAAAGCCGATGCGGATGTGTTCTTCCTCGGTAAAGGCAGGATTTTCATAGGACTTCTCAATGCGCTTGAGGCGTTCCTCGACCTCGTGCAATTCGTCTTTCATCGGTTTGACATGCTCGAGCGCCAGACCATAGATTGCACGAATCTGTTCTTCTACGTATTTGGCATAGCCGGGCTCGCCTGAGACGGCTTCAAGACGCTTGGCAACATGATAGATGATATCGAAAGGGCTTTCGCCACTATGGATCATGCGGACGATTTCCATCTTGACCTGCTGCTGGATGCCGTGCGGCTGAGTGATGATAGGATCGAGTTTTTGCTCGTTTGTATCGGATGACGGGACGTTTGCGGGACTTACTTGTTCTTCGGCCATGGATGTATTCCTCCTTCGTAGCCGTGTAATCTTTTTCTTTAGTATAGCACAGGATGGGCAAAAAAGAAAAAATGTGTAAGTTTACACATTTACAGTAGACATTGAGTTAAAGTGTTGCATTGTAAAGTACATTTATGCTATAATACACCTATCGTTTTAGAAAAGCAGGGCTTTTGGTCATGTCCGGTCGGCTGGGATATGATTTTTTTATGCTTTGCGATGTTTACTGTAAAAGGACAATCGGTCTTCTTACAAAGGAAAAGGGTGTTATATTATGAATCAAATGTCTAAAGGAGAAATCTTGACCGTAGGCTTCATGATGTTCTCGATTTTCTTTGGCGCTGGCAACTTGATCTTTCCGCCGGCACTTGGACAGGCGGCTGGGGACCATGTGTTCACAGCTATGCTGGGCTTTCTGACGACGGGCGTCGGCCTGCCGCTCTTAGGCATCACGGCGATTGCCTTGCAGGGGGGCAAATACATCGAGTTCATCCGTAAGATGACATATCCCTGGATGGCGACAATGCTGCTCGTCATTCTCTATCTGACGATTGGCCCGTTGTTTGCGATGCCGCGTACGGGCGCGGTATCGTTTGAGATTGGCATCCGCCCGTTCCTGGCGGCTGATAATCTCGGCGTAGGTCAGGCCATCTACACGGCCATATTCTTTGCGGCATCCTATTATCTGGCCCTGAATCCGAATAAGCTCATTGACCGTGTCGGCAAGATGCTCACGCCGATTTTGCTGGTATTCTTGGTTATCCTGTTTGCCAAGGCCTTTGTAACGCCGCTTGGTTCGATTCTCGATGCAACGGGAGCTTATATCGGCACACCGTTTGTCCAGGGTTTCCAGGATGGCTACCAGACGATGGATCTTTTGGCTTCGCTGGCTATCGGTACGTTGGTTGTCAATGCGATTCGCATGCGTGGCGTAACGTCGAATCGGGCCATCGGTGAGGTTTGCCTGATTGCCGGTCTCATCACGGTATTTTTGATGTCGTTGGTTTATGGTTCGTTGGCGTATATCGGCGCGACGAGTGCCAGCGTTCTCGGCCATTCGGAAAATGGCGGCCAGCTGCTTGCAGCAGCTATCGATATATTCTTCGGCCCGGCAGGCAATCTGTTGGTTGCTGTAATCATCGCCCTGGCCTGCCTGACGACTTGCTGCGGCATTACATCGGGGACGGCTTGGTTCTTTAACAAGCTGTTCAAGAACAAGATTTCTTATGAACGCCTGCTGCTTATCAGTATCTTGTTCAGCTTCGTGGCTTCGAATATCGGGCTGACGCAGATCATTGCGCTGACGATTCCGTTCCTGGTAGGTATCTATCCGCTGGTTATCGTATTCGTACTGCTGTCGCTGTTTGACCGCCTTATCGGCTGGCGCCGTAGCATCTATCGCGGAGCGATGAACTGCACGCTGGTATTCGCTGTCATCGATGGACTCAATGCCGCTGGCATCCAGATTCCAGGCCTTAACGAATTGCTGACGGCTTACCTGCCGTTCTACACGCTCACGATGGGTTGGGTGGTGCCGGCACTTACCGGTGCAGCTATTGGGCTGGTGTACTCCTTTTTTCAAGAAGAACCAGCAAAGGACGTTGCGATAGCTCATAATTAAGAAAAGAAATCCGCTGTCACGAAAAGAGTGGCAGCGGATTTTTAAATTGCAGTTTGTATGCTAGTTCTAGCTTAAAATAACCTTGATAGAGCTCAGCTTGGGCGGGGGCGGGGGCACTTTTTCTCCGCTCCCGCTAAATGACCCGCATGGAGGCTTTCGTACGTATCTAGCAACATGTGCCGGGCAGGCCGGCGGCACGCCAATACATCGTGTCGTTCTAGTTAGTAGTAGCTGCGGGCCATCCCTCACTGCGTTCGGGCAGCCGCTCCCGCTGCGAAGAAAGTGTACCCGCCCCCGCCCTCTGCTAAGTTTGGATAAGCCTGCACAGCTACGGCGATAAGCTATGAATTACATCGATGTGCTTGTAACGGGAGCGACGGTTCGTACAAACCTGCGCATGCAGATGAGGGGGATTTGCTGCGGGTCATCCCTCACTGCGTTCGGACAGCTGCTTCCGCTGCGAAGAAAGTGTATCTG
>SVBZ01000020.1 GCA_015058575.1 Pseudoselenomonas ruminantium
GCAGGGTGTCAGCAAGATGCTCAAGACGTTGGAGGAGGAACTTGGGCAGCTGCTTTTTATCCGCAATCCGCATGGTCTTGTTCCGACTGACTATGCCAATGCACTTTTACCGCATGTGCAGCGGCTGCTGGCAGAATACCGAAGCATTGCGAGCATGAGCACATTGGCCTCACAATCCAAAAGCGTGGTGACTATCTACGCGCTTGACCATATAATGGCTTACCTGGGGGCAGAGTTCCTTTGGGATTTTCACCAGGCATGTCCGGATATTATTCTTAGCACCGTGGATACGACAGATGATGCAGCTTTGAAGGGCGTTTTGGAAAAGCAATGCAACTTTGCCATCGTCACAGGAGAAGCGGACCAAAATCGTTTCGCAGCGGAACCGCTGTTCTTTTCTCGGTACTGCGCACGGCTTCATCGCCAGCATCCGCTGGCCGGTAAAGAAAATATTGCCTATGCGGATTTGGAAGGTGCACGCATCGTCAGCAAGGGGCGGGCTTATCAATGCTTTCGACATAATATCGATAAGTATATCCTGCTGCCGGGGTTGCATGTAGATTTGGTCGCTGAAACGGCCGATGAAATGCTCATCACCGATCTGATTCTCCGGCATCAGGCGATAAATCTTGGCTATGACTACGCTGCCGTGCTGAATCCCCATCCGGATATCGTGGTAAAACCATTAGGTACGGGCGATGACCTGGGGCAGAATGTATATCTTGTCTGGGACAAGACCACAGTCCTCACGAAAGCCAGCCAAAAGTTTCGTGCCTTCCTGCTTGATTGGCTGCCTAAAAATGGTAAAGACAAAGTTATCTGGCCACTTTGATATATTCTGCGATATTTTATGGTGTACCGTTCATATGTTCAGGAGCGTCGGCAAATTTACGCCGGACGAAGTCGATAAGACAGCGTTCGTCCGCGTAGATTTGCCGGCCTTTTTTGGTGACGATAAAACCTTTTTGGGCAAGTCCTTCAATGGGAATGGCGATAAGATCGCTATCCGGCAAAATGCCATTGCCGGTCAGAATCGACAGGGCGATGCCTTGCTGGACGATATTCCAGACGCTCGAAAGGTTGGGGGAATAATGGAGAATCTGTGGCTGGAGCTTTTGGCGGTCAAATTCAGCCAGTACACGTTTGGTCAGGATAAATTTACGACTGAGCAGCACCAGGGGATAGGCGGCCGCTTCGGCTAAAGTGACGCTGGGCTTATCGGCCAACGGATGGCTGCGTGGAACACAGAGGCAGATGGGCCAGGACGATAATTTGCGCAAGGTGAGATTGGGCCGTCCTTCGGCATCGTGGACAAAGGCCAGGTCAACTTCTTCACGCTCTACCATATCCAGCGCTGCGCCGCCGGCGGGTTCTGTGATTTCCAGCTGGATTTCCGGGTGCTGCTGGAAAAATTCGCCCAAAAGCAGCGGCAGGATAATGGTGGCAATCTGTGAAGGCACGGCCAGCTGCAGGCGGTTATGTCGTTTGGCAATTTCTTTGACACTGGCTTCAAAGCGTTTGACCTGCTTTAGCATCTTTTCCACTTTCTGAAACAAAGCCTGCCCGTCAGCGGTAAGCTGAATATTGCGCCCTACATGGCGGAACAGGTTCAGCCCGGTTTCTGCTTCGATATTTTTCATGGACAGGCTCAGAGTGGATTGGGACATATGCAGGCTGGCGGCCGCTTTGGTAACATTTTCCTGACGGCAAACCTCGGCGAAGTATTGCATTTGCTGGATATTCATGGCAGTACCTTCCTTTCTGATAGTTCCATCATAGTGAAATCAATCGGTTTTTTCAATAGATAAATCGATTATAAGTGTTTTTTATTTGGGGCGGAATAGGCTATGATGAAGACAGAAAAAAACAGTGTGCAGCGGGAGGTAATGACGATGAAAAAGGCAATGAAGGTTTTTGCTGAAAAGATGATGGCAAGAACGCATAGGGCGGTAAAAATTTATCAACTGGAATCGCGCAAAAAGCAGGATATGACTCCGGCGCGGTGGAATATGCTTTATGGGAAATACTTATTGGATATGGATGAGGCCATTTGACGAAAGGAGAGCGTTATGGAAAAGAAAGCGATTCTGCTGGACGAGAAGGACAATGTGGCTACCTGTACCAGCGAGGCACAACCTGAGGACATGGTTATCTGTCATGGCGGTGGCAGTGCTCAGGTTAAGGCTGTCGAAACGATTCCCATTTGGCACAAGATTGCCTTAAAATCTATCGCCAAGGGTGAAATGGTCTATAAGTACGGGGAAATCATCGGCGAAACCTTGCAGGATATTCCGCAGGGCGGCTGGGTATCGCATGAGAATATCCGCAGCATTCCCGGGGATTACGCCAGTGAGTATGTAATGGGCAAGGAGGGCAAATGAGATGGAATTTTACGGTTACAGACGCAAAGAAGGCCGCCCCGGCATTCGCAATCATATTCTGATTCTGCCCACTTGTGCCTGCGGCAGTGAATCCTGCCGGATTGTGGCCAGTCAGGTACGGGGCGCGGTGAATATCGTCTTTAACACCGGCTGCAGTGATGTGGCGGCCAATACGGAAATGAGTCAGAAGGTGCTTACGGGCTTTGCCCTGAATCCTAATGTCTACGGCGTAGTTATCATCGGCTTGGGCTGTGAAACCGTACCCCATGCCAAATTGCGGGAAAAGATACAGGCAATATGTTCCAAGCCGGTAGTTTCTTTTGGCATACAGGAGGAAGGCGGCACCTTAAAGACCATTGAAAAAGCTGTGCGAGCTGCCCGGGAAATGGCGGCTGAAGCCGGGCTGCAGCAAAAAGAAAAATTCCCCATCAGCGAGTTGCTGCTGGGGATAGAATGTGGCGGCAGCGATGCTACCTCCGGGATTGCCTCCAATCCTGCGGTAGGCAATCTTAGCGACAGGCTGGTGGATTTGGGCGCGTCCGCCATGATGAGTGAGTCCATTGAGTGGATTGGCGGCGAACATGTGCTGGCCCGCCGGGGGGCCACGCCGGAAATCCACGACCAGATTATCCGGGTGTGCGAGGACTATGAAAAACATTTGCTGGCCGCAGGGCAGGATTGCCGGGCTGGTCAGCCAACACCGGGCAACAAAGCGGGCGGCTTGTCCACGATTGACGAAAAGAGCCTCGGTTGTATCCGCAAAGGCGGCACCCGTCCCATCGTGGAGGTGTTAGAACAGGCGCAGCCGCCCACGAAGCACGGGGCCATCGTCATGGATACGGCAGGATACGATATTTCGTCTGTAACATCCATGGCGGCCGCCGGCTGTCAGGTCATTATCTTCACCACGGGCAGAGGGACGCCTACGGGCAACGCCATTGTGCCGGTGCTGAAAGTGACGGCCAATGAACATACGTATAGTTGGATGGAAGATAATATGGATGTGGATTTATCGGGCATTATCCGGGGCGAGCAGACCATTGAAGAAAGCGGCGGGATGCTGCTGGAAAAGCTTCACGAGATTGCAAATGGCAAGCTCACCAAAGCGGAAGCTTATGGTTTTTCGGATATTGCGGTTGACCATGTGTGCAGATTTGTGTAATTGACATAAGGATGAAGCGTATAGAAAATATTATGCTGTCAGACCTTGAAATCCGGCTGGTCACGGTAAAAGTGCTGTAAAAGCTCAATAAAGGCGTGCAGGGATTGGCGCTTGTCGTTTTTATGGGTGTAGACACCGCAGGGGATGACCACATTGCTGTCAAAGTCAAGCCAGGCAAATTCGCCGTTATGGTCATTTAAGAAACCCGGTGCCAGACATACCCCCTTGTGGGCAGCCACATTGGTGAGTGTGTTGTCGTGGTCAGGGCTGTTAAAATAATCCACATGAATTTCACTAATCATACGTTGCTGCAAAGCACGCAGAGCGGGCGGGGAGCCGCCGCCTACCATAAGTGTACGACCTTTTAAGTCGCTGGGCGTAACCAGCGGCTTTTTTGTCAGTGCGTCATTTTTCTCGGTAATCAGGTAGATGTGACTGTCAAACAGGTGGTGACAGGTCACATCCGGTACGCGCTTCATTGTGTATTCCATGGCAAAAGTCACGTCCTGTTCGCCTTGCAGGAAGGATTCCTGTCCATGCTGCCAGTCAAAGCTGGGAATGACATTGACTGTCGGAAAACTGCGGCTGAATTGCGCAATGACCTGTGGCAGAAAGTAGATGGCGGAACGAATCGGCAAGGATATGCGGATGCTTTCGGCGTATTTGGCGCTGAAATTCTGCCCCTGTTCAATGGCCTCCTTCAGTTGTCCGTAAAGTGTGCGCAAGGTGCCGACAAATTGTGCACCTGCCGGTGTGAGCATAGCCCCCTTGCCGGAGCGTTCAAAGAGGGCAAAACCAATCTCGTTTTCCACAATCTTTATCTGATAGGTCAGTGTGGGCTGCGAGATAAAGAGATTTTCAGCAGCGCGGTTGAAATTCAGCACCTGCGCCAGTTCCAGTATATATTCCATTTGCTTGGTGTTCATGCATGCGTCCTCCTATGTTCTTTACTTGCAGTATAGCGGTCGGCCTTCGAAAATGCAATGCTTTAATAAAAAAATTAAATTGATAATCTAAACT
Organism: Pseudoselenomonas ruminantium; assembly: GCA_015058575.1. Lineage (GTDB taxonomy): Bacteria > Bacillota > Negativicutes > Selenomonadales > Selenomonadaceae > Selenomonas_A > Selenomonas_A ruminantium_O. Next base: position 4,564 of record SVBZ01000020.1, read on the forward strand.
TACAATTGGATATTCTAATATAACACCGCTATAATGAAATCAACAAAAGGAAATGCAGATACGCTGAAAGGGGAATGTCAAATGTCACTGGAAATGTTAGAAGCAAAAGAAGCGATTCGCGAGGTTATTGACGGTTTTGCCAATCTGGAGTGCAATGTGCCGGCGCAGATGGTTTATTTCACTGAGGATGTTCATGTCATGGTCTATATGGGCGATAAGCTCACGATGGACATTCATGGACGCGATACCTTGGAAAAACAGTTCAGCGCCTTTACCGGGGGCATCAAGGCATCGCACCATCAAAATGGCCAACAGGTCATTACGGTAGATGGCGATACGGCCACGGATGTGCATTACTGCCGGGCGGCGCTCGTGATGGAGGAAAACGGCCATGATGTGGTGTCGGACAACTATATCCGTTATACGGATAAGCTCGTGAAACAGGATGGCAAATGGCTTATCAAAGAACGTGAGCAGCACTTTGTCATTACGAAGAAACAGGACTTATAAGAGGTTAATGAATATGAAACGCAGAGATTTTATTCGGCTGACCGGCATAGGAACCTTGGGACTGTTGTTTTCAGGCTGTGGTATTTTCAGCGATAAAGCCGTCTCACCTGCAGTAGCGGCGGAAAATGCAGGGGCTGTTGCTGAAGGAGCAAAAGGAAAGAAAATTCTCGTGGCGTTCTTCTCACGCAAGGGTGATAACTATGAAGTGGGCTATATCGAAAAAGGGAATACGCATATTTTAGCAGATATGATTGCTGAAGAACTTCCTGGAGCAGACGTCTTTGAAATCAGAACAGTTAAAGAATACGCTGCTGATTATCGGGCATGTACCGAAGAAGCCAAAGCTGAAAAAGAACAGGATGCGCGGCCGCAGTTAGCTACAAAAATACCGAATTTTCAAGATTATGACATTGTATTTCTTGGTTATCCCATTTGGTGGAGTGATTTACCCATGCCGGTCTATACCTTTATGGAAAGCTA